>JAJTGH010000080.1 GCA_021299555.1 Comamonadaceae bacterium
CAAGGGCCATCCAGGAGGCCAGACGCTTGGCTTTGTCGCGCGAGAGCAGGGTGTCGCCGTAGCCGTTTTCGACCGAGTCAATGGCCACAGAAACAAAGTCACCAACCTGTACCTCGAGTTCGCCCTGGTCGTTCTTGAATTCCTCGATCGGCACGTACGACTCGGACTTCAAGCCGGCGTTGACCACCACATGGTTGTGGTCAATGCGGACGACTTCGGCGGTAATGACTTCACCCGAGCGCATTTCAGAGCGCTGGAGCGATTCTTCAAACAGGGCGGCAAAAGATTCAGACATGGGGTTTCCTTGCAAATCGCACACAGGTTTCCGTCCGCACCATTGCGGCCGTTTTTAAGACTGAAGGCGACGTTTCTTGCGGCGGCTGGGCCGCGGGGTTGGTTGAGTGAACCACCCGAGTAATGCACTGGACGTGCGACAGGACTCAGGTGGGCCGTTTGCCCTGCCACCACAACAAGAGCTGTTCGATCGACGATTCGATGGACAGCTCGGAGTTGTCGAGCAGCAAGGCGTCTTGAGCGGGCTTCAACGGGGCGGTGCTGCGCGAGGAATCGCGCTCGTCGCGGGCCTTGAGGTCCGACTCAATGGCCGCCAGTGTAACCGAAATTCCCTTTGAAATCAGTTGCTTATGGCGTCTTTGGGCCCGGCGCGCGGCGCTGGCGGTCAAAAACACCTTGAGCGTCGCGTCGGCAAAAATGACGGTGCCCATGTCGCGCCCGTCGGTCACCAGACCGGGCAGGCGCCGAAAGCCGCGCTGCAGGTCTGTCAGGGCGGCGCGCACCTCGGGGTGGACCGAGACCCTGGAGGCGGCCATGCCGGCTGGCTCGGTGCGGATGTCGTCAGAGACGTCCTGCCCGGCCAGGAACACCCGGTCGGCCTCGAAGCGCAGTGGCAGGCTGCGGGCGATGGCCGCCACCGCCGCGCCATCGTCGAGCGACACACCGGCACGCTCGGCGGCCAGAGCGGCGACCCGATACAGCGCGCCCGAGTCCAAATAGTGAAAGCCCAGCCTTTGCGCTGTCAGCGCAGCCAGCGTGCCTTTGCCCGAAGCGGTGGGCCCGTCCACACAGATCACCGGGATGTGTTGCGCCTCGGTGTGCGAAACCTCGAACAGGGTCTCGAAATAATCCGGGAAGGTCTTGGCCACGCAGTGCGGCTCTTCAATGCGCACCAGGGTGTGAGCCGGATTGAAGGCGGCCAGCGAAAAGCACATGGCGATTCGGTGATCGTCGTAGGTGGCAATCGAGGCCGGCTTCCACACTTGAGGCGGGGTGACGCCTATGAAGTCGGCGCCTTCTTCCACCGTGGCGCCGAGCTTGCGCAACTCGCAGGCCATGGCAGAGAGACGGTCGGTTTCTTTGACGCGCCAGCTCGCGATGTTGCGCAGCGTGGTCGTGCCCCGGGCGTACAGTGCCATCACGGCCAGGGTCATGGCGGCATCTGGGATGTGGTTGCAGTCCAGATCCACGGCCTTGAGTGGCCAGGCACCGCGCTGCACGCGGATGCTGTTGGGCTGCAGCTCTACGGCGGCGCCCATTTGCTCGGCCGCCTGCACAAAAGCAATGTCGCCCTGGATCGAAGCCGAACCGATGCCCAGAATCTCGATCGGTTGCTCGATCGCCGCAATCGCACCCAGGGCCACGAAGTAGCTGGCCGAGGAGGCATCGCCCTCCACGTAAATATCGCCCGGCGACTGATAACGGCTGCCCGCAGGAATGACAAAGCGCTGCCATCCGCCCTCGCGCCGCACCGCGATGCCAAAGCGCTGCAGCAAATTGAGTGTGATCTCGATATAGGGCCGCGAGATCAGTTCGCCCACCACCTCGATGGCAATGTCCTGCCTGGCCACCAGCGGCAGCGCCATGAGCAAGGCGGTGAGAAACTGGCTCGAAACATCACCGCGCACCCGTATCGGTGCATCGAGCCTGAACTGCTGCTCAGGCCGCAGGCGCAGCGGCGGATAGCCTTCCTGGCCGAGGTAGTCGATCGAGCAGCCGAGCTGGCGCAGCGCATCGACCAGATCACCAATCGGGCGCTCATGCATGCGCGGCACACCCGAGAGCTCAAAGTCGCCACCCAGCAGCGCCAGCGCTGCAGTCAGCGGGCGCATGGCAGTGCCGGCATTTCCCAAAAACAGTTTGGCGCTTTTGTTGCGCAGCGCTCCGCCCAGACCGGTGATCACCAGCGTGTGGCCAGTCTGTTCGACCAGGCAGCCCATCTGCCTGAGCGCGGTGAGCATGACCGCGGTGTCGTCCGAGGCCAGCAGGTCGTGCACCACGGTCTCCCCGGCGCTGAGCGCGGCCAGCAGCAGCACGCGGTTGGAAATGCTCTTGGAGCCGGGCAGGCGCACGCTGCCGCGAGCATGGGTCAGGGCCGGCAGGTCTAGAAAATCGATCTGGTACATGTCGTGTCGCGGCCAGGCCTGCGGGTGCTTTAGTCGGGGGAGCCCGGGGCGTCCTCGTCGGGTGAGCCCAAGTGCCAGGCGGCCCGCCGTTTGCTCGCCTGGGCGATGAAGTCACGCACGCCCTGGCGGTCCTGCTTGGACAGCATGAACTGCAGCTCGCCCAGGGACGACTGCAGCCATTTGGCCTGCGCGATCACTTCGGTGGCGTTGGCCAGCAGCACGTCGGTCCACAAGTGGGCGTCACCCGCAGCAATGCGCGTGGTGTCGCGAAAGCCTGGGCCGGCCACAGCGAGAAACTCTTCGCCTTCGCTTTGCGACATCAGGCTGTGCATGAGGGCAAAGGCCATCATGTGCGGAAAATGGCTGACCGCAGCCAATGCCCGGTCGTGCGCGTCGGGCGCCATCTCGCGGACCCGGCAGCCGAGTGCGGCCCAAACCTGGCTGGCCCGCTCCACCTTTGCACGGTCGTGGCATTTCAAGGGGGTCACAATGACCTGCTGGCCGCGGTAGAGCAACGCATCGGCATGCTCGATACCGGCCACTTCTTTGCCGCAGATCGGATGGGCCGGCATGAACTGCTCCATGCGCTCGCCCAGGGCGGCATGCGCCGCCTGCACCACGTCGAGCTTGGTCGAGCCCACGTCCATGATCAACGCCTGCTGTGACAGTGCGGGCAGCAGACCGGTCAATGTCGATTCTGTAGCAGCCACGGGCACCGCCAGGAGAACCAGGTCGGCCCCGCGTACGCAGTCGGCCGCAGTTGGCGCCACCCCATCGACCACGCCCAAGGCATGCGCCCGCTGGGCGCTCGCCGGGGAGCGGCTGTAGCCGCAGACGGTTTGCACCAGACCGGCCTGCCGGGCAGCCAGGGCAAAGGAGCCACCCATCAGGCCACAGCCAATCAGTGCCAGGCGTTGGAACATGGCCGGCTTACTCCGAGACCGGGTAGGAGCCCAGCACCTTGTAGAAGGCGCACAACTGCTGCAGGTCTTTGAGCGCAGCAGCCACATGCGGCTGGCTGATGTGTCCCTCGATGTCGATGTAGAAGTAGTATTCCCACTGCCCCGACTTGGCAGGACGCGATTCAAAGCGCGTCATGGACACGCCGTTGTTCTTTAGCGGCACCAGCAGGTCATGCACCGCCCCAGGCCGGTTGGGCACCGACACCACCAGGCTGGTGCAGTCGCGGCCCGAGGCCGGGGGTGTGGTCAGGGTTTGGGGCAGGGCGATCACCGCAAAGCGGGTGCGGTTGTAGGCCTCGTCCTGAATGGCATGGCGCACCATGTGCAGGCCAAATTGCGCCGCCGCCCGCTCACTGGCAATGCCAGCCCAAGTCGGGTTGGTGGACGCCAGCCGCGCGCCTTCTGCATTGCTGGCCACCGCCCGCCGTTCTGCCTTGGGCAGGTGCTGTGATAGCCATCCCTGGCACTGAGCCAGGGCCTGCGGATGCGCCAGCACCACCTCGATGCCATCGATCGCGTCGCTTTGGCGCAGCAGGTTGTGACGAATGAGCAAACTGACCTCGCCGACCACGTGCACTGGCGAGCGCAAAAACAAGTCGAGCGAGCGGGCCACCACGCCTTCGGTGGAATTTTCCATGCCTACCACGCCGTACTGGGAGGTGCCGGCTGCGGTGGCGTGAAAGACCTCATCAAAACTGGCGCAGTAAATCAGCTGTGCTGCACTGCCAAAAAACTCGACCGCTGCCTGCTCACAAAACGTACCCGCCGGTCCGAGCACGGCCACCCGCTGCGGCGCCTCAAGCGCCAGGCAGGCCGACATGATCTCGCGCCAGATGGCCTCCACATGCTCGCCATGCAACGGCCCGGGGTTGGACTGCCGGATCTTGGCGATGACCTGAGCCACCCGGTCTGGCCTGAAAAAAGGCGAACCCTCGGCCCGCTTGATCTCACCGACCTGCTCGGCCACTTTGGCGCGGTCATTGAGCAGCTGCAGCAGTTGCTTGTCGAGCGCGTCGATCTGCACGCGCAGAGCGGCCAGGGCATCGGATTGGATCGGTGTGTTGCTCATGGTCACAAGGTCCTCGCTCGTGAGTTGGCGTTGCTGCCCTCACCCCAACCCTCTTTCGCAGGCAGAGGCAGGGGGGCGGGTGCGGCTGATATTGGCTTTGCCAAAGACGGCATGCTCAAGCTTTGCGCGTTGGGTATTTGCTTCCTCTGCCTTTGGGGCAGGGCCGGGCAGAGGGCCGGGGTGAGGGCTCGCTGCTCGCCATCCAGTGGACTGCGCATCGTCATGCCCGCTGCTCGAATTGACGCATGTAGGCCACCAGCGCCTGCACGCCCTCGATCGGCATGGCGTTGTAAATGCTCGCGCGCATACCGCCCACCGACTTGTGCCCCTTGAGCTGCAGCAGGCCGGCGGCTTTGGCGCCGTCTAAAAAAGCGGCATTTCGCGGATGGGTCGGGTCGAGCAGTGGCTGGCCGTCATCACCGCGCAGGAAAAACGGCACGTTCATGCGAGAGCGCACCGCCTTGTCCACAGGGTTGACATACAGCTGCGAGCCATCGATGAAGTCATAGAGCAGCCGGGCTTTGGCAATGTTGCGCGCCTGCATGGCTGCGATCCCGCCTTGCCTTTTGAGCCAAGCAAAGGTCAGCCCGGCGACGTAGATCCCATAGGTGGGTGGTGTGTTGTACATCGACTCATTCTTGGCCACCAGCTGGTAATTAAAGGCCGATGGGCAGATGGGCAGCGCATGGCCCAGCAGGTCTTGGCGCACCACCACCAGTGTGACGCCCGCCGGACCCAGGTTTTTCTGGGCCCCGCCAAAGGCCAGACCCACGCGCGACCAATCAACCGGACGCGAACACACATGCGAAGAAAAATCGACCACCAAGGGCGCGTCACAGCCCAGGGTCTTGAGATCGGGCAGCTCAACGAACTCCACGCCATGGATGGTCTCGTTGCTGCAAATGTGCACGTAGCTGCTGCCATCTTGAATCTGCCAGCTTTTGGGCTCGGGCACGCCCGTGTAGCCTGGGGCCTTGGCGGCGATGTGAGCGCGGCCGTATTTGCCCGCTTCTTGCTGCGACTTCTCGCTCCACGCGCCGGTGATCACAAAGTCCATGGCACCGCGTGAGAGATTGAGCGGCACGATGGCGTTTTCAGCCAAGCCACCGCCTTGCATGAACAGGATCTTGAATTCCTGCGGCACCGCCAGCAGTTCGCGCAGGTCGCGCTCGGCCGCTTCATAAATGGAGATGAATTCCCTGCCACGGTGGCTCATCTCCATCACGCTCATGCCGCTGCCGTGCCAGTCGAGCATCTCGCTGGCCGCCGTGCGCAGCACCTCTTCGGGCAGAACTGCGGGGCCAGCAGAAAAATTGAAGGGGCGGCTCATCACGGGGCAGGTGGGTCGGTCTGGGCCTCGTCGTTGCCTTCGTCCGCGCCATCTGCATTGGCATCGTTTTCAACAATGCGCTGCAAACCACTGAGCTGCGAGCCGTCGTCCAAGCCAATGAGCTTGACGCCCTGAGTGGCGCGGCCGAGTTCACGGATTTCACTGACCCGGGTGCGCACCAGCACGCCGCGGTCGGTGATCAGCATGATCTCGTCGTCGGTGTGGACCAGCGTGGCGGCCACCACCTTGCCGTTGCGCTCGGACTGCGCAATCGCAATCATGCCTTTGGTGCCGCGGCCGTGGCGGGTGTATTCCCCGATGGGCGTGCGCTTGCCATAGCCGTTGACTGTGGCCGTGAGCACACTGTTGCGCGCCGTCGCCAGGTTGTCAGGCTCTGACGCCTCGCCTTGCGCCACCAGCATGGCGATCACGCTTTGGCCTTCTTCGAGCGTCATGCCGCGCACGCCGCGGGCATTGCGGCCCATGGGGCGCACGTCGTTCTCGTCAAAGCGCACTGCCTTGCCGCCGTCAGAAAACAGCATCACGTCGTGTTTGCCGTCGGTCAGTGCCGCGCCAATGAGGAAGTCGCCCTCGTCAAGATCGACCGCAATGATGCCGGCCTTGCGCGGGTTCGAAAATTCATCAAGCGCGGTCTTTTTGACTGTGCCCATGGAGGTCGACATGAAGATAAAGTGGTCTGCTGGAAAGCTGCGTGATGCACCCGTAAGTGGCAGCACCACGGTGACTTTTTCGCCTTCGCCCAACGGGAACATGTTGACAATGGGCCGGCCTCGCGACCCGCGCGACCCCGCCGGCACCTCCCAGACCTTGAGCCAGTACAGCCGGCCCCGGTTGGAAAAACACAAGATGTAGTCGTGCGTGTTGGCAATGAACAGCTGGTCGACCCAGTCGTCTTCTTTGGTCGCCGTGGCCTGCTTGCCGCGCCCGCCACGCTTTTGCGCGCGGTACTCACTGAGCGGCTGACTCTTGATGTAGCCCTGGTGCGAAAGCGTGACCACCATGTCGGTGGGCGTGATCAGGTCTTCGGTGGACAGGTCAAACGAGCTGTGTTCGATCTGGCTGCGGCGCACGCCCAGCTTGGACTGACCGAACTCCTGACGGATGAGCTTGAGCTCGTCGCCGATGATCACCGAGACGCGCTCGGGCTTGGACAAGATGTCGAGCAGATCGTCAATTTCGGCCATGACCTCTTTGTATTCGGCCACGATCTTGTCCTGCTCCAGGCCGGTCAGGCGCTGCAGACGCATTTGCAGGATCTCCTGCGCCTGCGTGTCTGAGAGCTTGTACAGCCCGTCTTTGCCCATGCCGTATTCGCGGGCCAGGCCGTCGGGGCGGTAGTCGTCGGCATTGATCACGCCGCCATCGGCGCGGGCGCGGGTGAGCATTTGCCGCACCAGCGCGCTGTCCCAGGCCCTGGCCATGAGCTCGGCCTTGGCCACCGGCGGCGTGGGCGACTCGCGGATGATCCGGATGAATTCGTCGATGTTGGCCAGCGCCACGGCCAGGCCTTCGAGCACATGGCCGCGCTCTCTGGCCTTGCGCAGGTTGAACACGGTGCGCCGCGTCACCACCTCTCGCCGGTGCGACAGAAAGACCGAGATCAGGTCCTTGAGATTGCACAGCTTGGGCTGGCCATCGACCAGCGCCACCATGTTCATGCCGAAGGTGTCCTGCAGCTGGGTCTGCTTGTACAGGTTGTTGAGCACCACCTCGGGCACTTCGCCACGCTTGAGCTCAATGACCAGGCGCATGCCCGACTTGTCGGATTCGTCCTGGATGTGGCTGATGCCCTCGAGCTTTTTCTCGTGCACCAGCTCGGCCATGCGCTCTTGCAGCGTCTTCTTGTTGACCTGGTACGGCAGCTCGTCAACGATGATGGCCTGGCGCTGCCCCTTGTCGATGTCTTCGAAGTGGCATTTGGCCCGCATCACGATGCGCCCGCGCCCGGTGCGGTAGCCCTCTTTGACGCCGCTCATGCCGTAAATGATGCCGGCCGTCGGGAAGTCGGGCGCCGGCACGATCTCCATCAGGTCCTCTACCGTGGCTTGCGGGTTGGCCAGCAAGTGCAGACAGGCGTCGACCACCTCATTGAGGTTGTGCGGTGGGATGTTGGTGGCCATGCCCACGGCAATTCCGCCCGAGCCATTGACGAGCAAATTGGGCAGCCGCGTGGGCAGCACCAGGGGTTCTTTTTCAGAGCCGTCGTAATTGGGACCGAAATCGACCGTTTCTTTGTCCAGGTCGGCCAGCAGTTCGTGGGCAATTTTGGACAGCCGGATTTCGGTGTAGCGCATGGCCGCGGCGTTGTCGCCGTCGACCGAGCCAAAGTTGCCCTGCCCATCGACCAGCATGTGTCGCATCGAGAAATCTTGCGCCATGCGCACGATGGTGTCGTACACCGACTGGTCGCCGTGCGGGTGGTACTTACCAATCACATCACCCACGATACGGGCAGACTTCTTATAGGGCCGGTTCCAGTCGTTGTTGAGCTCATGCATGGCATAGAGCACCCGCCGGTGCACCGGCTTGAGGCCATCTCGTGCGTCGGGAAGTGCGCGGCCCACGATCACGCTCATGGCGGAATCGAGGTAGCTGCGCCGCATTTCCTCTTCCAGGCTTATGGGCAGCGTTTCTTTGGCAAATTGGGTCATGAGGGGCGGCCTGGGGTCGTGGTCTCTAAAGCGCTCGGAGATTTTGGCGGGCTGTGCGCGCTCGGTGCACTGCGGGGATGGCTTGGAAAAAGTTGTCCTCAAGCACCGAACCGGGCATTCTAAAGCCCCGGCTGCTGCCCCCCAGCTGGCCCTCCGTGGGGTCCGAGTGTGGCATGGCCGCAACGGATCGCGGCGGCTTAGGCCCTGCGATTGCACTTGCGACCGGCCGTTTGGGGGATGGTGCTTGCGGAGCGCCCAAACCACTGTGGCACAATGGTTCGAGCGCCCCGGGTGATGGACACCTGAGGGCGTGTCCATTCAGTCCACGCAGCCCGGCTGCGGCTCTCTAGAGGAAGACCATGAAGAAACTCAATAAAGTGGCAATGTTGTTCGCCTCGGCAGTTGTGGCCAGTGCCGCAGGCGCCCAAACCATAGACAACTGGAGAAACGGTACCGGCGATCTGGTTTGGAAGAACGGCACCAATGAGCTGTGCTGGCGCAACTCGTCGTGGACCCCTGCCACCGCCGCCAGAGGCTGCGACGGCGCCATCGTTGCGCAGCCACCCGCGCCTGTGCCCGCTCCGGCACCCCGTCCTGCACCTGCTCCGGC
>JAJTGH010000216.1 GCA_021299555.1 Comamonadaceae bacterium
TCGACGACGACCCCAAGCCGGTGCGTGCTGCCGGCTGCGAGCAGACCGGCGAGCTGACGCTCAGCTTGGTGCTCACCGAAGGCAAGTACCACCAGGTCAAGCGCATGATCGCGGCTGTGGGTAACCGGGTCGAGGGCTTGCACCGCTCGCGCATCGGCAGTTTGCTGTTGCCGCCTGAACTGGCGCCCGGCCAATGGCGCTGGCTGACTGCGCAAGATCTCCATAGCATTTCGTCGCCGACCGCTACACTGAAGCACTGATCAAACAAGGTGTTTTTTGTGATTTCTGCCTTCCGCTTTCTTTCCTTTGCTTTTGTCCTTTTTTCTGCGGCCGCTGCAGCCGCGCCGGGTACTGCGCCGGCGCCTTTGTTTGTGCTTAATTCCTTGGACAACAGCGTCAGCGTGATTGATGTCAGCACCTGGAAAGAAACCCGCCGCATTGCCACCGGCAAGGAGCCGCACCATCTGTACCTCACCCCGGACGAAAAGTCAGTGATTGTGGCCAACGCGCTGTCGGATTCACTCACTTTCATCGACCCGCGCACGGCCGCAGTCCAGCGCACGGTACGCAATGTGCTCGACCCCTACCATTTGCGCTTTTCCCCCGACATGAAATGGTTCGTCACAGCGGCGAACCGCCTCAACCACATCGATATCTTCAGCTGGGACGGCAGCAACATGACGCTGGCCAAGCGCATTGCCACCGGCAAGACCCCCAGCCACCTCTGGATAGACAGCAAGAGCAGCACCGTTTACTCGACCATGCAAGACAGCGATGAGCTGATTGCGCTGGATTTGAAGACGCAGCTCATCAAATGGCGCATCAAGACCGGGCCTATGCCGGCAGACCTGTACGGCACGGCCGACGACAAACGCATTCTGGTGGCGCTGACCGGCAGCGACGCGGTCGAGGTGTATGACGTTTCCGGCCCGGCGCCGGTGCGCAGCAAAGTCATCAGGACCGGCAAGGGCGCACACGCTTTCAGGGCCCTGGGTGACGGCCGGCATGCCCTGGTGAGTAACCGCGTGGCCAACACCATCAGCAAAATTGACTTGCAGTCGCTGGACGTGGTGGGGCACTTTGACGTGCCCGGCGGGCCGGACTGCATGGATGTCTCGCGCGACGGCAAGCAGCTTTTTGTGACCTCCCGCTGGGCCGGCAAGCTCAGTGTGTTGGACCTGAGCAGCGGCAAGATGGTGCGACAGATCAAAGTTGGAAAGAGCCCGCATGGCGTCTGGACCCTGGACCACGCGCCGCGCTGACATCTCGCGCGCACTTGCGCTGCTGGTCTTCGCAGCAGCCGGATCGACCCTGCACGCCGGCACTTGCGCGGCAACATCTGGCGCTGCTGCGCTCAAACCCGTTTACTTAACCTTTGACACCGGCCACATGGCGGTCGCCCCCTTGATTGCCGACGTGCTGAAAAAGCATGATGTCAAAGTCACCTTTTTTGCCGCCAACGAAGCCACCCAGACCGGCAACGGCAGCCTGGGCAGCGACTGGGCCGCCTGGTGGCAGGCGCGCGCTGCAGAGGGCCATGAGTTTGCCTCTCACACGTATGACCATAGCTACTGGCGTGCCGATATAGCAGAGCCCGGGCAGGCAATGCGGTTTCGAATCCGACCCTCGGCCGGGCCACTGGCTGGCAAAGACCTGCTTTGGACGGCCGCACAGTACTGCGCAGAAATTCAAAAAGCCGCCACCCGCTTGCAAGCCGTGACAGGCCGTGCACCGCTGCCGCTGTTTCGCGCCCCCGGGGGGAAAACCTCGCCCGCCTTGCTGCAGGCTGCACGCAGCTGCGGTTGGGCCCATGTTGCCTGGGCGCCGGCCGGATTTTTAGGCGACGAGTTGCCCAGCGAGCGCTTTCCCAATGCACAGCTCTTGCAGACAGCGCTGCGCGACATACGCGCCGGAGATATTTTGGTGGCGCACCTGGGTATCTGGTCGCGCCGCGATCCCTGGGCGCCGGCCGTTCTCGAGCCCTTGATCGTGGGTTTGCAAGCACGTGGCTTTTGCTTTGCCACCTTGCGTGAGCATCCACAGTTCAAGCCCTGGATTGCGCAACATGGCGCGACCCCAGCGCTGCCCGCGGCAGGGGGGCGGTCATGAACCTTTGGGCGTGGTTGACCGACAGTTTCATCGAAATTCTTGTGATCCTGGTCGTCTTTGGACCCTTGCAGCGTTGGCGACCAGTTGAGGCGGTGATGGACCGCTCCACCATCCGCACCGACATGATTTACACCCTGATTCACCGCCTGGGCCTGTTTCGTGTGGCGCTTTTCTTTTTGCTCGGTCCTTTGCTCAACGATGCTTTCGGGCAGCTGCGCGTGGCTGGTTTGGGCACCTTTCATTTGGACCAGTTGTGGCCCGGTGTCAGCGATGGTGCGCTGGTCAGCCTCTTGATTTACCTGGTGGTGTTTGATTTCTTCGCTTATTGGCTGCACCGCGGCCAGCACGGCATTGAGCTGTGGTGGCGGCTGCATTCGCTGCACCATGCGCAGCGCCAGATGAGCATGTGGAGCGACAACCGCAACCATTTTCTGGACGACATGCTGATAGACATCATGCTGGTGTTGCTGGCCCAGCTGATCGGCGTGGCGCCCGAGCAGTTCATTGCCATCGTGGCCTTGACCCAGCTCAGCGAAAGCTTGCAGCATGCCAACGTGCGACTGAGCTTTGGCCGTGTCGGTGAGCGGCTGTGGGTCAGTCCGCGCTTTCATCGCTTGCACCACAGCATTCATTGCAGCGAGCAGAACTACGGCGTGTTGCTGCCCTGGTGGGACCAGCTTTTCGGCACGGCCAATTTCCAGCACAAGCTCGAGCCTACCGGCGTGCCCGATCAGATCGCGCAGCAGCGCGACTACGGCCGCGGCCTGTGGTCGCAACAATGGCAGGGACTCAAGCGCCTGCTCGGGCGGGCATGAGCCGGCTGATCGATTCTTTCTGGCGTGCAGCGGTGTATTGCCTGCATCCGCGTGTGATCGCCCTGTCTTTTTTGCCGCTGATCATCATGACGGTGGCTTCGCTCGGCCTGGGTTATCTGTACTGGAATGACGCTGTCGATATGTTGCGCACCCAGCTCGACAGCTACCAGCTGGTCAGCAGCATGAGCCAGTGGCTCGAAGGCCTGGGGCTGGGGAATTTACGGCTGGTGCTGGCCCCGGCCTTGTTGCTCTTTCTGGCCATTCCGGTGATCGTGATCACCTCATTGTTGTTCGTGGCCATGATGATGACGCCAGCCATGGTGTCTTTGGTGGGGGAGCGGCGCTTTGCAACGCTGGAGCGCCGCCAGGGCGGCTCTTTGGCGGCCAGCATGTTGTGGAGTTTGGCCTCGACCCTGCTGGCCTGTATCGCCTTGGTCTTGTCATTTCCTTTGTGGCTGGTGCCTCCCTTGGTGCTGGTCTTGCCACCCTTGATATGGGGTTGGCTGACTTACCGCGTGATGGCTTATGACGCGCTGGCAGAGCACGCCAGCGCCGACGAGCGCCGGCAGATTTTCAAGGAGCACCGCTGGAGTCTGCTGAGCATCGGTGTGCTCAGCGGCTACCTGGGCGCCGTGCCCAGCGTGATCTGGGCCTCAGGCGCCATGTTCGTGGCCATGGCGCCCATCCTGGTGCCCGTGGCCCTGTGGATTTACACCCTGGTGTTTGCCTTTTCCTCATTGTGGTTTGCGCACTTTGCTTTGTCGGCGTTGCAGCAACTGCGCTCTCGAGATGAGTTCATGTCGACGGCCGGCTCTGCTGTTGAAGTACCTGTTTTGCCGGCGGCGCCTGCCACCGAGCCCTTGCCACCTTTACCCTGAGCGTTCAGCGCCTTTCATTTTTCATGACCCCACATTTCGGCATCATCATCGTCGGCGATGAAATCCTCTCCGGCAAGCGTGCCGACAAGCACATGCCCAAAGCCATTGAGCTGTTGGCCGCACGCGGACTGCAGCTGAGTTACGCGGATTACGTGGGCGATGACCCGGAGCGCATCACCGCCACGCTGGCCAGAGCCTTTGCAGCCGCGCGCACGCGCGGCGATGTGGTG
>JAJTGH010000081.1:0-3337 GCA_021299555.1 Comamonadaceae bacterium
AGGGGCAGTCTCTCAGACTCTGGCACGGACTGGCAAGTGCCATGTACCTGGCGCAGTGGCTGTGCGCCCTGGGCGTGCTGTGGCGGCTGGCCCGACGGCCCTGAGCTGGCTTTTCAGGCGCTGCGCTCAGCCGCCTGCAGCGTGTTGATCAGCAGCATGGTGATGGTCATGGGGCCCACGCCGCCGGGCACAGGGGTGATGTAGCCGGCAACTTGCCTGACGCCCGCAAAATCGACATCACCGCAGAGCTTGCCTTCACCGTTGCGGTTCATGCCCACGTCGAGCACCACCGCGCCGGGCTTGACCATGTCGGCAGTCAGCACGTTGGGCTGGCCCACGGCGGCCACGATCACGTCGGCTTGCAGGGTCTGGGCCTTGAGGTCTTTTGTGCGCGAGTGGCAAATCGTCACGGTGGCGTCCTTTTGTAGCAGCATGAGTGCCATGGGCTTGCCCACGATGTTGCTTCGCCCGATCACCACGGCATGTTTGCCTCTGAGTTCGTAGCCTATGCTCTCCAGCATCTTCATGCAGCCATACGGTGTGCACGGCCAAAAGCCCGGCATGCCGGTCATCAGCGCGCCGGCGCTGGCGATGTGAAACCCGTCCACGTCTTTGGCGGGGCTGATGGCCTCGATCACTTTTTGCGCATCGATGTGAGACGGCAGCGGCAGTTGCACCAAGATGCCGTGAATCTTGGGATCCTGGTTGAGCGACTCGACTCGGGCCAGCAGTTGCTCTTCGGTCATGCTCGAGTCGTATTTTTCGAGCACCGAGTGCAGCCCGTTGTCCTGGCAGGCCTTGACCTTGTTGCGCACATAGACCTGGCTGGCCGGGTTATCGCCCACCAGCACCACGGCCAGACCTGGGGTGATTCCTTGGGCGCGCAGAGCTTGCGCGCGTCGCGCCACATCGCCGCGAAGCTGGGCTGAAAGTGCGTTGCCATCGATCAGTTGTGCGGTCATGTAAGCATGCGTGTTGACGGAAGAAAAACGCCCGCATCAAGCGGGCGCGGGTTCAAGAGGCTTGCCGGTCAGGCTCGGGCTGCGGTCGACCCCAGGGCAATTTTGAGCAAATCGGCCACCGTGTTGGCGTTGAGCTTTTCCATGATGTTGGCGCGGTGTGCCTCGACCGTCTTGATGCTGATGCCCAGGTCGTCAGCGATCTGCTTGTTCAGTCGCCCAGCAACGATGCGCTCGAGCACCTGCGCCTCGCGCGAGGTCAGCTTGGCCAGCAGAGCTTCCCGGCTGGCTGTGTTTTGATGCTCGTTGAAGCTTTCGCGGGCCTGTTCGAGCATGCGCTCGACCAGAGTGAGCAGGGCTTCCTCCTGAAAGGGCTTCTGGATGAAATCCATCGCACCTTTTTTCATGGTGTTGACCGCCATCGGTACGTCGCCGTGACCGGTGATGAAGACGACCGGCAAGGGGCTCTTGCGCTCGATCAGGCGATCCTGCAGTTCCAGCCCGGTCATGCCGCCCATCCGGATGTCGACAATCAGGCAGGCCACTTCCCTGGGGTCGTAGCGAGACAAAAACGTTTCGGCCGAGTCGTAGCAGCGCACCCGGTAGTCTTTGCCCTCGAGCAGCCATTGGAGCGAATCGCGCACGCCCTCGTCATCATCAACGACGTAAACCGTGCCTTTTTTGGGGATTAAGCTCATGCGAACCTTGATACAGGGTGGCAATTTACGAAAGGGTAGGCGGAGCAGAGGCCTCGTCACGCTCGGCTGCAGGCAAGTCGCTGGGCACCAAAGCCGGAGAGACCGCTGGCAACCAGAAGTTGAATCGGCAACCCGTCACCTCGGACCCATTGTAGAGGTTCTCCGCTTCCAGCCGCCCCTGATGGGATTCGACGATGCTGCGGCACAGTTTGAGCCCGATTCCCATGCCTTCGGCTTTGGTTGAGTAGAAGGCTTCAAACAGTCGCTTGGTGGCCTCTTGTGACAGCCCTCGGCCAGAGTCCAACACGGAAAATTCAACCATGCCGTCCTGGCCCTCCAGATTTTTACAACTCACGCGCAACTCCACCCGCCGGCGCGCGCTGGGCCGACCGGCCTGTTCTATCGATTCGGCTGCGTTTTTCAGCAGATTGATGAGCACCTGCTCAATCAAAATCGGGTCGACCATCACCTTGGGCAGCCTCGGGGTCAGGTAATGGGTCAGGCGCACATGGTGGCGCCGCAGCTCGATGTCGGCCAACTCCATGGCGTTGCTGATGATGGTGGCCACATCAGACGGTGTTCGGTTGGGCTCGCTGCGTTTGACGAAGGATCGGATGCGATGAATGATTTGGCCTGCGCGCTGGGCCTGCCGCGCGGTCTTCTCCAGGGCCCCAACCAAATCGGCGGTGTCGATGCTGCCGCGCTCGATGCGCGAGACCATGCCTTTGCAGTAGTTGCTGATCGCGGTCAGCGGCTGGTTGAGCTCGTGGGCCACCGAGGAGGCCATCTCGCCCATCGTGATCAAGCGGCTTGCCGACTGGGCCCGTTCGGCCTGCAGGGCCGCCTGCTCCTCGGCTTGTCGCCGCGGTGTGATGTCGGTGGCGATCATCATCTGGGCCAGGCGACCATCGACCCAGCTCAGATAGCGCGAGCGGACCTCCAGCCATTTGCCCAGCTCGGGCACAAAGATCTCGGCGTTTTCCGCCGCTGCGGTGGTCAGTGTGTGGGTCGGCAGTCCCACCAGGGAGTCGACGGGATCGAGCAGGTCGCCGCTTGGAGCCACCGGCGCACTGCCTGCCTGCGTGATCAATTGCAGATGCCCCGATACGTCGCCACCAAACCAGGCCCGGTAGAGCCGGTTGGCAAAGAGCAACTCCGCGCTGTCCAGAGGGGCCACGGACACGGCCGCGTCTAGCCCCTCGAGCACGGTGGTAAAGCGTTCATAAGAGTTGGACAACTCCTCGCGGATGCGTTTGGGCTCGGTGATGTCGGTCATCGACGTCATCCAGCCTGCTTGCTGCCCTCGCGGGTCGATCAGGGGCGACACATACATGCGGGCATCAAAAACCGAGCCGTCCTTGCGCTTGACCCGCACCTCAAAACCTCCTGATGTGGATCGCCCGGCCAGCTCCTCTTCGAGGCGGGCCATCAACCAGTCTGCGTCGTCGTCCGGCCAATAGGGAAACGGTGCGGTTTGTCCCACCAGCTCTCGTTCGCTCCAGCCGGTCATCTGGCAAAACGCGGGGTTCACGTAGGTGATGCGCCCTTGCAGGTCCAGCGCGCGCATGCCGGTGAGCATGGAGTTTTCCATCGCCCTGCGAAAGTTGGTCTCGGCCACCAGCGCGTCTTGGGCCTGGACGCGCCGTCGCGTGTGGCGCCAGGTGCCCAGCAGCATCCAGA
>JAJTGH010000081.1:3393-16375 GCA_021299555.1 Comamonadaceae bacterium
CCAGAAAAATCCGCTGCCCACAACGCCCAGCGATGTCCGATAGCCCTGGGCGCGGATCAGCAGCCCATTGCCAACCGGCGAGACCGGGATCTCGTACTCAGCCGCCTCTTGGGACCAGGGCAGCAGCTTGGCCGCCGTCGGGCGTGGTGGCGGCAGGCTGCCAGCCAGGATCTGGCCTTGGTCATCGGTCAGGGCCACTGCATAGCGCGCAGCGACTTCCGGTGGCACACCAAAACGCAACAAACTGTCCAAGGAGTATTCGCCCAAGATCACGCCATCGAAGCGGCCTTGATTGTCCAAGGGCACTTGCAACTGAACCGTCGGCATGCTGGCCGCCGTTTCACTGCCAGCGCTCATGGGCCGCGAGTAGACGGGCTGCCTGAGGTTGCGAGCCAAGCCGAAGGTCTGATCCGTCTCTCCCGAGGGCAGGGAGTCGCCTGTCGCCCGACGCTGCGCTGAGCCGGCGCTCGGTGAGGCGTACGTGGCACGGACGCGGCGCCTGGCGTCGACCCAGGTCATGGCCAACACCTCCGGGTGCTGGTTGGCCATGGATTCGGCTTGGGCAATGAAGTCGTCGCGCTTCATTTCCCGGTTGGAAACGTCCCGACCCAGACGCATCAGTTGCTCCTGCCGCTCCAGCAGGCGCAAGCGCAGCCGCTGCTGTGCGTATTCGACGTCGCGGCGAACGGCTTCGGCCTCGCGGTCGATTTCCTCCAGACGCAGATAGCCGAAGGCGGCCACCACCGCGAGGCGCTCGCGCACTTTTTGGGGCGGACATCTGCGTCATGCGATCGAGTGTAGTGCTCACTTGTTGAGCTCGCCTCGCGGCCCGATCGTTGGTCGGTGGGGTGTCCATCTCCTGATATTTCTTAATGTGAAATATAAAAGCACCATTTGAAATAAATGAAAAATGTGCGACACTCTGGTCAGAATCATCGCTTTGCGGTCAATCGGCGCTCGGGTGCGTCGTTTCGGGCTGCGGGCACTTGGCAATGACCAGCGCAGGAGACTCAGGCATGGCGGCTCAACCCAAAGACATCGCACTTGGCTTGCATTCGGCTCAGGCCGACAAGGACCAGCAAGAAACCCGTGAGTGGCTCGACGCCCTGTCGGCCGTCATTGAGCGTGAGGGCCCAGAGCGCGCACACTTTCTTCTTGAACAGCTGCTCGAAGAAGCGCGGCAGCACAGCATTGACATGCCGTTTTCGGCCAATACGGGCTATGTCAACACCATCGAACCGGACCAAGAAGCACGCTGCCCTGGCAACATCGAGATCGAGGAGCGGTTGCGCGCCTACATGCGCTGGAATGCCATGGCCATGGTGGTCAAGGCCAACCGCCACAACCCTGAAGATGGCGGCGACCTGGGCGGTCACATCGGCTCGTTTGCGTCCCTGGCCCACTTGTTTGGCGCCGGCTTCAACCACTTCTGGCATGCCGAAAACGAAAACCATGGCGGCGACTGCATTTACATCCAGGGGCATGTGTCGCCGGGTGTCTACGCCCGGGCCTACCTGGAAGGACGCCTGACCGAGGAGCAGCTGCTCAACTTTCGCCAGGAGGTCGATGGCAAGGGTCTGTCGAGCTACCCGCACCCCAAGTTGATGCCCGAGTTCTGGCAATTTCCCACTGTGTCCATGGGGCTGGGTCCCTTGATGGCGATCTACCAGGCCCGTTTTTTGAAGTACCTGCACGCCCGCGGCATTGCGAACACCGAAAACCGCAAGGTATGGGTGTTTTGCGGCGATGGTGAGATGGACGAGGTCGAGTCGCTGGGCGCCATCAGCCTGGCGGCCCGGGAGAATCTGGACAACCTGATTTTTGTGGTCAATTGCAATCTGCAGCGGCTCGATGGTCCGGTGCGAGGCAATGGCAAGATCATTCAGGAACTCGAAGGTGAGTTCAGGGGATCGGGCTGGAATGTCCTCAAGCTGATCTGGGGCTCCAATTGGGATCCGCTGCTCGCGCGCGACAAGGACGGGGCCCTGCGCAAGATCATGATGGAAACTGTCGATGGCGACTACCAGGCGTTCAAGGCCAATGACGGAGCCTATGTGCGCAAGCACTTTTTTGGCCGTGACCCGCGCACGCTCGAAATGGTGGCACACCTCAGTGATGACGACATCTGGAATCTGCGCCGCGGCGGCCACGACCCACAAAAGGTCTACGCTGCCTACCATGCGGCGGTCAATCACAAGGGACAGCCCACGGTGATGCTGATCAAGACCGTCAAGGGTTTTGGTATGGGCAAGGCCGGCGAGGGCAAAAACACGGTGCACCAGACCAAAAAGCTCACAGACGAAGACATCAAGATCTTTCGCGACCGTTTCAACATCCCCGTGCCCGACAGCGAACTGCCCAAGCTGCCTTTCTACAAGCCCGCTGACGATACGCCCGAGATGCAATACCTGCACCAGCGCCGAAAAGCGCTCGGCGGCTACTTGCCGCATCGGCGCACGCGTGCCGACGAAAGTTTCACCGTGCCGGCGCTTGAGACCTTCAAGGCGGTGCTCGAGCCCACGGCACAAGGCCGCGAGATCTCGACCACGCAAGCCTATGTGCGCTTTCTGACTCAGTTGTTGCGAGACCAGGCGCTGGGCCCGCGAGTGGTACCCATCCTGGTCGATGAAGCGCGAACTTTCGGCATGGAAGGCTTGTTCCGTCAGGTGGGCATTTACAACCCGGCAGGCCAGCAGTACACCCCGGTCGATAAAGACCAGGTCATGTACTACAAGGAAGACAAGGCCGGACAAATTTTGCAGGAAGGGATCAACGAGGCGGGCGGCATGTCCAGCTGGATCGCGGCGGCCACCAGCTACTCGACCAGCAACCGCATCATGGTGCCTTTCTATGTGTACTACTCGATGTTTGGCTTTCAGCGCATCGGCGATCTGGCCTGGGCAGCGGGCGACATGCAGGCCCGTGGTTTCCTGCTCGGCGGCACCTCCGGGCGTACCACGCTCAATGGAGAAGGGCTGCAGCATGAAGACGGCCACAGCCACATCTTGGCGGGCACCATCCCCAATTGCATTTCCTACGACCCGACCTTTGCACACGAGGTGGCGGTGATCATGCACCATGGCCTCAAGCGCATGGTGGAAAAGCAGGACAACGTGTTTTACTACTTGACCCTGCTCAACGAAAACTACGCCATGCCGGGCCTGAGTGCGGGCACCGAAGAGCAGATCATCAAGGGCATGTATTTGTGCCAGCCCGGCGCCGAGGGCGCCAAGCGTGTTCAGTTGCTGGGCTCGGGCTCCATCTTGCGCGAGTCGATTGCTGCACAAACCTTGCTGGCAGCGGACTGGGGTGTACAGGCCGATGTCTGGAGCTGCCCGAGCTTCAATGAGCTGGCGCGCGAGGGGCAGGCGGTGGAGCGGCACAACCTGCTGCACCCGACCGAAAAAGCCCGATCCTCATTCGTCGAGCAGCAGCTTTCTGCTCACGCCGGACCAGTGGTCGCTTCGACAGACTATATGAAGAACTACGCCGAGCAGATTCGCCCCTTCATACCAAAGGGCCGAACCTACAAAGTCTTGGGGACGGACGGATTCGGTCGCTCGGACTTTCGCAGTAAGCTGCGCGAGCATTTTGAAATCAATCGCCATTACATTGTGGTGGCAGCTCTCAAGGCGTTGAGCGAAGAAGGTGCGGTACCTGCCAAAAAAGTGGCTGAGGCCATCAAGAAGTACGGCATCAAGGCCGACAAGATCAACCCCTTGAGCGCTTGACCACATCGGAGAGACAACATGGCATTGGTAGACATCAAGGTTCCGGATATCGGGGATTTCGACGAGGTGGCTGTGATCGAGTTGCTGGTCAAGCCTGGCGATACCGTCAAGGCCGAGCAGTCGCTTATTACCGTGGAATCGGACAAGGCCTCCATGGAAATCCCATCGTCACACGCCGGCGTGGTGCGCTCGCTCTCGGTGCAGATCGGTGACAAAGTCAAGCAAGGCTCGGTGATCGTGGTGCTCCAGGCGCAGGGTGCTGATGCGGCTGTTGCTGCGCCTGCGTCCCCACCGCAATTGCCCCCAAGCGGGGGATCCGTCTTGCCTGCACCCCCAGCCCGTGTCAATGAGGGTGCGGGTCTGGTGCAGGTGCGCGTGCCCAATATCGGGGACTTCAAGGACGTTGCCGTGATTGAGGTGCTTGTCAAGCCAGGCGACACCGTCAAAGTCGAGCAGTCGCTGATCACGGTCGAATCGGACAAGGCCTCGATGGAAATCCCCTCGTCTGCTGCGGGCGTGATCCAAGAGCTCAAGGTCAAGGTGGGCGATAAGGTCAACATTGGCGACTTGCTCGCATTATTGGCCGGCTCTGCTGCGACCTCAGCTGCCGCAGCTGCAACTGTGCCTGCCGCTGCGGCTGCAACTGTGCCTGTTTCTGCTGCTGCGGCCTCGATACCCTCTGTGGTGCAAGCGCCCTCGGCAGCAGCGGCCGTGGCCGCCGCAGTCCATGCACCTGCTGCAGTTACGCTGGGTTTGCCCCACGCCTCGCCATCGGTGCGCAAGTTCGCCCGCGAACTGGGTGTGCCGCTCAATGAGGTCAAGGGCAGCGGTCTCAAAGGTCGCATTACCCAGGAGGATGTTCAGGCGTTCACCCAGTCCGTGATGTCTGGTGCAGTCCAGACGTTGGCGCAGGCCCAGACTGCCAAGGCAAACACGGGAGCTGCCGGCGGTGCGGGCTCTGAGCTGGGTTTGATTCCATGGCCCAAGGTCGACTTTGCCAAGTTTGGTCCGATCGAGCGCAAGGAGATGAGCCGCATCAAGAAGATCAGTGGCGCCAATTTGCTGCGCAATGCGGTCATGATCCCGGCCGTCACCAATCATGACGATGCCGACATCACCGAGCTCGAGGCCTTTCGCGTCGCGACCAACAAGGACAACGAGAAGTCGGGGATCAAGGTCACCATGCTGGCCTTTTTGATCAAGGCCAGCGTGGCAGCGCTCAAAAAATTCCCGGAATTCAACAGCAGTCTGGACGGCGATGCCCTGATCTACAAGCACTACCATCACATCGGCTTTGCTGCCGACACGCCCAGTGGCTTGGTGGTGCCGGTCGTCAGGGATGCCGACAAAAAAGGGATTTTGCAGATCAGCCAGGAAATGGCCGATTTGGCCAAAAAGGCGCGCGAGGGCAAGCTCAGCCCCGCCGACATGAGCGGTGCGACCTTCACCATCTCGAGCCTGGGCGGCATTGGAGGGCGTTATTTCACCCCCATCATCAATGCACCGGAAGTGGCAATTTTGGGCGTGTGCAAGAGCACCATGGAGCCGGTGTGGAACGGCAAGGAGTTTGTGCCCCGCCTGATGTTGCCCTTGAGCCTGACCTGGGATCACCGCGTCATCGACGGCGCAGCGGCCGCCCGGTTCAACGCCTACCTCGGCCAGATTTTGGGCGACATGCGTCGCGTGTTGCTTTGAAGCTCAGCCGTGCCGGACGGTTAATCTATACCACTTGGCACAGGGGGCGCAAGCGGAGTAGCACATGACAACTTTGGTGATCGTAAAAAAAGCCGGGCAGGTGGCCATTGCTGCCGAAACCCTGGTGACATTTGGCGACACGCGCCTGGGCAGCCGTTTCGAGGCCAACAGCAAGATCCTGCGACTCGATACGCCCCAGGGCGTCAACTACGTGGGCATGGCCGGCTCTGTGGCGCATTTTCCGGTGCTGCGCAAAGCCATGGGCAGCCTGCCGCCCGAGCAGGTCCTTTTGGGCAGCAAAGACGAAATCTTCGACACCTTCACCCGCTTGCACCCGGTGCTCAAAGACCAGTTTTATCTGCAGACCAAAGAAGACGACAACGACCCCTACGAGTCCAGCCAGTTCAGCGTGGTCATTGCCAATCAAACCGGCATTTATGGTTTGTACAGCTACCGGGAAATTTTCGAGTTCAAGCAGTTTTGGGGCATAGGATCGGGACGCAGTTTCGCGCTCGGCGCCATGCACGCTATCTGGGACAAGGCGAAGACGGCGCGCGAAGTGGCCATGATCGGCGTGAACGCGGGTTGCGAATTTGACAAAAATTCCGCACCGCCGGTGGAGTTGTACTCGCTCAAATTGAAAGCAAAAGAAAAATGAACGCTCCTTCTGTGATCGAAGTTCAGGTTCCTGACATTGGCGACTTTGATGAAGTGGCTGTGATCGAGTTGCTGGTCAAGCCCGGCGACGCCGTCAAGGCCGAGCAATCGCTCATTACCGTTGAGTCCGACAAAGCCTCGATGGAAATCCCGTCCTCCCATGCGGGTGTGGTCAAGGAACTCAGAGTCAAGTTGGGTGACAAGGTCAAGCAAGGCACTGTCGTGCTGGTGCTCGAAGGCCAGAGCGTCGCGGCGGCCCCGGCTGCCGCTGCTGATGGGCCTGCTGCTCCTGCAGCCGCACCTTCCGTTTTAGCCTCTGCTGCACCTGTGACTGCGGCGCCTGCACCCACAGTCTCATTCTTCGGCGGCTCTGCCGACATCGAGTGCGATGTGCTTGTTTTGGGTGGAGGCCCTGGCGGTTACTCGGCCGCTTTCCGTGCTGCGGATCTCGGCCTGAGCGTCGTGATTGTGGAGCGCTACCCCACCCTGGGCGGGGTGTGTTTGAACGTCGGTTGCATTCCTTCTAAAGCGTTGCTGCATGTGGCCGCAGTGATGGACGAGGTCAGCCACATGGCCGATTTGGGCGTTGACTTTGGCGCGCCCGTTGTCAATATCGACAAGCTGCGTGGCCACAAAGAAAAAGTCATCGGCAAACTCACGGGTGGGCTGGCCGCCATGGCCAAGATGCGCAAGGTCACCACCGTGCGCGGCTATGGTCACTTTCTAGGTGCGAACCACCTGCAAGTAGAAGAAACAATCGGGACCGCGCAGGAAAAAACCGGCGCCAGTAAAGTGGTCGCCTTCAAGCGCGCCATCATCGCAGCGGGCTCGCAAGCCGTGCGCTTGCCCTTCATGCCCGATGATCCACGCGTGGTCGATAGCACCGGTGCCCTGGCGCTTCAGAGTGTTCCTAAGCGCATGCTGATTTTGGGCGGCGGCATCATTGGCCTGGAAATGGGCACCGTCTACAGCACCCTGGGCGCGCGCCTGGACGTGGTGGAAATGATGGATGGCCTGATGCAGGGCGCCGACCGCGATCTGGTGAAGATATGGCAAAAAATGAACGCCAAGCGCTTTGACCACATCATGCTCAAGACCAAGACCGTTTCCGCACGCGCCTTGCCGCAAGGCATTGAAGTGACATTTGAAAGCGCCGAGCCCGGTGGTACCGCTCCCGCGCCACAGGTGTATGACCTGGTGCTGCAAGCTGTGGGCCGCACGCCCAACGGCAAGAAGATCGGTGCTGAAAAGGCCGGTGTTGCGGTGACGGAGCGTGGTTTCATCCAGGTCGACATCCAGATGCGCACCAACGTGCCGCACATCTTTGCCATCGGCGACATCGTGGGCCAGCCCATGTTGGCGCACAAGGCGGTGCATGAAGCCCATGTGGCCGCTGAGGTGATCGCGGGCGAATTGCAAGGCAACAAGGAGTTGGCCGCAGCAGCGTTCAACGCCCGGGTCATTCCGAGCGTGGCCTACACCGATCCCGAAGTGGCCTGGGTCGGGTTGACCGAAGACCAGGCGCTGGCTCAAGGCATCAAGGTGAAAAAGGGATTGTTCCCATGGGCCGCTTCGGGCCGCGCGATTGCCAATGGCCGCGATGAAGGCGTGACCAAGCTGCTGTTTGATGATTCCCCAGAGGCCCACGGCCACGGCAAGATCTTGGGCGGTGGCATGGTCGGCACGCACGCGGGGGACATGATAGGCGAGATCGCGCTGGCCATTGAAATGGGCGCAGACGCGGTGGACATTGGCAAGACGATACACCCGCACCCCACACTGGGCGAGAGCATCGGGATGGCCGCGGAGATGGCGCACGGCAGCTGTACCGATTTGCCGCCCGCGAAGAAGTAATTGGCCGACGGCATCTGCGGCAGGAATTTCGGGCAGGGCCGGGTCGTGGTCCATCTCAAGCGCTGCGATGTGATCCGCTCGACCAAGGTCCCGGCTCAGCGCGAGGCGCTGTCACTTGATAAAAAAGTCCGGTGGGTCCTGGTTCGTCGGTTCGGTTCGAAGTGACTGATCCGGACCGATCGAAGGTTTCAAGCTCAGATTCATCTGCCCGGTCTTTGGCGCGACTGAACAAAATCCAGCAAGGTCTGCAGCATGCGCCGCAGATGCGGCTGCACGCCAGCAGCCACTTCTGGCAGGTATTGAAAAGGCCATTGTTCCTGCATGTAGCTGCACTGTGTCAACTCCAATTGCACCGCATGGATGCCCTGTGCCGGATTTCCGTATTGGCGCGTGATGTAGCCGCCTTTGAAGCGCCCATTGAGCACAGCGGTGTAGGGTGCCGCCCGCGTCGCGATAGAAACAAGCTGCGCGGCCAAGCCAGGGTCGCAACTGGCGCCATCGGCGGTGCCCAGGTTCAGGTCGGTCAGACGGCCTTCAAAGAAGCGCGGTACCACCGAGCGAATCGAGTGCGCGTCCCACAGCCCGGCCACGCCATGCAGATCGCGCAAACGCGCCAGCTCTTGAGCCAGCTGGGCATGATAGGGCTGCCAGATGGCTTGGCGGCGCGCGGTAATTTCAGCATCAGCGGGCACATCGGCCGGGTCGCGGTACAGGGGTTGGTCGTCGAACAGGTCCACCGGGCATAGGCCTGTGACGCTTTGGCCTGGGTACAGGCTGGCCCCATCGGGCGGACGGTTGAGGTCGATCACGAAGCGCGAATGCGTGGCCACCAGCACCGAGGCGCCCAGTGCATCGGCAAAATCGTACAGCCGCTCCAAGTGCCAGTCTGTGTCTGGCACGCGCTGGCCTTCAGCGGTCAGGCGTGCCGCCAAAGCCGGTGGTAGGTATGTGCCCACATGGGGCATCGAAATGAGCAAGGGGCTCACCCCTTGGCGGAAAATAAAAGGAGGCTCGGTGGTGTGAAAATTCATGTCTGGTTTTTCAGCAGGGATAGTCGGGCTCTGGCCAGTTCGGCGCGGCTGCTCTCGTGCAGGGCGTGACGACCGGCCTGGACCTGCAAGCGGCCGGCCACCCACACCTGATGCAGCACGCTCTGGCGGTGGCTGGCAAAGACATGGGCCGAGGCCATGGCTTGCGGCGTAGGCAGATCGAGCAGCAGCGGGTGCTGTGCATCGAGCACCACGATATCGGCTTGCTGGCCGTGCGTCAAACCCGCCACAGGTCTGGCGCTGGCTTGGGCACCGCCAGCCACGGCCTGCAAGGTCATGTGTGTGGCCACCCAGGCTTGCGCGTGACTGGCCAGCACATTGCGCTGGCGCGTGGCCAAACGCTGGCTGTACTCGAGCAGCATCAACTCCTGGGCCGCGCTCACGCAGACATGGCTGTCCGAACCCACGCCCCAACGCCCGTCGGCTTTTAGCCAGCTGGGGGCATCAAAAATGCCATCGCCCAGGTTGGCCTCGGTGCTTGGGCAAAGGCCCGCCACCGCGCCGCTTCGCGCTGCGCGTGCGCTTTCGTCCGGCGTCATGTGGGTGGCGTGCACCAGGCACCAGCGCTTATCGACCGGCGCATGGTCGAGCAGCCATTGCACGGGGCGTTGTCCGCTCCAGGCCAGGCAGGCATCGACCTCTGCGGTTTGCTCGGCAATGTGAATGTGTACCGGAGCCTTCGCGCTCGGCGGCGCGCAACAGGCACATCGACAAGGTTGCATCGTCGGCATAGGGGCTGCCATTCCTGTCATGGTGTACGTAATGGAACTCGCACACGCTGGTGTATCCGGCCTCCAGCATCTCGACATACAAGCCGGTGGCAACGGCCTCCAATTGTTCGGGCGTGATTGCCAGTGCAAAGCGATACATCAGGCTGCGCCAGCTCCAGAAGCTGTCATGGGCCGTACCCCGGTATTCGGTCAGGCCGGCAAACGCCCGCTGGAACGCATGCGAATGCAAGTTGGGCAGGCCCGGCAAGACAGGACCTCTGGCGCGCGCCGTGCCCGGCGGACAAACGCTTTGCGCGTTCACGCCCGTGATCATGCCTTGGTCGTTCCAGGACAAAAGGACATTTTCTGCCCAGCCGGTGGGCACCAAAGCGTGCTGGGCAAACAGGCTGTTCGAATTCATACTGCACTGCCTCGCAGGGCCATCCCGTCAACTGCCAAACGACCCTGGCGCACCACACTGCATGCGGGGCGCTGGCCGACCCAATACGCCAACTGCGCCACGTCTGACAAGGGCCAGAGAACAAAGTTGGCCGGCCTGCCGATGCCGATCTGTCCATGGGAAGCCGACAAACCCAGTGCCTGTGCGGCGTTGCGTGTCACACCCGCCAGGGCCTCGGGAACAGTCAAGCGGAACAAGGTGCAGGCCATGTTGATCATCAACAGCAAACTCAAGATCGGTGAGGTGCCCGGGTTGTGATCGGTCGACACCGCCATGGGAACACCCGCACGGCGCAGTGCCGCAATCGGCGGCAGCTGGGTCTCGCGCAGGGTGTAGTAGGCGCCGGGCAGCAGCACTGCCACGGTGCCGGCCCTGTGCATGGCGGCAATGCCTGGGTCGCTGAGGTGTTCAATGTGGTCGCACGACAGGGCGCCATAGCGCGCAGCCAGCGCCGACCCGCCCATGTCTGACAGTTGCTCTGCATGGAGCTTGACGGGTAGCCCCAGCGACTGGGCGGCCTGGAACACCCTCTCAGTCTGGGCCAGCGTGAAGCCGATGGTTTCGCAAAACACGTCGACGGCATCGACCAGTCGCTCCTGTGCCAGTGCAGGCATCATCTCCTGGCACACCCGTTCGATGTAGTCGTCGCTTCGTCCGGCGTACTCCGGCGGCAGCGCGTGTGCGCCCAAAAACGTGGTGCGCACGGTCACGCCAAAGGCCTGCTCAAGGCGCCTGGCCACACGCAATTGCTTGCGTTCGTGTTCCAGACTCAGGCCGTAGCCCGATTTGATTTCGATGGCGCAAACACCCTCTGCCAGAAGGTCCTGTAAGCGATGGGCTGCCGATTCAAACAATTCGTCCTCGCTGGCCTGGCGCGTTGCCCGCACGCTCGAGACGATGCCGCCCCCGCTGCGTGCGACCTCCTCGTAGCTGGCACCGGCCAGTCTCATGGCAAATTCGTTCGCACGCTGCCCTGCGTACACCAAATGGGTGTGGCAATCGACCAAGCCTGGAGTGACGAGCGCGCCGTGCCCGTCATGCTGGGGCAGTCGCTTGTAAGCCTCTGGAATATCGGTTCGAGCACCCACCCAAGATACGCTTGCTTGTTCCACCACGATGGCCGCATCGGCCATGGCCGGTGCGTCTGGCCCCAATGCCTGCTCCGCCAATTGCAGGTGATGCCAAACGCCGTCGGCGCTGGACCAGGACTGTGGGGATGATTGAGTGTGCATGATCAGTGGAAATGAATTTTGAGCGCCAACATGGCTGCCTCGGTATTTTGCGGCTGCAGTTGCCACGCCATGCTGGCTCCTGACCACCACAGTCCTTGCTCTGGCTCGAGCGTTTGAGGGTTGGTGCCTTGGAGTTGCCAGCAACCGCGCACCGCCAGCAGCATGCCTGCGCGACAAGCCCAATCTGGATGGGCGTTGCGCACGACCTGCAACGAGGCGCGGCAGGCCGAACGGCGGGTCATGACGTTGAGGTCGTGGCTCTGGCCGCCCAGAAGGCGGGCGTCGATGGGCGTTTCACCGGCAAACTCAAACGGGACCAGAGGCTCACTCAGGCGGTGATCAATCGGCCCCTGGCTGCTTTGCAAACGCACGCCTGGGCCCGAGAGCAAAGTGATGATCCTGTCCACTCCCACAAAGCTGGAAAACGGCCCGTCGCTGGCAATCAGCGCGATGCTCACCCGCCAGTCAAAGTGGTTCACGCTGGCGCCTGGGGGCTGGCAAACAATTTCGCGCGTCATCCCGCCACCGTTCTTCCAGGGCGCAGCCGGCAATTCCTTAATCGCGAACCGGTGTAGCGTCATGTGGTCTCTTCATTGGGTTTCAAGGGTGGGCATCAGTTCATTACACCGCTCGGTCAGGGGGCCGTACCCCATCACTTGATCATGGGCAGCTTCAATCCTTGTTTTTTGGCCGTGGCCACGGCCAGCTCATAACCGGCGTCGGCGTGGCGCATCACGCCCGAGCCACTGTCGTTGACCAGCACGCGAGCCAGCCGCTCAGCAGCCGCAGCGGTGCCGTCGGCCACGATCACCATGCCCGCATGCTGTGAATAGCCCATGCCCACACCACCGCCGTGGTGCAGGCTGACCCAGCTCGCGCCGCCAGCGGTGTTGAGCAAGGCGTTGAGCAGCGGCCAGTCGCTCACCGCATCGGTGCCGTCTTTCATGGCCTCGGTTTCACGGTTGGGGCTGGCCACCGAGCCCGTGTCCAGGTGGTCCCGGCCAATGACGATCGGCGCCTTGAGCTCGCCAGTGCGCACCATGTCGTTGAAAGCCAGGCCAGCGAGGTGTCGCTCGCCCAGGCCCAGCCAACAAATGCGCGCGGGTAGGCCTTGGAAGCGGATGCGTTCGCGCGCCATGTCAAGCCAGCGGTGTGTGTGCCTGTTCTGAGGAAAAAGCTCCTTGATCTTGGCGTCGGTTTTGTAGATGTCCTCGGGGTCGCCCGATAAGGCCACCCAGCGAAATGGGCCTTTGCCTTCGCAAAACATGGGGCGGATGTAGGCCGGCACGAAGCCAGGAAAATCAAATGCATTCTTCACACCCTGGTCAAACGCCACCTGCCGGATGTTGTTGCCGTAATCGACGGTGGGGATGCCCATCGCCTGAAAGTCCAGCATGGCTTGCACTTGGATCGCACAGCCCTGAGAGGCCGCTTCGCTCAAGCGGGCATGCTGTGACGGGTCGCGCTGTGCATTCTTCCATTGCGCCACGCTCCATCCTGAGGGCAAATAGCCGTTGATCAGATCGTGCGCCGATGTCTGATCCGTGACCAAATCCGGTCGGATGCCGCCTGCTTGGGCGCGCCGCACCAGTTC
>JAJTGH010000081.1:16389-17163 GCA_021299555.1 Comamonadaceae bacterium
GATCATGGCCAGGGCCTCGTCGATGTCCTTGGCCTGCTTGTCGACGTAGCGCGTGCGCAGTCGAAAATCAATGCTGCTTTGCTGGCATTCGATGTTCAGCGAGCAGGCCCCGGCCAGAGTCGCTGCAAGCGGCTGTGCCCCGCCCATGCCACCGAGTCCGGCGGTGAGAATCCAGCGACCGGTCCAGTCATTGTTGTAATGCTGGCGGCCGGCCTCGACAAAGGTTTCGAAAGTGCCTTGCACGATGCCCTGGCTGCCGATGTAGATCCATGAGCCAGCGGTCATCTGGCCGTACATGAACAGGCCCTTGCGGTCGAGTTCATTGAAGTGCTGCCAGTTGGCCCACTTGGGCACCAGATTGGAATTGGCGATCAGCACGCGCGGCGCATGGGCATGGGTCTTGAAGACGCCCACCGGCTTGCCCGATTGGATGAGCAGGGACTCGTCTTCATTGAGGTCTTTGAGCGAGGCCAGGATCTGGTCAAAGCAGGCCCAATCGCGCACCGCACGGCCAATGCCGCCGTAGACCACCAGATGCTGAGGATTTTCAGCCACTTCGGGGTCGAGATTGTTTTGCAGCATGCGGTAGGCCGCCTCTGTGATCCAGTTTTTGCAATGCAGCTGGCTCCCGCGCGGGGCGCGCACCACGCGGGTTGGGTCAAGGCGAGGGTCGGTGGAGGTTGTCATTTGGGCTCCTGCGGGTTCGGCAAAGTCTTAATGAATCGGGTCGTGGCAAACGCCGGGAAATTCGATGGTGCTGCACTGCAGCAAGGC
>JAJTGH010000082.1 GCA_021299555.1 Comamonadaceae bacterium
CTCCCCAGGAGCACGCATGGCAGGCAGACTCGCAGGCAAGGTGGCCATCATCACGGGCGCAGGCTCGGGTATAGGACGGGCCAGCGCCAAGTTGTTCGCGGCTGAGGGCGCGCGCGTGATGTGCGCCGACATTGACACCGCCAACGTCGAGGAAACAGCGCGGCTGATCGGCCCGGCGGCGATCGCCGCGACCGTGGACGTGGCCAAAGCGGCGGACATCGAGCGCATGGTGACGCAGACGGTCGCAGCGTTCGGCCAGCTGGACATCCTTTACGCCAATGCTGGCATCGGCGAGGCCACCAATGCGATCGACATGACGCTGGAACAGTGGGAGCGCATGATCGCCATCAACCTGACCAGCGTTTGGCTATCGGCCAAGTACACCTTGCCCCACATGATCGCGGCCGGTGGCGGATCCATCATCAACCAATCGAGCACGGCCGGGCTGATCGGCATTCCAGACCTGCCGCACTATTCCTCCGCCAAGTCCGGCGTGATTGGCTTGACCCGGCAGATTGCCGCCGAATACGGCCCCAAGAACATCCGCTGCAACGCCATCTGCCCAAGCTCGATTCCGACACCCTTGGTCTCGCGGGTTTGGGAGCAACGCGCGCTGGAGGCAGGCAACACATCCACCCTGGCCGAGCAGCAAGCGGTGGTGGCCGCCCGACACCCCATGCGCCGCATCGGCACCCTGGCCGACTGTGCCAATCTGGCGCTGTTTCTGGCCAGCGACGAATCCGGCTGGATCAGCGGCGTGGCCGTGCCCTTGGACGGCGCCCTGACCGCCACATGAACTGTTTTCGACGCCCATTGGCACTGCACTGCCAGCCAATGGGTCTTCCAAGACGCACGATCATCCCGAAGATCGCTGCGGCACAACAGGCAGGCTTATCGTCAACACAGGAGACACGCATGAACACTGATCACAAGCCCACGCGCATCACACGCCGCAGCGCCTTGGGCGCCATCGGCGCGCTCAGCCTGGCCGGACAAAGCGCGCACGCCCAGCAGGGCGACGCCAACTGGCAGAAAATCGTCGCCGCCGCCAAGAAGGAAGGCGCTCTGATCATCTACCACCAGGCCGTGCCGCAGGTGTTCGAGCGTCTGACCAAGGACTTCACGTCGATCTACCCGGAAATCAAGGTCGAGTACCGCCGCCAGCTCACTCCTGTGACCCACATGCAGGCCATCGAAAACGAAAAGGCCAACAAGCTCGACGGCGCCGATATCAGCCAGTACGCCAACGCAATCTGGTACCGCGACAAGGCGCAGGAGAACTTCTTTCTGCGGCCCGTCGGTCCGGCAACTGCGGACTTCCCCAAAGAAAGCCTGCTCTACGGCGCAGTGCCCGTGGTGGCCGTGATGCCCTTCGTGATGGCCTACAACACCAATCTCGTGAAGACGCCGATCACCAGCATGCGCGACCTGCTTCGACCGGAGCTGCGCGGACGGGTTGGCAGCTCCGATCTGGTGGCCGAGACGGTATACGCCTTCTACGAGTGGATCGAAAAAACCCAGGGGGCGGACTTCCTGCCGCAGTTCGCCGCACAAAAACCCAAGCTGACCGTGGGTGTGCTGCCGCTGTTCCAGAGCATCGCCTCAGGCGAGCTGGCGGCCGCCGCCTACGGGATCCATGCCGTGGCCAATTCGCTGATCGCCCAAGGCGCGCCCATGAAGGTGTTTCAGCCCAATCCCGCATTTGCCAGCCGCGACGTGCTGGCCGCCTTGGCGCACTCGCGGCGTCCCAATGCCGCGCTGGTGTTTCTGGACTACATGATGTCGCGCCGCGGCCAGGCTGTATGGAACGGCTCGGGCGAAACCGCCAGCGTCATCCAGGGCATCCCGGGTTCGCTGGACGCGCGCACCATGCAGCCCTGGGATGTGTTTCGCTACACAGCCGAATTCCAGCGTGACTACAAGGCCAAGTTCGACCGCATGTTCAAGGCCTGAGGGGCGCACAGGGGCCCCCGGGTCCCGCCCACACGACGCCCCGGCGATAGCATTGGCCGGGGCGTTTTTTATGAGCGAGCGAGCTTGCCATCAACGTAAAGCAAGGCGCTGCGGCTCTCGAAAGAGACAGTCACCGGATCGCCCGGCTTGAACTGCCCGCTACCGACGGGGGTGGAGGCATAAAGGGTCACTTCGCCCACGCGCAGGACCGTATCCACCTCGCTGCCCGAATACAGGGACTCGACAATGCGGCCACCGGCCAGACTCAGATGTCCGGCCTGGGGGATGGGCGCGCCCGGTACGTGCAGACGCAGCGCCTGCGGACGCAGGAACAGCTGCAAACTGCCCGTCCCGTGGCGCTCGAGCAGACCGAGGTCGCCTTCCAGGCGCCCGGCGTCGCTGGACCAGCCACCGCCTTCGGGCCGCAGTTCGAAGACATTTCGGATGCCCAGAAACCGGGCCACGTAGTCGGTGGCCGGACGCTCATAGACGGTGCTGGCGCTGTCGAGTTGCTCGATGCGGCCGGCATTCATGACCGCCACCCGCGTGCCCAGGTTGAAGGCCTCGAGTTGGTCGTGCGTGACGTAGATGCCGGTAAAACCGAGCTCGCGGTGGATCGCGCGCAAATGCGTGCGCAACTCGACCCGCAGCAAGGCATCCAGATTGGAAAGTGGCTCGTCCAGCAGCATCACCTTAGGCCGGGGGGCCAGAGCGCGCGCCAGCGCAATGCGCTGCTGCTGACCGCCGCTGAGCATGGCTGGGTAGCGGTCGGTGAGGTGACCGCATTGGACCACGTCCAGCACCTCGAGTGCGCGCTTGGCGCGTTCGGCGCCGCCTATGCCGCGGGCGCGCAGCGGATACTCCACATTGCGCTGAACGGTCATGTGCGGCCAGAGAGAATAGTTCTGGAACACCATGCCGATGTCACGCAAATGGGTGGGCTGGTTCAGGCCAGTGGCTGAATCAAACACCGGCTTGCCCTCAAGCACAATGCGCCCTTCCTGCGCGTCCTCCAGCCCTGCGACGCATCGCAGAAGGGTGGTCTTGCCGCAGCCGCTGGGCCCCAGAAGAACCAGCATTTCACCGGCCTGCACATCCACATCGACATGGTTCACCGCCACCACCTGGTCACGGCCCGGGTAACGCTTGACAAGATTTTCTATCTTCAGTTCCTGCACGACTTAACCCTTTTGTTGCGCCGAATCGGTTCCGCCCAACCAGCCTGCGATGCAAACGCCCAGCACGGTGACCACAACCATGATCAGCGCCAGCACCGCCACTTCGGAATAAATGCCACCCGCCCAGACGTCGTACATCACGCTGCCAATGACCTGGGTGCGCGCCGAGCGCACCATCAGCGAGGCACTGAATTCATGGAACAGCAGCACAAAGGTCAGCGCAGCAGTGGCGGCGATGCCTTTGCGGCACATCGGCAACATCACCTGGAGCAAGGAGCGCAGCGGCCCCGCGCCTGAGGCCTTGGAGGCCTCCAGAAACTCCTGGCCGGTGGCCACCAGCGTGGTGAACTGCAGCCGAGTGGAGTGGCCGATCATCAACGTGACATAGGTCACCACCAGCACGGCAGTGGTGCCGTAGATCTGTATGGGGGGCTGCGAATAGACAAACAACAAGCCAAAGCCCATCAGAGAGGCCGGCACGGCAATTGCCAATGTGGCGAACAAATCGATGGCCGTGCGCACCGGCTTGTAGATCCGGGTGGACTGCAGCAGCGCGTAGGCCATGAAGAAACCAAAGGGAATCAGGATGGCGATTCCGACCACCGAGACCTTCACGCTGGTCCAGATGGCGCTGACCAAAGCCACGTTGTTAAGCACGGATTTCCAGTGCCGCAGCGTCAGTTCGGGCACAACCAGCGAGCCCGACCAAAACGGCGAGAGCGAGACATAAATGAGCGCCATCAACGGAAGCACGGTGGTGATCAGCAGATACAGCCCGATCACGGCCGCTGCCCACCAGCGCGTCTCCCGAATGTCGTACTTGGACCGGGCGGACACGACCACAAAGCGCTTTTGCTCGCCTAGGGCGGATTTTTGCAGCAGCACGACCGCCAGACCCAGCGCCAGTATGGGAAAGCCCAGCGCAGCGCCCAGACCGAAATCGACCGGAAATCGCTCGGTCAGATAAAACATTTCGGTGGTCAGCACATCGATCTTGGCGGTTCGACCCAGCAAAAGTGGCGCGGTGAACTGACCCAGTCCAAGCAGAAACACCACCCCCGTGGCAAAAATGATGGACGGCCGCAGAAGTGGCAAGGTGATGGTGAAAAAACGCATCGCCGGGCTTGCGCCACACGCCGCAGCCGCCGCCTCCAGTTCCTGACCCATGTTCTTGAGGCCGGTGAACACGAAGACGTAAACAAAGGAGCTCAGCAGCATGCCGGTGATGATGATGATCCAGGTCACGCTGTAGATGTTGAACGGCCCCTCTTGCAAGGACTCCAGCCACGGCAGCTTGCGCAGCATCATGTTGAGGTAGCCGACATTGGGCGAGAGCAGGAAGATCCAGCCCGTCACCGCCGCCACCGCCGGCACGACCAGGGGCAGCAGCGGGGCGAGCTCGCCGATGCGCCGCACCGGCCGCGGCAGCATGGAGGCGCACCAAGCCAGCAAAGTACCGATGAACACCGCCAGCGCGCTGGACAACACGGCCAGGACCAGCGTGGTCTGCATGGTCGAGCCGATGCGCGGCAGATCCATCATGCGGGCGAAAGCCGAGCCGCCGTCTACAAAGGCCCGCAGCTGAAGCTGCACCACAGGCCAGAGCACCATAAAGCCGGCCACCAGGGCCAGCAAAATCCAGGCGAACTGAGGCACGGCCTTGCGCCGCACCAGTCCGCCCGAGCCCCACCAGGCGCGGGGCTGGGCAGCGCCGCTCATGGCCAGATCCTTGCCGGCATCGTCAATGCCAGTTCATCCTGAGCGCGCGCCGTCCACATCGCCAACGATCGGTCAGCGGGCACCGAACAGGGAGTTCCAGCGCGCCTCGAAGGTCTTGACACTCTCGGCGGTCACCTTGTCCCAGTCGATCAGGGTCAGATTGATCTTGGAGACATCGAGCGCGCCGGGCACGTTGGGGACCGGGCTGGCGGCCTCGCCATTGCCGACAACAGCCGATTGCCCCTGGACCGACATGATGAAGTCCTGCGCGACCAGCGCTGCATTCGGGTTCTTGGCCCAGCTGAGGACAGCCGAACCGTAAGCAAACCCATAGGCCTGAGCCGGGATCACCGTTTTCATCGGTGCCTTCTGGGCGTGCAGCGCGTTGTCCACCGGAATCACCGAGAAAACGCCGGCAGAAATTTCCCCGGAGGCGGTCGAATTTGCCGACCCCACCGTGCTGGGGTACATCTTGACCTTCTGGGCGGCAAACTTTTCCAGGAAACCGGGGTTGGACTCGTCCAGCCACTTATAAAACAGGGTCACCACTTCGGCAACCAGCGAGACACCGCCCACCCTGCCGGCCAATTCAGGGCGCAGAAGGTCCTGGTAGCTGGTGATCGGGTTTTTGACCAGGTTGGTGTTGTAGTGCATCACCCAGGGCGTGTGGGCCATCAAGGCCACCTGCCCGCCACGCATCCAGGCGTCCGGGTAGGCCGCGGCAGCGGGACCGACCGGCGTCTTGATATAGCCTTTCTTGACCGCATCACCGGCCCAGCGGATGTCGGCGGTGAGCACCAGATCCGCACCGACCACATTGGGCTGCACCCGCTCTTGCTCCACCTTGGCGGTCAGCGCCGCGCCAACGATGCGCACCAATTCCATCTTGATGCCAAGATTGGCAGCGTTGAAGGCCGCGACGATGCGCTCATGCTGGGCTGGGCCCATGGTGCCATAGACGATGACCTTTCCTTCCTTGCGCGCCGCTTCCCGGATCCTGGCCCATTCGGCCGGCGACACGTTTCGCGAGTTGGCCTGAGCGAACGCCGGGCTCAGCGGGACGGCCGCCGAGGCCGCCAAGCCTGCGGTCAACTTGAAAAGGCGACGCTTGTTCGCGTCGGGCATTTGCGGGAAACCATTTTGGGCCATATCGTCCTCCGAGTGAAAAAGCTGTCACATCGCCACGAGCACGTCGAGTTGCGCGCTTGCAAACCCATTCACAACGCAACATCGCTGCAGATCAGGTCTGACCGATGCATTCTCGTATATTTTTTTCCTGCTGCAATATATTTTTTCTTGAATCGGTGCATTTTTAAAGGCAGGCCTGGAAGCAAGGCGCGAGACGCGGGCACTTTGAGCCGGATGCTACAGCCCGCGGACGAAATCCACCACAGGGAGTTTCCCCCTGAGCAGCTGCTCGCCAATCAGGGCATTCCACACACCCTCAGACCCGTACTGCAGACGCCACTCATGCAACCGGCGCGTCACCAAGGACAGGTCAAACTCGTCGGTCATACCCATGGCCCCGTGCACCGCATGGGCAGTCGCCGCCACCAGCGCGCCCGCCTCGCTGGCGCGCGACTTGGCCACGGCTGCGGCCATCAGGGTCGGCGCGACCCCCGTGTGCTGGAAGGCCGACTCGGCAGCGATGGATCCAGCCAACACGTGCTCGGCCATGACGCTGATCTGCTGCTGGATAACCTGGAATTTACCGATCGACTTGCCAAACTGGACACGGGCGTTGCAGTGGGATAGGGCCATTTCGAAGGCGCGCTGCATCGCGCCGCTGAGCAGGGCGGCCGTCAGGGCGGCGGCGATGGGCAACAGCGCCTGAGCGCCCGCATCCTGCTCGAACACCGGCCGGGCGTCGCTCCAGTGAAGATGGGCCACCATGCTGCGTTGATCGCCCACAGGCTCACGCAGCGCCACAGAGCAATCCATCAGCAACAGCGCCTGCCCGTCGCTGAGCAGCACATGCGAGGCGACCTGTCCGCCCGGAACACTCAGGCAGTGCAAGCTGCCATCGGCTGCACGCTGCGCCTGTGTCGCCAGGGTAACCAGGGCGTTCCCGGGCATTGCGTCGAATTCGGAAAGCAGCCCCCGGGCCATGATGGTTTGACCGATGGGCAGCGGCACCGCGTGCCTTCCCAAACACTCCAGCAAGGGAAAGACCTCGCGCGCAAGCAGCCCTGCGCCACCCTGCGCTTCGCTGCGCATCAGGTCTGCAAAGCCAGCCTGCCAGAGCGCCTGCCACACACCGTCTTGCGGCTCGCCCGCCTCAAGCCCGCGAATGGCCGCGCCGCCAGCGTGGTCCGAGAGTATTTTGTCCAATGCTTCCAGAAACATGGGCCTCTTCCTCAGCGAAGACCTAGGCCGCGGGCGATCATGCCGCGCAGTATTTCCCGCGTGCCGCCTCGCAGCGAAAAGCTCGGCGCCATCTGGGCGACATAAGCCAGCGTTGCAGCCAGTTCGGCCTCCATGAGACTGGAGGCAGGGCCGACGCGCGAAGCGATCAGCTCCGGCACCGCCTGCTCGAAGGCGTTGCCCAGGTCCTTGATCAGCGCCGCCTCGACCACCGGGCTTTCGCCCCGGGCCAGGCGTGCGGTAACCGTGATGGACATGTGCCGCAGGGTGGCCAGGTGCGCGAGAAGTCGACCAACCTCGGCTGCGTGGCTGCTGTCGCCGCGCTCGCGCAGCACCGCGATCCACAGATCGAGCAACACGATGCTCGAGAAGATGCGCTCGGGCCCACTGCGCTCGAAGGCCAGCTCCGCATTGACCTGTGCCCAGCCCCCCCCTTCGGCGCCGATCAGACTGTCCGGGCCCAGTTGCACCTGGTCGAAAAAGACCTCCGAGAAGTGTGCGTCGCCAGCGAGGTCCCGAATGGGCCGCACGCTCACGCCGGGCAAGGAGAGGTCGATGATGAACTGCGACAGGCCGGCCTGTCGGTCCTCCTTGTCCCCGGACGTACGCACCAGGGCAATCATGTATTGACAGTGCTGCGCGTTGGTGGTCCAGATCTTCTGGCCGTTGAGCAGCCAGCCAGCGCCATGCGGGCGCGCGCGGGTTGTCACGCTCGCCAGGTCGGAGCCGGCATTGGGCTCGCTCATGCCGATGCAGAAAAAAGCCTGTGCCCGGCAAATGCGCGGCAGGTAGAAGTCTCTTTGTGCCTCAGAACCAAATTTCTCGATGAGCGGCCCACTCTGGCGGTCGGCGATCCAGTGCGCCGAGACCGGCGCGCCCACGGCCAGCAATTCCTCCACCAGCACGTAGCGAGAAAAGGCGTCGAGCTCGGCGCCGCCGTAGCGCGCGGGCAGGGTCACGCCGACCCAACCGCGCGCGGCCAGCCGCCGGCTGAAGTCGGCGTCAAAGCCCATCCAGGAGCGGGCACGCCGGGAAGGAGACGCCGGCGCAAGATGCTCGGCCAAAAAGGCTTTGACTTGCGCGCGCATGGCCTCGGCCTGCGGCGGCAATTGCGCAAGCCGCAGTTGGCCCAACAGACTGCTCACGTTCTCTCCTCGGTGGGGCTCCGGGCTATGAGCCCGGACTGTTTGCAGATACACGAATATATCTGAATGGGGTCTAGCATATAGTCTGTGCTGATCTTTTCCTTCAAACAGGGGCTTTGATGCCAGACTTTCTGCGTTACGAGCAAAGCGGACACGTGGTCACGCTCACCATGAACGAGCCCGAGCGGCGCAATCCGCTGACTGGGAACACGGCGGTGCCCGAGTTCCTCGCGGCCATCGAACGCATCCATGGCGACCCCACGGTGCGAGCAGTCATCCTCACGGGGGCGGGCAGCGCTTTTTCCTCAGGCGGCGATGTGCGTGACATGCAAAGGCAGTCTTCGGGCGAGGTGACTGGCATGCAGATCCGTCAGGAATACCGCACCGGCATCCAGCGCCTGCCGCTGGCCCTCTTCAACCTCGAGGTGCCGGTGATCGCAGCGGTCAATGGGGCTGCGGTCGGGGCGGGGCTGGACCTGGCCTGCATGTGCGATGTGCGCATCGCCTCGGACAAGGCCAAGTTCGCAGAAAGCTTCGTCAAACTGGGCATCATCCCCGGAGACGGCGGGGCCTGGCTGCTGACCCGGCTGGTGGGCCTTTCGCGGGCAGCGGAAATGGCCTTTACCGGCGACGCGATCGACGCCCGCCAGGCCGAGCAA
>JAJTGH010000083.1:0-8653 GCA_021299555.1 Comamonadaceae bacterium
GGCTTCGCCGTACGCAGTGTTCACCGTCAGTGGCGCTCCGGGCCAGTGGGTCGATCTTGTCCTGCAAAGCGGCAGTGCTGCTGGCGGCTCAACCGCACCGGCTGATGGCTCAGTGGACTTCGGAGCCCAGGCGCTGCAATACTTTAATGGCACCGCTTGGGTCAGCTACAGCAGCGGGGCCAGGGTGGCGCTCAACGCCAGCGGGCAGTTGCTGGTGCGCACCACGGTGGTTAATGATCTCGTATACGAGGGCGCACAGAACTTCACGTTGCTGGCCAGTAACACCAGCGGAGCGGTCGCCATCGGTACTGCAACGGTCCTGGACGACGGGACCGGCGACATTTTTAATTCTGACGGAAGCAAGAATCTCACGGCAGTCAAGAATGACGACAGACCGGGCGCTCCAGCGGACAAGCCGGCCGAGCCTGCTCCCGTGGCAGCGATGCCAGCCTTGCCTGCTTCTCCCCCGAGCCTGCATGTACAGGGGGCCGTGGCCCAAGCGCAGGCTGAGCAGAGCGGGGCTGCCACCCAGTCGGTGGGTGCGCCCATTTTGCAAACGGCAGCAGGTGGCCAGTTCACCACGGCCCTGGCGCAGGCACAGATCGAAGCCTTTGCGCGGCCGACCGATCCCAACCTTTTTGTGCTGCCGGCGGTCTCGCAGGCCCGCTATGAGGCGCTGATTGGTCAGATTCCGACCCTGATGATGCAGTCGGGCCTGTTGATCCCCAGCGGGCCGCTGAGCGGCTCATCAATGGGGCCGCTGTGGCAGCTTTCAGACGCCGGCGCTTTGCCCACGGACACCAGCCTGGCTGATCAGACCCTGGCGCAGATGATGAGCCCCGATCCCCAGGAGGTTCAACTCAGCGCGGTCGAGGCAGAGGCGCAGGACGATCTTGCTCAAAAGCAGGCTCGCCAGCTAGCTGCCGCTCGCGAGGCCGCCCAGCAAGCTGCGGCAGCAACGCCTGCGCCGAACGGCTCGGGCCAGCTGAGTTTTAGCAAGAAGCTGCAGCGTGAGGCCGCTCAACGCAGTCCGGGGGGGCGGTGGACCTGAACTTTCGAGCGGCTCCATCAAGCCCCTGTCATTTATTTCCTCGATTCAGAACTCGATTTAAACGGAGTCATCCCATGAAAGCCAAATTGGACTTCTCTCTCAAACCCGTGGCTCTGGCGGCGATCGCGCTGGTCCTGGCTGGCTGCTCGAGCCTCAATCCTGTGCCGCTCAAGGAGCAGGCGGTGCGTGATCGCGCCGCGGTGGACCGGGGCACGATGTTCAATCAGCAAGAGCCGATTGCAGCGCCGGTGTCGGTTGACGAAGCCATTGCGCGCGCGCTCAAGTACAACCTGGATCTGCGCCTAAAGAAGATGGAGACGGCGGTCAACGAGCAGCTCCACGAGGTCTCCAAGTACGAGATGTTGCCCAATTTGGTGGCTGGAGCGGGTTATGTGAGCCGCAACAACTACTCGGGCGGCGAAAACGCGCTCTTTAGCAGCCAGGCGCGGGGCGCCACACCCTCGCAGATCAACACCCCCAGTGGCACCTTCACCACCTCGTCGGATCGGCAGCACCGTCTGGCCTCGGTGGAGTTCAGCTGGAACGTACTCGATTTTGGGGTGTCTTACTACCGGGCCAAGCAAAGGGCGGACGAGTTCCTGGTGGCCCAGGAGAGGCGGCGCAGGGTGATTCAGACCCTGGTGCACGATGTGCGTTTTGCCTTCCAGCGTGCGTTGGCAGCGCAAAACCTGGCCGCTGAGGCCGAGACGGTGATGAGGCAGGCCGAGGCGGCGATTGAGCAAAGCCGAGCGGCCGAAGGACGCGGACTGATCCCGGTGCAAACGGCGCTGGCCTACCAGCGGGCCCTGGTCGATGCGGTGGCGCTGCTCAACACGCGCCGGCAGGATCTGGACTTTGCCAAGGCCGAGCTGGCGGCGCTGATATCGTCGCCGACCAATCAGTTCACCCTGGCTGACACTCCTGAGCAGTCCATGCCTGCGATGCCGACCAACCTTGCGTTGCTGGAAGACACGGCCTTGCTCAACCGTCCCGAGCTGCGCGAGGAAGACTATCGCAAGCGCATCTCTGGCGACGAGACGCGGCGACAATTGATGCAGGCCTTTCCGAATTTGAGCCTGGGTTTGGGCACCCAGTACGACAGCAATCGATTTCTCTACAACAACGACTGGGTGGAGGGCTCGGCGCGCATTTCCTGGAACCTGCTGCGCGTGCTGAGCATGCCCGCAGTGCAAAAAGCCGGTGAGCGGCAGATCGAGGTCGATGACGCGCGCCGGCAGGCATTGTCGATGGCTATCATGACCCAGACCCGGATTGCGGCCCTGCGCTATGGGCTGGCTAAAAGCGATCTGGAGCTGGCCCAAAAGAGCCTGGATGTCGACAGCCGGGTGGCGGCGGTGGCCAAGGCTGGGGTAAGCAGCCGGGCTGAGACCGAGCTCGAGCTGGTGCGTGCCACCGCCCGCGCGGCGGTCAGCAAGTACCAGCGCGCCATTGCGTATGCCAACGCCTGGGCGGCGTACTCGCGCATCCAGCATTCCCTGGGCCAGGACTTTGATTTTGGCAATTTTGACAAGCTCACCGTGGCCGAGGTGGCCAAGAATGTGGGTCAGAGCCTGTCGCAGGCTGAAAAGCAACTGCCCACGCCCTTGCTGGCCAAGGCCGGCGAGCGACCCAAGGTGCAGCTCTTCACCGATGACAGCGGCAGGGTCTTGCTCGAGGGTGTACGCCAGGGCTTGAGCCGGGGCGGCTTTGACGTGGTGGCTCAGGAGCAGCCTGGCGCGCTCAAGCTGCAGGTGAGCTTGAAGATGGCTAATGTGTCCAGAGGGCTCAGGCGCGGTGAGGTGACCCTCAGTGAGGTGGGCAAACAAAGCGCCAGCTACACCGTCACGCTGCCGCAGGAGCCGCGTGATGCGACCTACAGTGCCATGGGCGAGGCGGCTGTGACTGCCAATGTGGGCAATCTGCGCGAGTGGATCGCCAACGCAAGCAAGTAGGCCCGAGGCCAGGCCCTCATCGCAACGCTTGCTTCATGGGCAGCGACGCTCGTTTGACGTCGGGCTGGCCCACTCCATCCTGCCGCCAACTGTTGCGGCGCTTGGCCCACTCCAAATGGGATGGAACGTTTTCAGGGGGCGGATGCTTGGATACTGGCATGAGGGATCCTACGTTCGAATGATTGTTCAAACTGGTCAGTTTGTGAAAAATCCCAGTTCAAAGACGCGTGATTTCCCAATGAAACGTTTCAAATTCCTGTGCGTGATCGCGTGCATTCTGATGGCCGGCTCGATGCTTGCTGGCGTACCGCAAGCTTGGGGGCAGACCGCTGCTTCTTCCACGTCGCAGGAGCCACGCCTGGCAGCGCCGGAGGACCGGATCCTGGTGCAGACCTGGGCCGAGTCTGAGGCGGTGATCTCCAGCCCCATCGTCGGGCTGATTCAGTACATTCCCTCGCGACTGGGCCAGCGTTTTGAGAAGGGCGAGCCGCTGCTGCGCTTTGAGTGCACTGAAAATGAAGCCAGAGCACAGATCGCCCAGGCCGAGCTCAGCGGCGCGCAGGAAAACCTCGAGGCCAAGATCCGGCTCAAATCTTTGGAGGCCGCATCAGACCTGGAGGTCACCCTGGCTGCAGCGCAGGTGGCAAAGGCCGAGGGGCAGCATAAGCTTTCGCAGTACCAGCTCACCCAGTGCGCGCTGCCGGCGCCATTTTCTGGCTTCGTAGTACGTATCATGGGCAAACCGTTTCAGACCACCACTGTGGGTCAGCCCCTGCTGGAGGTGATTTCGGCCGGTGTGCCCAAACTGCGGGTCAGCGCGAGCTCCCGCCTTTTCAGGCGCTTTGCGGTTGGCACTGCACTTCGGGTGCGTATTGACGAGACTGGGCAAACCTACAGCGCGCAGGTCAGTTTGATCAATGCCCGTATTGATCCCGTCAATCAAACTTTTGAAATGGAAGCGCGCATCGACGGTGCAGCGCCCGATTTGCTGCCGGGCATGAGTGGTACTGCCGTGATTCCTGCGCTGCCGCGCGCGCCATCGACTTTGGCAAGGCCAAGGCAGTGAACGCAGCCTTGCCTCAGGCTGCCCACTGGGAGTCGCTTGACCGGCTTGTGGCGCGCGCCCGTGGGGCTGATACCGAGGCGGCGCTGTTTTTTTGTGTGGCCAATGACAGCCATGCGCTGTTGCCCTACCGGGCAGCGCTGGTCTTTGAGGTGCAGGCAGGCAGCGCACGCTTCGTCTGCCAGTCGGGACTGACCTCGGTGGATAGGCGCGGCGCCTACGGCTCTTGGTGTGAGCAGGTGGCCCAGGCCTTATTGCCACGGGTGGGGCAGGGCTGTTCGTTGACGATGCAGCAGTTCGATGCCGCGCTGCATCCGGCCTGGCAGGAGTACTGGCCTGAGGTGGTCTACGCCTACGCCTTGCCGGGCCCGCGGGGTCAGCCCCTGGGTCTGGTCATTTATCTGCCCGATCAGGCCTGGTCGGCACAAGCCGGGGCCATGTTTGGCGCACTGCATCAGGCCTATGGCCTTTGCTTGCAAAGCCTGCGCAGTCGGCGGCGCGGCTGGTTTGGTGGCGCGCGTGCCGACGGGCGCCCGCGCAGGACTGGCCGGTTCTTGCTCGCGGGTTTGGTCCTAGGCGCCCTGGTGCTGTGCATCCCGGTGCGACAGTTTGTGGTGGCCCCAGCCGAAATCATCTCGCTCGATGCTGTGGCGGTGACCGCGCCGGTCGAGGGCATCGTGGCCGAGCTGGTGGCCAAGCCCAATCAGGCGGTTAAGAAGGGCGATGCGCTGGTGCGGTTGGACGACACTTCGATCCGCAACCGGCTCGACTCGGCCCGGCAGGCGCTGGAGGTGGCTCGGGCCGAGTATCTGGCCGGCGCGCACCGGGCCTTTGTCTCAAGCGACAAAACCTCCGAGACCGGGGTGCTGCGCGGTCGCATCAGCGAGCGTCTGTCCGAGGTCGCGTTTCTGCAGGAACAACTGGGGATGCAAACCATCCGGGCCCTGCGCGAGGGTATAGCGGTCTACGGCCAAGAGAATGACTGGATCGGCAAGCCGGTGGCAGCCGGTCAGCGCATCATGGAACTTGCCGACGCCTCGAAATTGGGCGTACAGGTGTGGGTGCCCGTGGCCGATGCCATCAACCTTGACAGTGGTGCACCCCTGAGTTTGCTGCTCCACTCCGATCCACTCAACCCGCTTCAGGCGCTGATCGAGCAGGCCAGCTATCAGGCAGTCAGGTCGCCCGATGGGGTGACCGCCTACCGGGTGCGCGCCCGTCTGGCCGAAGCCAGCCGCGTGCCGCGCCTGGGGCTGCGCGGCAGCGCCAAGATCGACGGCCAGATGGTTCCTCTGGGCTACTTTCTGCTGCGCCGGCCCTTGGCGGTGGCGCGGCAGTGGCTGGGGGTCTGACGCATGGCTCAGCCCCAGGGCCCTGGGCCCCTTCCTGAGCAGGCGCTGCAGCAGAAAATGGTGCTGCCCCAGTTGCGCGAGGATCTGGGATTGCACCCGGGCCCGACCCTCAAAAACGGCGCGCCGACCTGGGTGATCGAAGATCCAGCCCGTGGCCGATTTTTCCGCATTGGCTGGCTGGAGTTCGAATTGTTGAGTCGTTGGTCTTGCGGCGATGCGGCCGAGGTGGCCAGACTGACGGCCGAGCAAACCCTGCTCAAGCCCACCCTGGATGAGGTCATGGCGGTGCGGCAATTCCTGCTGCAGCACGAACTGGCCCTGGATCCGCTGAAACTGGCTCGGGCCCGGCAAGGTCCGCAGCAGGGTCCGGGTCTGGCCACGAAAGCACTGCATCACTACCTGATGTTTCGCATACCGCTGATCAATCCGGATCGCTTCTTGGAGCGGCTGTTGCCCTGGTTTGAGCCGCTGCTGAGCCCAGCAGCTTTTGTGCTGAGCATGTTGGCCGCACTGGTGGGTCTGGCGATGGCCATGCAACAGTGGGACACCTTTGCCAGTACTTTTGTAGAGACGCTGAGTGTGCAAGGTCTACTGAGCTATTCAGTGGCTCTGGTTTTTGCCAAAGTTCTGCATGAAATGGGTCATGCTTTTACCGCCAAGCGTCTGGGTCTGCGGGTGCCGCGCATGGGTGTGGCGCTGGTATTGCTCTTGCCCATGCTCTACACCGACACCGGCGAGACCTGGCGCTTGCATCGTCGGCAAGACCGCTTTCGCATTGCGGTGGCCGGCNTTTCTGCCTGAAGGCAGCTTGCGAGGGGCAATGTTTTTTCTGGCGACTGCCAGCTGGGTCATGACCTTGGCCATCAATGCCAGCCCTTTCTTGCGCTTTGACGGCTACTACATGATGTCGGACGCGACCGGCATTCCCAATTTGCACGATGAAGCGAGCAAGATGGTGCGGCATGTGCTGCGATCGAAATTGCTGGGCATCGAGCAAGGCGAGCCAGTGCTCGAAGGGGAGGAGCCGCCCGCATGGTTGCTGTGGTTTGGCCTGGCCGCCATGGTCTACCGCTTTTTTCTGTTTTTGGCCATCGCTCTGATGGTCTACCACTATTTCTTCAAGGTGCTGGGCATCTTTTTGTTCGCAGTGGAAATCTGGTGGTTCATCTTGCGTCCCTTCTTCGCGGAACTGCGAACCTGGTGGAAGGAGCGTAGTTCGATTCGCTTGTTTCCGGCGCTGCGCAGCAGCGCCTTGATCGGACTGGCTGCGCTGGTGCTGCTGCTGCCCTGGCATGGCCGCATATTGGCCGAGGGCTGGGTGCGGGCGGGGCAGGAATTTACCGTCTATCCGCCGCGCACCGCCCGGCTATTGGATCTGCCTCGGGACCCGCAGGTGGCCGCGCAGGGCGGGCTGGCCAAGCTGGCTGCGCCAGACTTAGCCTTGCGCGAGGCGAGGGCCCAGGCCCGCATCAGTGGCCTGGACAGCCGACTCATTACCGCCACCGGCGCAGAGTCATTGCCCGAATCGCTGCGCAGCACCCGTGAGCAGCTCAGCCAGCAATGGGTGGAAGTCCGGGGGGCAGCGTCTGAGGCCCGTCAGCTGCACTTGGTCGCACCGTTTTCTGGCCGCCGTGTTGACATCGCCCCCGACCTGGCCCTTGGCCAGATGGTTTCGCGTCAGGAGGTGCTGGCGCGGGTGATCGATCCAAGCCGCTGGGTGGCCGAGGTGTTTGTTGACGAGGATGACCTCAAGCGCTTGAGTCTGGGCGCGCGGGCGCGGGCCTACCTGCATGGCGTTGAGCCGGAGGTGATCGAAGGCAAGGTCGACGAGATCGACACTGTGCCGATCGATCAGTTGCCCAGCGAGATGCTTGCGGCCCGCTTTGGCGGCTTTTTGTTGACCACCGACGACCCGCAGCAACTCAAGCCCCATCGGCCCTTGTTTCGCGTGCGGCTTGCGCTTGAGCGCGGTCCCTTGTCCCAGCAGGCCAGGCTGGCCGGCTTCAACATCGAGGGCGAGAGGGTGAGTCTGATTGCCAGGGTTGTCAGAGGCTTCATGAGCGCGCTCATGCTGCAGGCGAGCTTTTGATGACCCGCTGAATTTAACGGTATCTGACCCCAATTAATTAATCGGGGTCAGATACCGATTTCAGGCCAGATAGGTGCCCGCCAGCGTCAGGACCTGGCCGCCGGTGCCGATCTTGAAGCGGGCCAGACCAGCGCTGCGCACGGTGTTGACGCCGCCGAGGTCCAAGCGCTTGACGCCGCGGCTGCGCAACTCCAGCATGGCCTGCCAGAGCAGCAGGTTGTGAGCGTTCAGATCGCGACCGGCATCACTGGCCCATCCCACCTGATAGGTCGCTGCCTGGCCGTGGATCAGGAACATCATTGCGGCCACCCGTTCGCGACCTAAGTCGGCCCTCAGGCTCAGGACGCACTGCGAGGGCTGTTGCCGTGACCCGATGTAAGGCTCGTAAAAATTCAAAGGCAGACCCGCAAGCCCCTTGGTCTGGCGCTGCGCCTCCTCCTGATCGAGCAGCCAGCGGTATTGGCCGGGGTTGGTGCCGATGCGGTGCGCGCTCAGTTCACTGGCCTCGGCCGCCACCAGACGGTTGCGCCACTTGCCATCGAGTTCGGACCGCAGCTCAGCCTCGGGGCGATCGAGGTCGATCATGACGGTGGCGTGGCCGGTCATCACGCGCCGCCAGGCCTTCAATCCGTGTGGCTGCTGCTGGCTTTCTTCAGGGGTGATCAGGGCCAGCCGCAATCCGCGCCCGGGCATGCTCGCCTTGACAGCGCGATAGGCGCGATCTTTTTCTGTGGCCGACACTGCTGTCAGCCAGATCGGGCCACGTGAGCAAAGGCTCATGCTGCCCAAAGGACCGAAGCCGCGCACGATGAACTGCGCAAGACCGACCGGGCCGCCGTCTTGCTCGATCAGGGCGCGCAGCACCGGCACGCCCAGCAGTCGCATGGTCGCGCCGTAGGCCCAGTCCTGCTGCAAGGCGCCGGCTGTCTGACCGTGGGCGGCGTCCCAGTCGCGCTGGCTGAGGGTATCCCAGACGATCTTCATCTGCCTACAATCCTTCGACAATGAAATCCAGATGGTTGGGTATTTTCTGGCGCGGCAAGGCAGAGCAGGTGATGGGGCACCGCATCGCAGAGCCGCGTCCGACGCTCTGGGCCGTTTTCTGGGTCATCGTCTACCTCATCCTTCCAGTGATGGCGCTGGGCA
>JAJTGH010000083.1:8734-17739 GCA_021299555.1 Comamonadaceae bacterium
CGCTGGGCATGGTGATCGATCTTCTGGTGCAGTGGACCACAGGGCATTGCACGGGCTTGTGGTGCCTGTTCTGATCGGGGTGTGTCAGGCCGCGATGTTAGCCCGGCGCTTGGCTCGGCTGCTGCGATTGCTGGGGGTGGCTTTTTGGTTCACTACGTTGTTGGCTCAGGCTCAGGGCTTTGCCTTTGTGGCCCTCGGGGACTTGCCCTACGGCTCGCCCCAGCAAGCCTACCCCAGCTATCGCCGGCTGATCGATCGCATCAATGAAGCCGCACCCGCGTTTTCCATTCACGTCGGTGATATCAAGTCGGGCGGGACCCGCTGCTCCGACGAGGAGTTCATGGCCCAGCGCTCGCATTTCGACCGTTTCGTGGCGGCGGTGGTCTACACCCCTGGCGACAACGAATGGACCGATTGCCACCGGCGCAGCAACGGGGGCTACGAGCCGCAGGAGAGGTTGCAGCGTTTGCGCCAACTTTTTTTCAAGCCCGGTGGCTCCATGGGGCAGCGGCCGATGGCCCTGCTCAGTCAGGCCGATTCGATGCCAGAGCATGCGGGCTTTCCTGAAAATCAGCGCTGGGTGCACGAAGGTGTGCTCTTCGTCAGCGTGCATGTGGTGGGCAGCAACAACAACCTGCAGCCGCAGGTGCCCGGTGCGATGGCCGAACATGCTCAGCGGGAAGCGGCCAATGTGGCTTGGATCCGGGCTGCGTTCGAGCATGCAGGGCGCATCGGGGCGCAGGCGCTGGTCGTAGCCATGCATGCCAACCCTTTGCTCGGACGCGGCATGTTTGAAGACTTTCCCAAGAGCTCAGGGTTTCGCCAGAGCATCGGAGAGACGCTTTTGCCCTTGGCCGCTGCATCGCCGGTGCCGGTGCTGCTGATCCACGGCGACACCCATTGGCAACGCATGGATCAACCTTTCACGCTGCGCGGTGAACCGGTGCGACAGCTCACCCGCCTGGAGGTGCCCGGTGGCTCAGACGTGCGGGCCTGGCAGGTCCATGTGGACCTGGGACAGACTCAGCCGTTCTCAGCCCGCTTGATTGAGCCTGCAGCCGTCAAATAATTTGCGCGTGAGCGCCATCATTCGATCTTGGCTTTGGCGCGCAGTTCTTCCTGGTACTTGCCCAGCTTTTGCTGCACCATCTGCTGTTGCAGCTGAGGTTTGACCTGGTCGAAGGCGGGCAGTTGCGGAGTGCGCACATCGTCCAGGCGAATGATGTGCCAGCCGAACTGGGTCTTGACCGGTGCGTCTGTGGTCTGGCCCTTGTTGAGCTTGATCATGGCCTGGCTGAATTCGGGCACATAGCTGTCCGACGCGGCCCAATCCAGGTCGCCACCGTTTGCGCCAGACCCTGGGTCCTTGGACTGCTTCTTGGCGATGTCCTCAAACTTGCCGCCTCTTTTCAGGCTGGCCAGGATGGCCTTGGCCTGGTCTTCTTTTTCAACCAGGATGTGACGGGCCTTGTATTCTTTGCCACTGTTGGCGGCAACGAATTTGTCGTACTCGGCCTTCATCTCGGCGTCGGTGACCGGGTTTTTCTTCTGGAACTCGTTGAACAGCTCGCGAATCAGGATGCTCTGGCGGGCCAGTTCCATCTGATTCCGAAAATCATCGGTCTGCGCCAGACCCTGCTTGTCGGCTTCCTGCATGAAGATCTCGCGCGCGATCACCTCGTCGCGCAGTTGGCTCTGCATTTCAGGGGTGACCGGCCGACCGGCCCGCTCGATCTGCGTGGCCAGCGCGTCCAGGCGCGTCTTGGGCACAGCCTTGCCGTTGACGATGGCCACGTTTTGAGCCGACACGCCAGCGCCTGCAAGGGCCAGCAAGCTGGCCACGGCCAGCGACTTGAGGGAGGTAGAGGTCATGGGAGTCCTGAAAGTGATTGAGGGTGGTGGCAGGGCGGTTGCAGACTGACTTCAGCCGTCCAGCGTTTCTATGGCCAGGGCGTGCAGCCCTCGGTCGATGAAATCTTGGGCAGCATCATACACAAGGCGGTGGCGCGCCACGCGGCTCAAACCGGCAAATTTCGGGCTGGCGATCCGGACACGGAAATGGGTGCCAAACCCCTCTTGACTGGCACCGACGTGGCCGGCATGGTCGGCGCTTTCGTCTATCACTTGCAGTTGGGTGGGCGCCAGCCGCTCCTGCAGCCTGGCCTGCAACTCTCCCGCGCGCGGCAAGCCCTGCGCATCAGCGCTCATGGCTTGCCCCCCGGGTCCGTCTGTCCATCGACGCTTTCGTTGTCCTCTTGCATGTACTTGCTAAGCGCCAGGCTTTGGGCCACCACGAAAACAAGCATCAGGCCAATGCCACCGAACAGTTTGAAGTTGACCCAGATGGCAGTGGAGAACTGGTAGGCCACCCAAAGATTGATCGCCCCCATGAAGCCAAAAAAAGCCATCCAGGCCTGATTGACCCGCAGCCACACCAGATCGGGCAAGGTCATTTGCGCCCCCATCAGGGCACGTATGCCATTCTTGCCCATCAGTTGCCCGATCAACAGGCCGGCGGCCATGGCCCAGTAGAGCAGCGTGGGCTTCCATTTGATGAAGGTTTCGCTGTGAAAGTAGATGGTTGCGCCGCCAAGCACCACAACCAGGGCCAGGCTGACCCAAAGCATGGTGTCGACCTTGCGCCCGCGCAGAAGCAGCCAGCCCACCTGTAGCAGGGTGGCGACGATCACCACCACGGTGGCCAGCAGCACTGGCGCCTCGGCCGGACCGACCACCGAGCCCTCGACCATGAAGCCGAGCCACTGGCTGGCTGTGGCAGCAGCCCATTCGGGTTGACCCTCGGCATACTTGAACATGCCGAAAAACAGCAAGATGGGCAGGAAGTCGAAAAGCAGTTTCATGGCAGTGAGTGAAGTGGCCTGGCTCGGTGCAGGCCGTTGGTTTCATTGCGAAGTGCGTGGCTTGAATTGCAGCGACGCCGAATTCATGCAGTAACGCAGACCCGTGGGCTGTGGGCCGTCAGGAAACACATGACCCAGGTGGGCGCCGCAGTCTGGGCAGTGGGCCTCGGTGCGCACGCCCAGCCAAGCCGAGCGGTCTTCCTGGGTTTCGACCGCGTTCGGGCTCAGCGGCTGAAAAAAGCTCGGCCAGCCCGAGCCCGATTCGTACTTCGTTGAGGAATCAAACAGCGGCTTGTCGCAGCAGATGCACAGGTAGGTGCCGCTGGCCTTGTTGCCTTCGTACCTGCCGGTAAAGGCGCGTTCGGTGCCTTCCTTGCGTGTGACATGGTAGGCCAGTGGCTCTGCACCTTTTTCGGCAAGCAGGGCTTTCCATTCGGACTCGGTTCTCTGGATTTTTGAGGACATGATCAGGAACTGCAGCTGATTTCAATGGAGGAGGCCCAGGCGGGCGCAAAGTCGGCCAGCGCCTCCTGGCCTGGATGGTCTTCAAACGGGTTGCGGAGCACGCGCATCAGATCGCGCAGGGGTGCAAAGTCGCCCGCCTTGGCCGCCTGTATGACCTGCTCGCCCAGGTGGTTGCGCAGCACATAGCGTGGGTTGCAGCGGCGCATCTGCTGCCTTTGCTGCGCGGTATCGAGGCCCTGGCAGCGCTGGCGGTAGACCTGGGCCCAGGCGTCAAATGCACTGCGGGCAATGAACAGGTCTCGCACCGGCTCGGGTTGGTGGGCGAAGTCGCACAGGCGCCGCCAAAAAATGGTGTGGTCCACCCGGTCCTTTGCGAGCAAGGGCATGAGGTCGTCGACCAGGGCTCCGTCGCCCGGCTGCGGCGCATCGATCAAGCCCAGCTTGGCGCGGTAATGACCCAGCATGGCGGCTTCAAAAACGCCTTTGTACGTCTCCAGCGCGGCCAATGCGAGCTCCTTGTCGCCAATCAGCGGCATCAGGGCTTGGCCCAGACAAAACAGATTCCAGTGGGCCACACTCGGTTGACGGTTGTAGGCATAGCGCCCGCCAGTGTCGGAGTGGTTGCAAATGTGCTCAGGGTCAAAGCCGTCAAGGAACTGAAAAGGCCCGTAGTCCAGGGTCAGGCCCAGGATGCTCATGTTGTCGGTATTCATCACCCCGTGGCAAAAGCCCACGGCCTGCCACTGAGCCATCAGCCGGGCGGTGCGATCAACCACCGCTTGCAGCAACTGCGCGTAAGGCTCAGGCGCCCCGGCGCAATCGGGATAAAAGCGCTCGATCACGTGGTCGGCCAACCTTCGAAGCAGATCATGCTGGCCGCTGTGGCTGAAATGCTCGAAATGTCCGAAGCGCAGGAAACTCGGCGCAGTTCGGGTGACCACGGCGGCCGTTTCCACCTCCTCGCGCAGCACTGGACTGGGCGAGCCGGTCAGGCACAGGGCCTGCGTGGTGGGGATGCCCAGCCCGTGCATGGCCTGGCTGCACAGGTACTCTCGGATGGAAGAGCGCAGCACCGCCCGGCCATCTCCCATGCGCGAATAGGGGGTGCGGCCGGCACCCTTGAGCTGGATTTCCACAGGGCCTTGCGGCGTGGGCAGCCGGCCCAGCAGCAGCGCACGGCCATCGCCGAGCTGTCCGGCCCAGTGGCCAAACTGATGGCCGCTGTAGACGCTGGCCAGCGGGTCGGTGCCCGGCAGCACTGCGCAGCCCGTCAGGCCCAGCAGCGCCTCTTGCGATTGCATCCAGTGCTCATCGAGCCCGAGTTCTCGGGCGTGTGCCAGGTTTTGGTCGATCCAATACGGCGATTGCAGCGCTTGCGGCTGCACCCGGCTGAAGAAGGCGTCGCCGAGTTCACCGAGCGCGCCTTGCCAGGCGGGGGCAGTTGCGGCCGGATCGGCTGGTGCAAGGGCGGGAACGGCAGACATTTCCGCATTGTCGCGCAGGCCGGCGGCTTCGTCGGCCGCGCTGGGGCAATCCCCATGGCGCCGGCGCGGCCGCTTGATGCATGATTGTTCTGTTCCGAGCCGATCGGTGTTTTTTAAATGAGGTCCTCCCATGTTGGGTTTGATGCAGAACCAGCCGCTGCTGATTTCATCTTTGATTGTCCACGCCGAGCGGCATCACGGCGATGCACAGATCGTTTCTCGCCGGGTCGAGGGCGACATCCATCGCTACACCTACAAGGATGCGGCGGCGCGATCGAGGCAGGTGGCGCGGGCGCTGGACGCGCTCGAGCTCGGTTTCGGCGATCGGGTGGCCACGTTGGCCTGGAATGGCCACAGGCACTTCGAGCTGTATTTTGGGGTCAGCGGCTCGGGCCGGGTACTGCACACCATCAATCCGCGCCTGCACCCTGACCAGATTGCGTGGATTGCCAATCACGCCGAAGACCAGGTGCTGTGCTTCGATCTGACCTTCCTGCCCATCGTGCAGGCGATTGCTGCCAAATGCGAAACTGTGCGCCACTACATTGCCCTGTGCGATGACGAACACCTGCCCAAAGACAGCGGCATAGCGCACCTGCAAAGTTTCGAGGGCTGGCTTTCAGGGCACGGCACCGGGTACGACTGGCCACAGTTTGACGAAAACACCGCATCGAGCCTGTGCTACACGAGCGGTACCACCGGCAATCCCAAGGCCGGGCTTTACAGCCACCGTTCGACCTTGCTGCATGCCTTCGGCTCAGCCTTGCCCGACTGCATGGGTCTGTCGGCCCGGGACGCGGTGCTGCCTGTGGTACCGATGTTTCATGTCAATGCCTGGGGCATTCCTTATGCGGCCGCGCTCACCGGGGCCAAGCTGGTTTTCCCCGGGCCCGGTTTGGACGGCAAGTCGGTTTATGAATTGCTCGAGTCCGAGCAGGTGACCTATGCCGCCGGTGTGCCCACGGTCTGGCAGATGCTGCTGGGGCACATGAAGCCCGGCGGCCTGAAATTTTCCTCGCTCAAGCGCACCGTCATCGGTGGCTCGGCGTGTCCGCCGGCCATGATCAGCGCCTTTCGCGACGACTATGGGGTTGAGGTTCTGCATGCCTGGGGCATGACCGAAATGAGCCCCCTGGGCACGGTTTGTACGCTCAAAAACAAGCACCTGAGCCTGCCACAGTCTGAGCAGATGCAGATCCGCCTCAAACAAGGTCGAGCGGTGTTCGGTGTCGACATGAAAATCGTTGACGACGAGGGTCGGGAGTTGCCTTGGGACGGCAAAACGTTTGGCAACCTGCTGGTCCGTGGGCCATGGGTGATCGGCGCGTATTTCAAAGGCGAAGGCGGTGACCCGCTGCAGGGCGGCTGGTTTCCGACTGGCGACGTGGCGACGATTGACGCTGATGGGTATATGCAGATCACCGACCGCAGCAAGGACGTGATCAAGTCCGGTGGTGAGTGGATCAGCTCGATCGACATTGAGAACCTGGCGGTGGCCCACCCCGAAGTGGCCATGGCCGCCTGCATTGGCATGCCTCATCCCAAGTGGGACGAGCGGCCCATCGTGCTGGTGGTCAAAAAGCCCGGCTCCCAACTCACCCGCGAAGCACTCCTGGCCTTCTACGAGGGCAAGATTGCCAAGTGGCAGATCCCGGACGACGTGGTTTTTGTCGAGGCGATCACATTGGGCGCCACCGGCAAGATCCTCAAGACACGATTGCGTGAGCAACTCAAGGACTACCGCTTGCCCGGTCTTTAGCATTTGCAGCTCGGCGGACCGTGATGGGGCATCACGGTGGGGCATCCAGTGGGGTGCTCGGCTTGAGGCCATCCATGCACCAAAATGGATAATCTGAGCTAATAATATTTGCAAAGAAAAAATGCAATCGACTCTCTGTAATTAAATGTCAGCAATTTTTGGGTATCAAGAATTGCCAGCGCAGTCACATGAAGCCAGATTCGAGCCAGACCTCCTATACCCCCCGAACCGATGCCGCAGAGCGGCTCTTTCATGAGGCTGGTCGCCCGCCCATGGGTTTTGTCGATTCGCGCTTGGCTCGGTTGCTCGAATACGAACTGTCGCAGGCTCTCGATCAATTGCGGCAATTGGGTGCGCCGCTGCCTGCCCCTCCGGACGAGCGCACTTTGGCCATGCTTGCCTCGGCTGTGCGGCCCAAGCGCGCAATTCTGAGCAAGATTGACGGTGGTTTGGCGCCACCCTCGTCGCCCGCAGCGTCACTGCCCCAGGTCAAGCTGCTGCAGGCTGCGCTGGCCGGCGAAGCAGTGGGCCATCCGCGCAGCTACGAAGATGGCGAAGTGCTGTTTCGACGCGGCGAACAGGCCGAGCATTTGTTCATTGTGTTGGCAGGGGCGGTCAGCGTCAGCCAGCGGCAGGACAAGGGGCCCGATTGCACGCTCGGCGTGGGGACGGTCTTTGGTGAACATGCATTGTTTGAAGAGGGGCTGCACAGGCTCTCGGCGCATGCGCAGGGCCAGGTTCGGACGGTCTTGGTCAATGGCGCCCAATTGCGCACCCGTTTGGCGGCCGACACCACACTGTTGCCCCACCTGCTCATGGCGCTGAGCTTGCAGCGCTTCATGGTCAGCGAACTGGCCTGGCAGCATGCGGCCGGCGCTCTGCCCGCCGCCTACGCTTTGCTCTCAGGGCGCAGTCTGACCGGGCCCGAGTTGCAGCGCGCTTTGCTTGACGACAAAAACCAGCTGCCCGGTGACCGCATGGATCCCGAGCAGGTAATGGGTCTGAAGTTGCAAGCCACCGATCATTTGCCGACGCGCATGTTTCGCGCCGGCGAGAGCCTGGGGGCCTTGGGGCAGGAGCACAGCGGTGTGGGTGTTCTGGTGATCTCGGGCAAAGTCCTGGCGCGCTGGGGCGATCACCGCGTCGAACTCGGTCCAGGCGCGGTCATCGGTCTGGCCGAGGGTCTCAGTGGCCAACCTTTTGTCTGGGACTACACGGTCGATCAGGACGTCAATGCCCGGGTCCTGCCCATCGAGCGCGCCTTGCAGCAGCTCGAGCGCGCCGACGCTGTGTTGCGCGCTTTGGCCAGCCACGACTGTGCCGCCATCTTGATGGGACAGCAGGGCTGCGCCCACTCTTGAGGAACAATCGGGGGGTGCTTCACGGACCCCCCGCATGGATCTTTTTCTGGTTTCGCTGATCAATGGGCTGAGCTACGGCATGCTGCTGTTTTTGCTCAGCAGCGGTCTGACGCTGATCTACAGCCTGATGGGCGTGCTCAATTTCGCCCATGCTGCTTTTTATGTGCTGGGCGCTTACCTGGCCTTCGGCATCAGCCAGCTGCTCGGGTTCTGGATGGCCCTGGTGCTGGCGCCGGCCCTGACCGCAGCACTGGGCGCCCTGTTCGAATGGCACGTGCTGCGCCGCATGCGCAGTCAAGGGCATATGGCGGAGATGCTGGTGACCTTTGGGCTGGCTTTGGTGCTGCTGGAAGCTGTGCAACTGATCTGGGGCACAGGCCCTGTCAATTACAGGGTGCCGGAGCAGCTCGACGGGGTGATCTGGCAGGTATGGGGGGCAGCCCTGCCTGCCTACAGGGTGTTCATCATGGGTGTCGCGCTCTTGGTTTTGTTGGCACTGGCTTTGGCACTTCGCCTGTCGCAGGTGGGCCTGGTGGTCAAGGCGGCGTTGACGCATCCGCAGATGGTGCAAGCTCTCGGGCATGACGTGCCCAGGGTTTTCATGGGCGTGTTTGCTCTGGGCTGTGGCCTGGCTGCAATGGCCGGCGTGCTTGGTGGCAACGCCTTCGTAACGGAGCCTGGCATGGCGACGAGCATTGCTGGGGTGCTGTTCTCGGTCATCGTCATTGGCGGGCTGGGGTCTTTGGCGGGGGCGCTGATGGCCAGCTTGCTGATCGGCCTGCTGCAAACCCTGGCCGTGGGTGTCGATTCAAGCCTGGGAGTGGCCTTGGGCCTGCCCGGGCACTGGGCTTTGTCACAGATCAAGTTCAGCCAGTTGGCCCCCATGCTGCCCTATGCGCTGCTGGTGCTGGTCTTGGTGATGCGACCGCGCGGTCTGTTTGGGCAGCGCGCATGAGGGGGGCCACGCTCTGGCGCCTGGCGCTGCTGGCGGCCTTGCTGGCAGCCCCCTGTACGCTCAGCGCTCACTGGCTTGGCCTACTCAGTCAGATGGGCATGGCCGCTGTGTTGTGCCTGA
>JAJTGH010000217.1 GCA_021299555.1 Comamonadaceae bacterium
GTCATTTTCCTGATTCCCTTGTGTCTGATCCTTATCAACTTGAGCTGGCCACTGTTTGTTTCCACCTGGACCAGTGGGGAGATGTCTTCGAATGCGGGTGGCCTGATCCGCTGGCCGGTGATGATGCTCATCCCTTTGGGCTTTGGCCTGCTGCTGCTGCAGGCCTTTTCCGAGCTGACCAAGCGCTTTGCCTATCTCAAGGGCCTGATCCCGGAGCCCTTCAGCGTGGAAGGCACCCAATCTGACGAAGAGATCTTGGCCGAAGAACTCGCTGCCCTGGCTGAGAAGAAAAACCAAACAGGAGCGCCGTAAATGGAAGCCAGTTTCATCGCTCAGAACTTCGTACCCCTGCTGTTCCTGGGGCTGTTCGTGTTCCTGCTGTCCGGTATTCCGGTGGCCTTCGGGCTGGCCGCCACTGGGCTGCTCTTTGGCTTCATTGGCATGGAGGCAGGTTTGTTCAGCAGCAACCTGTTTCAGGCACTGCCACTGCGGGTGTTCGGCATCATGCAGAACGAGACCCTGCTGGCCATTCCTTTCTTCACTTTCATGGGCATCATCCTGGAGCGATCTGGCATGGCCGAGGACCTGCTCGAGACCGTGGGCCAGGTGTTTGGGCCGCTGCGCGGCGGTCTGGCAGTGGCGGTGATCCTGGTGGGTGCGCTGCTGGCAGCCACCACCGGCGTGGTGGCTGCGGCGGTGATCTCAATGGGTCTGATTTCCCTGCCCATCATGCTGCGCTACGGCTACAACCGAACCATCGCCACAGGCACCATCACCGCCTCAGGCACCTTGGCCCAGGCGATTCCACCTTCGCTGGTATTGATCGTGTTGGCCGACCAACTGGGCCGCTCGGTGGGCGACATGTACGCCGGCGCGCTCATCCCCGGCCTGCTGTTGGTCGGTCTGTATCTGCTCTTTGTGGCCTTGGTGGCAATCTTCCGCCCGGCCTGGGTCCCAGCACTGCCCGTAGAGGCCCGTATCTACCGGGAAAGCAATGGCGCCAGCGGCTATGCGTCGCTGATCGTTCTGTTGGCGCTGTGCACCGCAGCCGGCTGGGCCTGGGCCCAGATGCACAACGAGCTGATGAAGTCGTGGACCGGGCGCAACACCGCCGCCCATGGCGACGAAATTGTCATCATGTCCATGACTGTGGCATCCTTGCTCGCTCTGACGCTGGCCCTGATCAACAAGTTCACCGGACTGGGCCTGCTCTCGCGCTTGGCGCAGCAGGTCACGTTTGTGCTTATCCCGCCGCTGATCCTTATTTTCCTGGTCCTGGGCACCATTTTCCTGGGTGTGGCCACGCCCACCGAGGGGGGGGCCATGGGCGCATTTGGCGCACTGATCATGGCGATCTCGAGAAGGCGCATGGGTATGGACCTGCTCAAGCAGGCCCTGGACAACACCGCCAGGCTGTCGACCTTCGTGCTCTTCATCCTGATCGGCTCCACCGTCTTCAGCTTCACCTTCAATGCTGCTGATGGGCACATCTGGGTCGAGCACCTGTTCGACGACATGCCAGGCGGTGCGCTGGGCTTTCTGATCGTTGTCAACATACTGATCTTTATCCTTGGCTGCTTCATCGACTTCTTTGAGATCGCCTTCATCGTCATCCCCATTCTGGCGCCCGTGGCAGAAAAGGTCCTGCCTGAGTTGTTCCCGCCTGGCACCTCGACAGATGCAATCATGATCTGGTTCGGTGTCGTGATCGCAATGAATCTGCAGACCTCCTTCCTGACGCCGCCCTTCGGATTTGCCTTGTTTTATCTGCGCAGCGTGGCGGCTAAGAAGGATTACAAGGACCGAGTCACAGGCCAGACCATCCCGGCGGTGACCACCGCGCAGATCTACAAAGGCTCCATCGCCTTCATCATTCTTCAGCTGATCATGGTGGCGGTGGTGATCGGCTATCCCAAGCTCGTGATTGACGGGATAGACCAAGGTGTCACGGTTGACGTGGACAAGGCGCTTGAGTCACTGATGCAGCAAACCCCGGCCTCATCCGTCATGCTGGGAGCGCCTGAACTCGGAGGCTCAGGCGCTGAAGTGCCCAGCCCTGGTGCCACAAGTGGCGGACTACCCGCACCTGCAGCGCAGGAAGACCCCATGAAGGCGCTTCTCGAAGCACTCAAGGAAGACGCGCAGAAGAAAAAGTAAGGCCCACCCCAGTTCTGGGCCTCGGCTGCCAACAACTGATCGCGGCCTGACCGTCTGAGCGCTCAACTAAAAAGCCCCGCACAAGCGGGGCTTTTTTGGATTTCAGACCCAGCCGTGAAGGCCGGGAACCACTCAAGCCTGAATTACAGACGCTGGCGCTGCATGAAGTTGTCGAAGGTCGCCTCGGTGAAGCGGAACCACAGGTTCGAGTCGCGACGGAAAGCAGAGTAATCGTCATAGACCCTCTTCCAGTTCGCGTTCTTGGCACTGAGCTCGCTGTAGTAGTCCATGGAGGCCTTGAAAGCGGCGTCCATCATATCGGCCGGGAACGGGAACAACTTGGCACCCTGGGAAACCAGCGTCTTGAGCGCCTGGGCATTCTTGCCGTCGTACTTGGCCTGCATGTCCACGTGCGCATAGGTTGACGCGCATTCGATGATGGCCTTGTATTCCGGCGACAGCGAGTCGTAGGCCTTGGTGTTGACGTGCAGCTCAAGGCCGGGACCGCCTTCCCACCAGCCCGGGTAGGCGTAGTTCGGAGCGACCTTCACAAAGCCGAGTTTCAGGTCATCGTACGGGCCCACCCACTCGGCGGCATCAATCGTGCCCTTTTCCAGAGCCTGGTAGATCTCGCCACCAGGGATGTTCTGAGGCACGCCGCCGATGCGCTCGACGATTCGACCACCGAAGCCGCCAACGCGGAACTTGGTGCCCTTGAAGTCGGCCAGCGACTTGATCTCCCTGCGGAACCAGCCGCCCATTTGGGCGCCGGTGTTGCCCATTGGGAAGTTGACGATGTTGTACTGGCGATAGAAGTCACGCAACAGTTTCAGGCCGTTGCCTTCGTAGTACCAGGCCGTCATCTGGCGGCTGTTCAGTCCGAAGGGGATGGCACAGGCCAGGGCGAAGGTCTCGTCCTTGCCGAAGTAGTAGTAGGGCGCGGTGTTGGCCATCTCGACCGTGCCGTCTTTGACCGCGTCGATGGTGCCGAAGGCCGGCACCAGTTCGCCAGGAGCGTGCGTGGTGATCTGGAAGCGGCCGCCCGACAGTTCGCGCACCTTGGCGGCAAAGATGTCGTTCACGCCAAACAGGGTGTCGAGCACCTTGGGGAAGCTAGACGTCAGGCGCCAACGAATCGTGGGCTGAGCGTGAACGGCCGGCGCAACACCGGCTGCTAATACGCCTGCAATGCCTGCGTTTTTAATGACGGAACGACGATCCATGTTGTTGTCTCCAGAAAGTGGGGGTCAAAGGGATAAGAAAAGCATTGAATTGTAGGCAGTCACATGCAGGACACAAGGTACGGGTTTTCCCGATTTTTTTAGATTTTCAAAAAAACGCCACAGGGTTTGAAATCTGCTCAACCCACCAGCTTGAGGGGGGCCGTTGCAGGTGCCACCCAAGCGGCAAAGCGTTGGCGCACACCGGCTTCGATGCCCGGCGCATCCAGGCCTTGTTGGGCCAGCAGTTTGGCCGGGTCGCCTTGCTCGGTGAAAAAGTCGCCCAAGCCCAGGGCCAACACCGGCTTGGTCAAGCCAGCGTGGTTCAGCGCCTCCATCACCGCCGAGCCCGCGCCGCCCATGGTGCAGCCTTCTTCGACCGTGACCAGGGCCTCGTGGGTGCGGGCCAATTCGAGCAACAACTCGGTGTCCAAGGGCTTGGCCCAGCGCATATTGGCCACGCTGGCATTGAGCGCCTCACCCGCTTGCAAAGCCGGGTACAGCAAGGTACCAAACGCCAAAATCGCCACGCCCTTGCCGGGGCGTCGCAATTCGCCTTTGCCAAAGGGCAATGGGTTCAATCCTGGATCAATCGCCACCCCCACGCCTGCCCCTCGCGGGTAGCGCACGGCCAC
>JAJTGH010000084.1 GCA_021299555.1 Comamonadaceae bacterium
GGGATACTCTCCTCGTCCATGCACCGCGACGATTTTGCCCAGCGCGGTCTTGCAGCGAGCAGCCAGACCCGGCTGCCCTTTGATGTCAATGGCGCAGATCTGATCGTCCTTGACGATGTGCTCTATACCGGGCGCACGGTGCGGGCGGTGCTCAACGAGTTGTTTGACTATGGCCGCCCCGCCAGTGTCAAGCTGGCGGTGCTGGTCGACCGCGGCGGGCGAGAGCTGCCGGTGCAGGCCGACCTGGCCGTTGCCCGCGTGAGTTTGCCGGCCAACCAATCCTTGCAACTGGCCCGCGATGCGGCCGGCCGTTTCAGTCTTGAAGTTCAGGGGGCTTGAGAACATGCTCTACAAGCGCAACCCGCAGCTCAACAAAAACGGCGAATTGATACACCTGCTGTCCATTGACGGCCTGCCCAAAGCCACCCTGACGCACATCCTGGACACCGCGGCCAACTTCGTGAGCGTGAGCGACCGCGAAGTCAAGAAGGTGCCCTTGCTGCGCGGCAAGAGCGTGTTCAACCTGTTTTTTGAAAACTCCACCCGCACGCGCACCACGTTCGACATTGCGGCCACGCGCCTGTCGGCCGATGTGTACACGCTCGATATTGCCCGCTCCTCGGCCAGTAAGGGCGAATCTCTGCTCGACACCATTTCTAATTTATCGGCCATGGCTGCCGATATTTTTGTGGTGCGCCACAGCGAGTCCGGCGCGCCTTACCTGATTGCCCAGCATGTGGCTCCCCATGTGCACGTGATCAATGCGGGTGATGGCCGTCATGCCCATCCCACGCAGGGTTTGCTGGACATGTACACCATCCGGCACTACAAGAAAGATTTCTCCAATCTCACGGTGGCCATCGTGGGCGATGTGCTGCACTCGCGCGTGGCGCGATCTGACATCCACGCCCTGACCACACTGGGCTGTCCCGAGGTGCGGGTGGTTGGGCCCAGGACGCTGGTGCCCGGCGATCTGGCCCAGATGGGGGTGCGTGTGTGCCACAGCCTGGAGGAGGGTATCCGTGGGGCCGATGTCATCATCATGCTGAGGCTGCAAAACGAGCGCATGAGCGGCGCCCTGTTGCCCTCGAGCCAGGAGTACTTCAAGAGCTTTGGCCTGACCCCTGAAAAGTTGCAACTGGCCAAGGCCGACGCCATCGTCATGCACCCGGGTCCGATCAACCGGGGTGTGGAAATCGACTCGGCCGTGGTCGACGGCCAGCAAAGCGTGATCTTGCCGCAGGTCACTTTTGGCATTGCGGTGCGCATGGCCGTCATGAGCCTTGTGGCGGGGAATGAAGCATGAACATCCTCATAAAAAGCGGCCGCGTGGTCAATCCGGCCACTGCCTTGGACCAAGTGGCCGATCTGGCCATTGCCCGGGGGCGCATCTTGAGCATTGGGGCCTTGCCAGCGGGATTCGTGCCCGAGCAGACCATAGATGCCAGCGGACTGGTCGTGGCTCCGGGCTTGGTGGACTTGGCGGCCCGCCTGGGCGAGCCAGGCCATGAGCACGAGGGCATGCTCGAGAGCGAATTGGCCGCAGCCGTAGCTGGCGGCGTGACCAGCCTGGTCTGTCCGCCCGACACCGACCCGGTGCTCGATGAGCCCGGCTTGGTGGAAATGCTGCGATCGCGCGCCGAACGTTTGGGCGCGGCCCAGGTTTTGCCTTTGGGCGCCCTGACCCGCGAGTTGCGTGGCGAGTCACTGACCGAGATGCTTGAGCTCACCGAATCGGGCTGCGTGGGTTTTAGCCAAGCCGAGGCGGCCCTCAAGGACACCCAGGTGCTGCAGCGGGCCATGCAGTACGCCGCCACGTTCAATCTGGCGGTGTGGATGCGCCCGCGCGATCCCTGGCTGGGCAAAGGCGTGGCCGCCAGCGGCCCACTGGCCACCCGTCTGGGCTTGAGCGGCGTGCCGGTGCTCTCTGAAACCGTGGCCTTGCACACCCTGTTCGAGCTCGCGCGCAGCACCCGGGTGCGCTTGCACGTGTGCCGCATCAGCAGCGCCGCCGGTTTGCAACTGGTGGCAGCGGCCAAGGCCGAGGGATTGCCGGTCACTTGTGATGTGAGCATCAACAACCTGTTTCTCACCGACACCGACATCGGTTACTTTGACAGCCGCATGCGTCTGGATCCGCCGCTGCGCCAGCAGCGCGACCGCCAGGCGCTCAGCCAGGGGCTCAAGGACGGCGTGATCGACGCCCTGGTGTCCGATCACACCCCGGTCAAAGACGATGCCAAGGCCCTGCCTTTTGCTGAGGCCGAGCCTGGCGCCACCGGCCTCGAGTTGCTTCTGGGCCTGGCCTGCAAATGGGGCCAGGAGCAGGGCCTGAGTTTGGCCCAGACCCTGGCTTGCGTGAGCAGTGGTCCAGCCCGAGTGCTCGGCGCTGCGCTGGGGCCGCTGAAGGACAGCTGCGGGCAATTGCTGGCTGGGGCGCCGGCGGATCTGTGCGTTTTCGACCCCGGTGCGACCTGGGCCGTCGAGCCCGCCGCCCTGCGAAGCCGCAGCCGACACACGCCGTTTGAGGGCCACGCCCTGCCGGTGCGGGTGCGCTGGACTCTGGTGGGCGGGCGCATCGCCTACCGAGGTTGACTCCCGTGCGCCAAGGCTGGCACCCGCGAGTGGCTGCACGCGCTGCGCTCATCTTGCTTCACCTGCTGCGCGGCTTTTGGATCATCCGGATGCACTTCCCGCGCCTGCAGCCGCAAGAGCAGCAGCGTCATGTGCAGCGCTGGGCCGCTCAGATGCTGCGCGCCATAGGCATCGAGCTGGTGCGAGAAGGCCACCCGCTGGCCGACGGACCGGTGCTGATGGTGGCCAATCACGTCTCCTGGCTGGACATTTTGGTGTTGCACGCATCGGGCTACTGCCGCTTTATCTCCAAGGCCGATGTGCGACGCTGGCCGCTCATCGGCTTCATGGCCCACGGTGCTGGCACTTTGTTCATTGAGCGGGAGTCGCACCGCGACGCACACCGGGTGGTGCACCACATGGCTGAGCGCTTGCAGGCCGGCGATGTGTTGGCCGTGTTTCCTGAGGGCACCACGGGCGACGGTCTGGAGATCAAGCCTTTTCATGCCAATTTGCTTCAGGCCGCCATCCTGGCCAATGCCCCGGCGCAGCCGGTGGCTCTGCAATTCATAGACAGCGCCACCGGCCAGATCAGCCATGCGCCGCGCTTCATCGACGACGACACGCTGCTTGGCTCGGTGCTTCGCACGCTGGCCGCGCGTGGGGTGCAGGCCCATGTGCGCTCAGCACCGCCAGACCACCATCGGGGCCGCGACCGGCGCCAGTGGGCTCAGGCGCTGCGCGAGCAGGTCAGGTCGCTGCGCGAGCGCTGAAACCGCCGCCTTGGGCCGCGCACTGGCTGGCCTTGATGCACGGCAATTGGCAAAGTTCGCGCTGCTCCACAGTTCAAGCCCGGTTGAAAGTCACCACGTGGTCGACCTGCGCGCGGATGCCTATCCATTCGCCCAGGGTATGGTCATGGTGGCTGGGGACATGGGCCATCAGCTGGTGGCCGCTGGCCAGCCGCAGCGTGTAGAGAAACTCCGAGCCGCGGAAGGCTTTGCGGATGATCTCGGCTTTGACCGGCGCGTCGTCGTCGTGCACGATGTCGTCGGCGCGCAGCAGCACGTCGCACTGCCCGCCCTCAAAGGCAGCCGGCAGCGGGCATTCAGACACGTCGCTCAGCCGCCCTACCGGCGTGTCGACCACGATCTGGCCGTCCACCTCATGCAGCGTGGCCGGCGTGAACACCCCATGCCCGATGAAGTCGGCCACAAAACGGGTGGTCGGTCGGTGGTAGAGGCTGTAGGCATCGTCCCACTGGTGCAAGCGGCCCTCATGCATCACACCGATCACGTCGCCAATGGCAAAGGCTTCGAGCTGGTCGTGCGTGACAAACAGCGCCGTGGCACCGGCGGCCTTGAGGATGGACCTGAGCTCGTGGGCCAGCCGCTCGCGCAGTTCCACGTCGAGGTTGGAAAACGGTTCATCGAGCAGCAGCAGCCTGGGCTGCGGGGCCAGGGCGCGGGCCAGTGCCACCCGCTGTTGCTGGCCGCCCGAGAGCTGGTGCGGGTACTGCTCGGCCGACGCCGACAGGCCCACCAAAGCCAGTACCTCGGCCACACGGGCCGCCCGCTGCGCCCTGGGCAGCCCTTGCAGACCAAACGCCACATTGCCAGCCACGCTCAGGTGTGGAAACAGCGCATAGTCTTGAAACACCATGCCGACGCGCCGCTCCTGCGCAGACACATGCGCCTGTGCGCTGCTGACCACCTGCTCAGCCAGCCGAATCTGGCCGCTGGCCACTGGCTCCAGACCGGCGATCGCACGCAGCAAGGTGGTCTTGCCGCAGCCCGATGGGCCGATCAGCACGCCGATATCGCCGGCCGCCAGCCCAAAGGAGACCGAATCGACGGCAGCACCCGGGCGGCCCGGGTAGCGCACGCTCAAGTCGCAGACTTGTAAAAACATGGCGGTATTTTAGGTCCGATCAGGAGTAAATGCGTACAATTCTCATTTGCACTGGCTGCGACTGGTGAAAACAAAACCGCGCGGCCCCATGCGGGCGTTCGCCGCAAACTCCATGGATCGGATGCTCAAGCGCTTTTTGCCTTCCTGCCTGCTGGGCCTGCTGATGGTTCTGTTGTGCCTGCCTGTGGTGGCGGTGCTGGGGTCCTGGGCTGCGCTTGACCGGCAGGGCTGGGCCCTGCTGGCCGAGATGGCGACCACTGTTTTGCCCGACTATGCGCTGACCACCGTGGCGCTGTGCCTGGCGGTGGCTGTGGGCGTGACCGCGCTGGGTCTGGTCACGGCCTGCACGGTCAGCCTCTTTGAGTTTCCGGGGCGGCGGGTGTTTGAATGGGCACTTTTGCTGCCGCTGGCCATGCCGGCCTATGTGCTGGCTTTTGCCTACACCGACTTTTTGCAATTTTCAGGGCCGCTGCAGACCGGCTTGCGCCAGGCGCTGGGCCTGCAAGGCCGGGTTTTGCCAGACGTCCAGAGCTTGTGGGGCGCGGTGCTGGTGTTCACGGTGGCCCTGTATCCCTACGTCTATGTGCTCGTACGCACCGCGCTGGCCGAGCGCGCAGTGCACCTGATGGAGGCGGCGCGCCTGCTCGGGGCGGGGATGCCGCGCCGCTTGCGCGAGGTGGCCCTGCCTCTGGCCCGTCCGGCCGTGGCCGCCGGCGTGGGGCTGGCCCTGATGGAGACGCTGGCCGACTTCGGGGTCTCGAGCTACTTTGGCATCCAGACCTTTACCGCCGGTATTTACAAGGCCTGGCTGGCCATGGACAACCGCCTGGCCGCCGCGCAACTGGCCACGGTGCTGCTTGTGATCGTGGCGGCGCTCTTGAGCGCTGAGCGCGCGGCGCAGCAGCGCATGCGCTTTGCCAGCGGCCGGGGCGCCCGAGCCGGCTCTCACGAGGCGCAGCCGATCCGCCTGCATGGCGGCCGCGCCATGCTGGCCTGGGGCCTGTGCGCCTTGCCCATTGCACTGGGCTTTGGCCTGCCCGTGCTTTTCATGCTGCGCCCCTTGATCGAGGGCTGGGGACAGTTGCCACTGCCGGCCTTTGTGCAGTGGTCCATCAACAGCGTGTGGCTGGCCGGCCTGACCGCCGTCTTGGCCACCTTGATCGCCTTGATGCTCGCATTTGCGCAGCGCCGCAGCCCCGCAGGACTGAGCGCCTGGGCGGCCCGCCTGGTCAGCCTGGGTTATGCCATCCCGGGCGCGGTGGTGGTGGTGGGCTTGCTCTTGCCCGTGGGGTGGTTGCAGGCCTGGGCGCCGCAGACGGCCATTGGCGCACTGGTCACGGCCACCTCGCTCGGTCTGGTGTGGGCCTATCTGGTGCGGTTTGCGTCTGTGGCACTTCAGTCTATCGAAAGCGGCTATGCCCGCATACCGCAGAGCTTTGATGACAGCGCGCACATGCTCGGCGCCGCCGGACCGGCACTGCTTGCCCGGGTGCACTGGCCCTTGCTCAAGCGCTCGGCCGCTGCCGCAGCCTTGCTGGTCTTCGTGGACGTGATGAAGGAGTTGCCCGCCACGCTGGTGCTGCGGCCCTTTAACAGCGACACGCTGGCGGTGGTGACCTATCAGCTCGCGCGCGACGAGCGCCTGGGTGAGGCGGCCTTGCCGGCCCTGACTTTGGTGCTGGTGGGGCTGTTGCCAGTGATCTTGCTCAGCCGCACCATCGGGCAGCGGCGCTGAGCGGCAAGCGTGCGGGCTTGGACCCAGGCGAGGGCCGAGCCCGGTTACCTTATTTTTTCGGGCGATTGAACCAGTTGGCCACCATGAACAGGCCAACCACAACGAACAAGATGATCAGGACATGATGGGTTTGCATGGCGAATTCCTTCAAGTGGTCAGGGGTTGGGTCGAATTTGAACTTCGGGATTGTCGGGCTGCTTCAATTCCGATGCTGGCGCTCGGTTACGGGCCAGGGGTGCCATGGCCAGCAAGGTCGCGGCCAGCATGAGCAGTTCGAGGGTGTAGACGCTGGTGTAGGCCGCGCTCGGGCCCAGGGGGTCATCGAGCAACTGTCGGATCAGGCCGCCCAGGGCCATGGCCAGGCCCGTGGCCGTGGCCTGTACCGCGCCCCAGGCGCCCAGCGCCAGACCGATTTGCTCCCTGGGGGCCAACTGCATGGTCGCGGTCAGCGTGCCATGGGCAAACAGCCCGCCGCCCAGGCCGATCAGAAAGGCGCCGGCCACAAACAGGGGGATGGATGACAGCGGGGCCGATGCGATCACGGCGGCAAAGGCGGCAATGCCCACCAGCGCGCCTGCGCAGGCCATGCGGTAGGGGTCGGCGCCGCGGCTGAGCACGCGCGAGGCCGCAGCAAAGCCGATCAGCCCGCCCAGGGCCAAGGTGGCGGTCAGGAAGGTGGTGTGCGAGACGCTGAGCTTGAGCACCTCGCCACCGTAGGGTTCGAGCAGCACGTCCTGCATGGTGAAGGCCATGGTCCCCAGACCCACGCCGCAGAGGCGGCGCACCGTGTCAGGCCCGCTGCAAAAGCGCTGCCAGGCTTGGCCGAAGGATTCTTCATCGTGGCCCTGGCCTGGCTTTCTGTTCCTGCTGCGCGCCTCCTGCTTCCAAAGGGCTGTGACGTTAAGAACCAGCGTGGTGACGGCGGCCGCCTGGATCACGCGGATCAGCGCGCCTGGGCTGTATTCGGACAGCAGGTCTCCAAACACGAGGGCGCTAAATATCATGCCCACGAGCTGCATCACGTACATCAGGCCGACCACCTTGGGCTGCGCGTGAGGCGGCGCCAGATCGGTGGCCAGGGCCAAGCCCGCGGTTTGCGTGGTGTGCATGCCAGTGCCCACGAGCAAGAAGGCCAGGGCCGCCCCGAGCTGCCCCACCCAGGCTGGCGCTTGCGCCGACTGGCCGGCACCGGCGAGCACCAGCAAGGCAAAGGGCATGATGGCAAAGCCGCCAAATTGCATCAAGGTGCCCATCCAGATGTAGGGCACGCGTCGCCAGCCCAGCTCGCTGCGGTGGCGGTCTGAGCGAAAGCCAATCAATGCGCGAAACGGCGCGGCCAGAAGGGGCAGAGCCACCATGATGGCCACCAAAGCGGCGGGCACCTTGAGCTCGACGATCATGACCCGGTTGAGCGTGCCCACCAGCATGACCACTGCCATGCCGAAAGAAACTTGGAACAGCGACAGGCGCAGCAGGCGCGACAGCGGCAAATCGGCGCTGGCAGCGTCAGCAAAAGGCAAAAAGCGAGGACCCCAACTGGCCCATGCAGTCACCCAGCGGCGGTGTGAAGTGCGCATGTGCGAGAAAAGGACCGGTCGCTTGCGCCACCGGTCCGGGTTGCGGGCAAAGCCCGCCTACTTCTTCGCCGCGGGCTCGGCCGCCGCAGGGGCAGCCGCAGCGACCTTGGAGGCGCCGCCGTTGAGGAAGTTCTTCACCCAGGTGGTGTTCACGGTCAGAGCCAGGTGCACGCTGAACGATGCAATGGCCACTGCGGCGATGAACATGGGGATGCCCACTTGCGGCCTGACGACCGTCCACATTTTTCCGTAGATCATGGTTGTTCCCTCACTTGAGCCAGGGTGAATAGATGAAGGCCAGCAGATGGGCGAGAGCGGCAATCATGCCGAAGATCTGCGTGCCCTGGATGAGATTGCGGTGAATCTCCTCCGACTCGGCCCCGGTCAATCCCGTTGGCCCCACCTTGTCGTGATCAGACATGGGTTTCTCCTTGCAAGAAGACGTGCTAAACCCGCACGGGGTATCCGTGGCTGTTCGCCACGAATGAGGTGAACTCGAGAGTTCATGCTGTCATCATAAATAGACAGCCAAATAAGTCAATTTAAGTTGACACTCGCGGGCACCTAGTAAAAACCCTTGCTTTAGCGTGATTCGCTGGAAAACCTCAAAAAAAAACCGGAAAGCATGGCCGCGATCCGGTGTTTCGTGTGTGGTACCAGCAACAGGAATCGAACCTGTATCTAGCGCTTAGGAGGCGCTCGTTCTATCCATTGAACTATGCCGGCTGGGATGGGCGATTCTAGGGGCTTTGCCGTGGGAGAACGGTGGGCGACTGCGTACCGTTTGAGGCTGTGCTGGTGCTGGCTGCGTTTGGCCACTGAGCGGGTCCTGATGCGTTCTATGGCGCCGGCTGAAGGTGGGCGCTCAAACGGCTGCAAGTGGCCTGGGATGGGCTGCGGGGCGCTGGGACTTACCAGCAGACGTCTGGGAAGCATGGTGTCGCCTATGTGTCAGAAGACCCGGTCTTCGGTGTCTTGGTTAGCAGAAAGGGACCGTTTGGGGGCAATCGATGA
>JAJTGH010000085.1 GCA_021299555.1 Comamonadaceae bacterium
ATCGGCGATGTTGTGGCGGTTTCCGAGCGCTTTACGGTGCTGGTCACCAGTCGGTCACGCCACGACCTCAGCGGGCTGGATGTCCCCCTGCGATCGCACGGCGGCATCAGCGAACAAAAGGTGCCACTGATCGTCAACCGCCCCACCCCTGGGCTCGATCCGAACCGGCGCTGGCGCAATTTCGACGCTTTCGACCTGGCCCTGAACTGGGCTCAGTAAGGGACCCAGTCATCGGCCTGAACGATCGATCGCGGCCTGCACACAAAGAGCAGCGTTCCCGAACCCATACAACCCATTGATCACCCCAGCGACCATGAGCGACATTTCAGCCTTCATCGAACAGCACCAACTCAATGCCATGCGGATGCAAGGCCGATGCGTTGGCGCCGGACGCGAGCAACACATCGAGGTGTTCAACCCATACTCTGGGCAGCGCATCGGCACCGTACCCAAGGCGACCCTTGAAGAAGTACGCCAGGCCTACGAGTGGGCCCATGCCTACCGGCCCAAGCTCACCCGACATGAGCGCGCCAACATTCTCAACCGCTGCGCGGCGCTGGTACGCGAGCGCATCGACGAGATCGCCCGGCTCATTACGGCCGAGGCAGGTCTGTCGATCAACGACGCCGTCTATGAAGCCGGCCGGGTCAGTGATGTGCTGCTGTTCGGGGCTCAGGAGGTGCTCAAAGACGACGGCCAGATTTTCAGCTGCGACCTGACCCACCACGGCAAACAGCGTCGCGTCTACACGCAACGCTCACCGCTGCTGGGCGTGATCACCGCCATCACGCCCTTCAACCACCCGATGAACCAGGTGGCTCACAAGGTGATTCCCAGTGTGGCCACCAACAACCGCATGGTGCTCAAGCCGTCGGAAAAGGTGCCGTTTTCGGCCATCTACCTGACCGAGCTTTTGTACCAGGCAGGCCTGCCTCAGCCCATGCTGCAGGTGATCACAGGCGAGCCGCGTGAAATTGCCGACGAAATGCTCACCCACCCTCTGGTAGACCTGATCACCTTCACGGGTGGCGTGGCCATCGGCAAGTACATCGCAGCCAAGGCGGGCTACCGGCGCATCGTGCTGGAGCTCGGAGGCAACGACCCGCTGATCGTCATGGACGATGCGGACCTGGAGGAGGCCTCCAACCTGGCCGTGCAGGGATCGTATAAAAACTCAGGCCAACGCTGCACCGCCGTCAAACGCATGCTGGTGCACGAAAAGGTGGTCGACGCATTCACCGAGCGGGTGGTGGCCAAAACACAGGCCTGGACCTTCGGCGACCCCATGGACAAGGCCAACCAGATGGGTACCGTGATCGACGAGGCAGCGGCTCAATTGTTCGAAGCACGCGTTAAAGAAGCCGTGGCCCAGGGCGCACGCCTGCTGGTGGGCAATCAACGCCGTGGGGCGCTTTATTCGCCAACGGTGATTGATCGGGTCCGCCCTGAAATGACCGTGGTGCGCGAAGAGACCTTTGGCCCTGTATCGCCCATCATCACATTCGCCAACATCGATCAGGCCATCGAGCTGGCCAACTCCACCGCCTACGGTCTGTCCAGCGGCGTGTGTACCAACCGCATGGACGACATCGTTCGCTTCATCAACGAACTGCACATGGGCACAGTCAATGTGCGGGAGGTGCCCGGCTACCGGCTCGAGCTCACGCCGTTTGGCGGGATCAAGGACTCCGGGCTCGGTTATAAAGAGGGCGTGCAGGAAGCTATTAAAAGCTTTACCAACATCAAGACCTATTCGATCCCCTGGAGTTAAGGTCAAAGCCACTAAGACCCCATGCAGCACCTGCTCAACCTCTTGGCTGCCATCGCACTGCTGGTGTGGGGCACGCACATGGTGCGAACCGGCGTATTGCGGGTCATGGGAGGCAAACTGCGTGATGCGCTGGCCGAGGGCATGAGCCACAAAGGGCTTGGCCTTTTGGCCGGTATGGGCGTGAGCAGCGCGCTGCAATCGAGCACAGCGACCTGCTTGATCGTCAGCGCATTTGTGGGGCAAGGCTTGCTCAGCACCTCGGCGGCGCTGGTCATGATGCTCGGAGCCGATGTCGGCACCAGCCTGATGGCGCCTGCTGATCGTCGTCGGGGTGGTGACCTTTGTGACCAACCAAAACAACGTGGCTGGGAGATGGGGGCGCGTGGGTATCGGGCTGGGGCTTATGACATTGGCCCTGCACCTGATTGTTGAAGCGACTCGGCCCATGACCCAATCATCCGTCATCAAGGCCCTGCTCACGTCCTTGCCTGACGACTGGGCAATCTTGATTGCGGTGGGCGCGCTCTTGACGGTGGCCTCATATTCCAGTCTGGCCATGGTACTTCTGACAGCGGCTCTGCACAGCGCAGGCATCTTGACCCTGACACAGGCCTTGGGTCTGGTATTGGGCGCCAATCTGGGAAGTGGCTTGCTGGCCTACCTGAACATGGCCAAATCGCCGCCCGATGTCCGGCGCATCCCACTGGGCAACCTGGCCTTCAAATCCCTGGGCTGTTTGTTGGCCGTTGCCCTGCTGACCTGGCTACCCGATCAACTGGGCCTTTTGACCGCCTGGGGCTTGCACCCCGTGGTGAGCTTTCATGTGCTGTTTAACCTGCTGCTCACGGTCACGTTGATCGGCTTTGTCGGCTTGGTCAGTGATCGTCTGGAGCTGTGGTTGCCGCGGGTCAGCGACGACGCCCAGAGCGACAAGCCCCGGTATCTGGACGCCACCGCACTGGGCACACCCAGCCTGGCCATCTCCTGCGCAGCGCGCGAGGCCATGCACCAGGCCGACGTGGTCGAGCGCATGCTGCGCGGCATCTTGCCCGTGATTCGGAACAACGATGCCCAGCTGTCCACCCAGCTGCGCCAAATGGACGATCAGGTCGATGCGCTGTATTCAGCCATCAAGTTTTATCTCACTCAGATCTCGCGCGAGGCGCTGAGCGACAAAGAAAGCCGGCGCTGGGCCGATATCATGTCATTCACCATTAATCTGGAGCAGGTGGGCGACATCATCGAGCGCGTGCTGCAGGACATTGAAGACAAGAAGATCAACAAGGGGCGTGAGTTCTCTCCTGCTGGCCTGCTCGAGATCGAAGATCTTCACCAACGCTTGCTGGCCAATCTGAGCCTGGGTATGAGCGTGTTTCTTCATGGTGACTTGCACAGCGCGCAAACCCTGTTGAAGGAAAAAATGCTGCTTCGTGACCTTGAGCGTGAATACGCCGCCCGGCATCTGGCCCGGCTGCAGGACAACACACCGCAAAGCATCGGTACGAGTTCCTTGCACATTGACCTGATCAGCGATCTCAAACGCATCAACTCTCACATCTGCTCCATTGCCTATCCCATCCTGGAGCAAGCCGGAGCACTGACCCAAACTCGCCTGAAACAGGCCGAGTTGCATCTGGACCCGTCCTCAGACCACAGCTGATGCCACTGAGAATCGCTTCGACGCAAAGAAAGTACACACCATGGCCCTGACACTCAGCGACATCGAAAAATTGTTTGCCCTAAAAGGCCACGAGCAATACACGGGCGAGTCGGTCACCCATTTGGAGCATGCGCTGCAATCGGCCAGCCTGGGCGAGCGCGAAGGCGCCAGCGACGAGCTGGTCACGGCCGCCTTGCTGCACGACCTCGGTCACCTGTTGCACGACATGCCCGGCACCCCGAGCCTGCGTGGCGTCGACGATGTGCATCAGTACCGCATCGTGCCCTTCCTGCGGGGCTTGTTTCCCGACGAGGTCATCGACGCGATCCAGCGGCACGTGGATGCAAAGCGCTATCTTTGTGCCACGCATCAGGGCTACTACGACAGCCTGTCGAACGACTCCAAACGCAGCCTGCAATTGCAGGGCGGTATTTTTAGCAAGGAGCAGGCCGAGCAGTTCATTGCCGAGCCAGGCGCATCGGGCGCGGTGCGACTGCGCGTGTGGGACGATCTGGCCAAACAGGCCGGTGCGCCCACTGCGCCGCTGGAACACTTCATGCAAAGAGCCCGCCGCTGCGCCCTGACGGTGCACTGACATGGGCATCACCTGGCCAGTGGTGCTGCTGGTCATGACGGGCGCTTTGCTGCATGCCAGCTGGAATGCGCTGGTCAAGTCCAGCACCGACAAGGTGCTCGATACCGCTCTGATCCACGTGCTGTGCTCTGTGCTGGCACTGCCGGCTTTGTTGTGGTTTGGGCCGCCGCCGGCGCAGGTCTGGCCCTATGTGCTGGCCTCACTGGTGATCCACGTGGGGTATTACTTCGCACTGGCCGGTGCGCTCAAGCACGGCGAACTGGGTCTGGCCTACCCGCTCATGCGTGGGACTGCTCCGCTGCTGGTGGCCATCGGCTCTTTCGCATTTTTGAACGAATCTGTTCGCGCGCTCGGCTGGCTCGGCATCGTGCTGATCTGCGGCGGCGTTCTGATGCTGGGCATGAGCGCCGGTTTGCTCAAACACAAAAAAGCGGTTTTGTTCGCGCTGAGCAATGCCGTGTTGATTGCCCTGTACACCGTGGTGGACGCCCAGGGCGCGCGCGAAAGTGGACATGTGGCCCAATATGTGGCACTGCTTTTTGCTCTCGACGGCTGGCCCTTTGCAGCCCTGGTCTTCATACAGCGCAAGGGGCAAGTTTGGCACTACGCCCGAGAGCGCTGGCCGATCGCCACGGCAGGCGCTGTCGCATCGCTGGGCTCTTATTCCATCGCCCTGTGGGCCATGACGGTGGCGCCGGTGGCCCTGGTGGCCGCCCTGCGGGAAACCTCGGTGCTGTTTGCCGTCATCCTGGGGGCCTGGCTGCTCAAGGAACCCTGGACGCGATGGCGCATGTTGGGCGCGATGAGCATCGTCGCTGGCGTGATGGCCCTTCGCCTGGGATAAATTCAAAGGAGAACATCGCATGCAAACAGCGCCCCTCCCCAGCCATGCCCGCGTGGTGATTGTCGGCGGTGGTATCGCCGGTTGCTCTGTGGCCTATCACCTGGCCCTGATGGGCTGGACCGATGTGCTGCTGCTCGAGCAAGGGCAGCTGACCTGCGGTACGACCTGGCATGCAGCCGGCCTGGTCGGTCAAATGCGACCGAACCGCAACATGACCCGGATGAGCAAGTACGGCATCGAGCTGTACGCCCGCCTGGAAGCAGAAACCGGCCTGGCCACGGGCTGGAAGCAATGCGGCAGCGTGAATGTTGCGCGCACACCCGAGCGCATGAAAGTCCTGCGCCGCCAAATCGCGCTGGCACGCAGCTTTGGCGTGGAAGTCCATGAGATCAGCCCCCAGGAAGTGGGCGAACGCGCACCGCGACTGCGCACCGACGACCTTCAAGGCGGCATCTGGATCCCCGGCGACGGCAAAGCCAACCCGGCAGACCTGACCATGTCGCTGGCCAAAGGGGCGCGCAACCGGGGCGTTCGCATCGCCGAGGGGATCGAGGTGATGGCCGTCAAGTCATCGGGTGTACGGGTCGGCGGTGTGCGGGTACGCAGCACTGTGGGGGAGGTAGAAATCGGCTGCGAGATATTGGTCAACTGCGCGGGCCAATGGGCGCGGCAGTTTGGCGCACTCGCCGGGGTCAACGTTCCCCTGTATTCGGCCGAGCACTTTTACATCGTCACCGACAAGATCGAAGGCATAGGTCCAATGTGGCCCGTGGTGCGGGACCCAGATGGCTACATCTACTACAAGGAAGAAGTCGGCGGACTGGTCATGGGTGGCTTTGAGCCCCTGGCCAAGCCCTGGCGGGTCGACCCCATTCCATCGACCTTCCAGTTTCAATTGCTCGACGAAGACTGGGACCAGTTCGAGATCCTGATGCAAAACGCTCTGCAGCGCACCCCCTGTCTTGAGACCGCGAAAATCAAGATGCTGCTCAACGGGCCAGAGAGCTTCACGCCTGACGGCAACTTCATCCTCGGACAGGCGCCCGAGCTTGGGAATTATTTCGTGTGTGCCGGGTTCAATTCGGCCGGCATCGCCAATTCAGGCGGCGCCGGTCGACTCATGGCCGAATGGATCATCGCTGGCGAGCCCAGTGCAGACCTGTCGGACGTCGACATCCGACGGTTTGCACCCTTTACAGGCAACCGCCGCGCTTTGGCAGAACGCACGGCCGAGACACTGGGCCTGCATTACGCCATGCGCTGGCCGAGGCAGGAATTGCAAACCGCCCGGCCGCTGCGCACCTCGCCCCTGTACGACACTCTGGCGGATCAAGGTGCGGTTTTTGGCAGCAAGAATGGCTGGGAGCGGGTCAACTATTTCAAACCACTGGGCGCCAACGACGCGCGCGACACCCTGGATCGGCCCGATTGGCTGGCTTGGGTGCAGCAAGAGCAAAGAGCCACACGCCAAGACGTGGCCCTGTACGACCAGAGCTCGTTTTCCAAGCTGCTGGTGCAAGGCCGCGATGCGCTGACCTTTTTGCAAAGGCTGTGTGCAGCCGACATCGACGTCCCCTCTGGCAGGATGGTCTACACGCCGATGCTCAATGAACGCGGAGGCTACGAGAGCGACCTGACCGTCATGCGCCTGGCCAGCGACCGTTTCATGCTGGTCACCGGTTCGGCCCAGGCCAGCCGCGACATGGACTGGCTGCAAAGGCATCTGCCACCCGAGCAGTGGGTCTGCCTGAGCGACGTCACGGCGCAGACCTGTGTGCTCTCGCTCATGGGCCCGCGCAGCGCCGAGCTGATGGCCCGCGTCAGCCCGGACGATGTTTCGGCGCAGGGTCTTGCCTTTGCCATGACGCGCGAAATCGACCTGGGCTTTGCCCGTGTCCGCGCGGCGCGCATGAGCTATGTCGGCGGGCCGGGCTATGAGTTGTATGTGCCGGTGGAAATGACGCGCCATGTCTACCAAACATTAAAAGAGGCCGGCAAAGACCTGGGCCTGCGTAACGCCGGCTATTACGCGCTCGACGCACTGCGCATCGAGCGCTGTCGTCGCGCCTGGGGTCCAGAAATGGGCCCAGACGAAACCCCGCTTGAAGTGGGCATGCTGCGCGGCGTTGCAATAAACAAGGCGGGCGGCTTTCTGGGACAACAGGCGCTGCGTGAGCGTCTGGCCCAGGGCAAGCCGCCAGCGAAAAAGCTCGTGCGGCTGCACTGCACGGATCCGACGGTTTATTTGTGGGGTGGCGAGCCTCTTGTGCAGGCGGACCAAACCATCGGTGAGATCACCTCGGCCGGTTGGGGCTGGGAGTCAGGTCGCTGCGTGGCACTGGCCTATGTGCGTGGTGACTTGGCCGCGCAGCCGATACAAGACCTGCCTGCCTGGGCCGATGCCTGGGGTCAGCACGTTCCCGTGGTTCTCAACGACATCGCCTGATGACTGGCTGCGAGCTCGCGCGACAGCATCGCTGAGCCAATGAGGACACAGGTGTTCTCCCGGATGGGAAAGCATTGTGTCTCCTACTACCATAGCGTCTTTGCACCACCTTCAGGAATATGTCCATGCTGCGCCACAGACGACTCCTCACAGCGGCCGCCCTGGTCTTGCCCCTCCTGAGCCAGGGCGTCATGGCACAAGCCTGGCCCGCGCGTCCGATCAAGCTCGTGGTGCCGTTTCCACCGGGCGGCCTGATCGACAACATGGCCCGCTTGGTCGCGCCCAAGTTGTCACAGGAACTCGGTCAAGCCATCGTGATTGACAACAAGCCCGGCGCCGGCGGCAATATTGGGGCCAGCGAAGCAGCCCGCGCCGCGCCCGATGGCTACACCTTGCTCATGGCCTCGCCGCCCTTGACCATCAACCCCGCTCTCTACACCAAGCTGCCCTACAAACCCGATCAGATCGCTCCCATCGCGCTGCTTGGGCGCGTGCCCAATGTGCTCGTGGTCGCGCCCGGCGCGGGCATCAACAACCTGGCTGAACTCACTGCACTGGCCAGGTCCAAGCCGGGTCAGCTCAATTACGCATCCAATGGACAAGGCACCTCGCTGCACCTGAGCGCCGAGCTCTACAAGAGCCAGGCCGGGATATTTGTCACGCACATCCCCTATCGGGGTGCGGCCGCTGGCTTAAGCGGCTTGATGGCCGGTGAGGTGCAACTGATGTTTGACAACCTGCCGTCGGCACTGGGCCTGATTCAAGGCGGCAAGCTCAAGGCGCTGGCCGTCACGACACCACAGCGCAGCAGTGCCCTGCCCAATGTGCCCACCATGGAAGAAGCCGGCATGAAGGGCTACCAGGTGTTTGCCTGGTTTGGCATGGCAGCGCCGGCCGGACTGCCGGCGACGGTGCAACAGCGGCTTGAACAAGCCCTCGAGCGCGTGGCCGCCGAGCCTGAAATCAAGGCGGCCATGCTCAAAGCCGGGGCCGAGCCGGCCTGGATGAACGCACAAAATCTGGCCGGCTTCATGCAGGCGGACACGGCACAGTGGAAAAAGGTCGCTGCCTACGCCAAGATCGCTTTGGACTGAACACGCGTCCTGGGGCTTAGACCGGCGCGGCTTTGTGGCTCGATCGATTCCAGGAATGCCGCGACCATGCGCATGCTGCGGCGCTGCGTCAAACACAGCACGTGCGCGTAGGTGTAGACCTCGGCATCGCTGATGCGCACGCAGTGCAAACCCGGGCCCGGAACGTACTCCACCTGAGACACCGCGGCGATCCCGATGCCGCGTGCCACGGCCTCCCGGATCACCTCCCTGCTGCCGATCTCCATGACGACCTCAGGACGAACACCGGCTTGCGCCAGCGCCGCGTCGAGCGCCTTTCGGGTGGTCGACCCGGGCTCGCGAAAAATCATGCGCTCGCCGGCCAGCTCGCTGATGCGGATCGATCGCCGCCGCGAAAAGCGATGCGAAGCTGCCGTGGAAATCACCACCGGATGCCGACTGAAGGGAATCGACATGAACCGATCGTCGCTGACCACCTGCGCCATCACACCGACATCGGCCCGGTAGTCCAGCAAGCGGGCCAAAACATCTTCCGAGTTCCCGGTGCTCACCGAAACCTTCACATCCGGGTATTGCCGGCTGAAGTTCACCAGCATTTGCGTGACGTGAAACGGGCCCACAGCGGCCACGCGCAAGTGCCCCCTCTTGAGTTGCCCCGCGTCTTCAAGCAGTGAAACGGCATCGCCCTCCAAGCTGAAGATCTGCTGAGCCAGTTGCATCAGCTGCTCGCCCAGCTGCGTCGGGATGACGCGTCGACCCTGCCGCAGCAGCAACTCGACCTGATAGCGCTGCTCAAGAAATTGCACCTGCGTTGTCAGCGTCGGCTGGCTCAGATGCAGCAACTCGGCCGCCTTGGTAAAGCTGCCCATGCGAGCGACCGCATAGAACGATCTCAGTTGAGTCAGCCGCATCGGAGTGGCTCCTTTCGCCGATTACATGACTAGGACATACCCTTGGATTTTATAGATTCAATCAATAGTAATCCGAAAAAAATTGAATTTGCCAAATAGTTTGTGCCGGTAGAAAGTCCTTTTGTTCAAAGCACCGCTCAAGCGGTACGGTGAACAGCAGGACACCGGAGAGGGTGCCACCCAAGCCGGTATCAGCCAGACCCAGCGGGCGAAGACCAGGCCTGCTAACGACACAAAGAGGAGACACTCATGGAAATTTCACGTCGAAGGATTCTGAAGACCGGTGCCGCAGCGCCCATGATCTGGCTCGCACGGCCAGCCATGGCGCAATCGGTGTTGACCGTCGGGTTGATCCCGTCCGAGGACTCGCGCGCCATGATCGCCAACAGCCAGGCGATGATGGACCTGCTGGCCAAGGCTTTGGGCATGCAGGTTCGCCCCTTCGTGGCCGCCGACTACAACGGCGTGATTGAAGCCCTGCGTGCCAAGCGACTCGATGTGGCCTATCTCGGACCGTTCTCTTATGTGCTGGGCACAACGATTGCCGACATCGAAGCCTTTGCTGTGGCCGAGACCAAGAGGGCAGGACGCACGTTCTATCACAGCAAAATCATCACCCACAAGGACAGCGGCATCAAGACCGTACAAGACCTCAAAGGCCGCAACTTTGCCTTCGTGGATCCGAGCTCCACATCGGGCCATCTCTTTCCCAAAGCGGGCCTCATGAAGGTTGGATTCAACCCCGACAAAGACTTTGGTCGCGTGATTTTTTCAGGCTCTCACGACTCAAGCGCCATCGCGGTGCAAAACAAGAAAGTCGACGCAGCGGCCATCGCCGACCGCATCCTCGATCAGGCTGTGGCCAAAGGACTGGTCAAACAGGAAGACATCGTCACCGTCTGGAGTTCCGACCCGATTCCTGAATCGCCCACGGTCTGGCGACGCGACCTGCCGGCCGATCTGAAGCGGCGCATCCAGGCAGCCTTTTTGGAGGTCAAAGACATCCCCTGGTCGGATCAGGGCATGCTCAACGGGTTCAAGCCCACCAATGATGCAGCCTACAACGTGATCCGGGACACGGCCAAACTGCTCAACCTCGAACTGCGGAAAATGAAATGATCCGCATTGAAGGTCTCTCCAAGCGCTACGGCGAAGTTCAGGCGCTCAAGCAGGTCGACCTCACCGTTGCGCGTGGCGAGTTCCTGGTGATTCTCGGTGCATCGGGCGCTGGCAAATCCACCTTGCTCAGGTGCATCAACCGCCTGACCGAGCCGACTACCGGCTCGGTCTGGGTGGACAACCAGCCCTGCACATCCGACCGGGCCGGACTGAGGTCCGTGCGGCGCAACGTTGCCATGATC
>JAJTGH010000086.1 GCA_021299555.1 Comamonadaceae bacterium
CTGGCGCGGCTGGAGGCCAGAAACACCACCGCATTGGCCACTTCTTTCGGATCTGCAATTCGCCCGAGCGGCAATTTTTCGACCATCCGCGCCAAGGCGGTTTCCTTGCTGATCTGGCTGTTGCGGGCATCGGTTTCGATGGCTTTGTCCAGGCGTTCGGTCAGTGTGCCGCCCGGGTTCACGCCGTTGACCCTCACCCCCTGCCCCGCATAGGCATTGGCCAGACCAGCGGTCGCGAGCATCAGCGCCGCGTTGGCCGAACCGCCGGGCAAATGCACCGGACTGGCCACCTTGCCCCCATTGCCGATCACGTTGACGATGGCACCATGGCCACGCGCGGCCATCTGCTTGATGGCTGGATCCATCATGTGGATATAGCTCAAAAACTTGGACTGCATGGCGTCGAGCCAAATCTGGGGTGTCAGCTCAGGGGCCGGCGTGCGCTTGGCCGCACCCGCGCAGTTGACCAGCACATCCACCGGTCCGCACAGGCTCTGGGCCCGGGCCAGTGCCTGTGCTGCCTGCTGGGCATCGGTCAGGTCGGCGGCGCACACCTGCACCGTGGCCGCAGGCGACTGCTCCAGCAGCTTGCGCCGGGCGGCCTCGAGCGTGTCAGCTTGGCGCGCCACCAGAGTGACACGCGCGCCCTCCTCGATAAAAGCCGCGGCACAGGCCCAGCCTATGCCCTTGCTGCCGCCGGTGATCAATACATGCTTGTCTTTCAGATTCAGATCCATGGGGTGTCCTAAGGGGTGGGTTCAAGGAAGGGTCAAGTCCATCAGGGCGTGCAGGTCACTCAGTTGCTCCGTGGCGCCAATCTGCTGCGCCAGCCGATCGGCTGGGCAATGTGGTGCGCCATGGGCAAGCAAGTCGGCAAACTTCAAGGCCAGGCCCGCATCATCGAGGCTGGGGTGTTCATCTCCGGGCTGGGGTTTGTAGCGGGCCTGCAGCACTGTGCCCTGGCGCAGCTGCACCTCCACGGCCGCCTCTTGCTGGCTCAGGCCTTCATCGGCGATCACCTGCACTTTGTCGCGCAGCACCTGGCTGCGGACCACGGCAACATCGGTGAAACTGCGCACGCCGGCACTGCCCTCAAGCAGCATGATCGCCGTCGCATGTTGCAAACTGAGCTTGGCCTGCATGCCGTCGGCCGGATCAGGGCGGTTGGCACGGGTGGCCGCCAGAGGCGCGACACGCAGCCTGATCTGCCCGACCGCATCGGCCGACACAAGGCCGTGCGATTGGACGATCGAGTCACTGGCCAGTAACGCTGGGTGCAACAAAAAACCGCAGGGGTAGGGCTTGAACCGGTTGTCCTGCACCTGCCAGTGGGAGCCAGGACCGGGCAGACTTGCGAGCACGAAGCGGCCTTCGCCCATCAGGTCGCCAAAGCCAAAGCGCTCCTCGAGCACACCGGCGCTGGCACTGAGCCCCGTCTGCGCGTACAGCGCGGCCAGCAGGCCATTGCGCGCCGCGTGGGCGATGTTCAAGCTCTTGGCACTGCTGCCCAGGCTGGCCACCAGACCGCTGGCCTGTGTGGCGGCGTGCCCGAAGGCACAGGCCATCTGGGATGAACTCAGCCGCATCAAGCGGCCCACAGCAGCGGCCGCACCCAAAACGCCGCAGGTGGCCGTGATGTGCCAGCCCTTTGCGTAATGCGCGGGCGAGAGAGCCAGCCCAACGGCGCATTCCACCTCAATGCCCAGAACAAAGGCGTGCAAAGCCTCTGCCCCCGAGCAAGGATGCGCGCTGGCCCAGGCCAGCAGCGCAGAAGCCACAGGCCCTGCCGGATGGATGGCCGTGGCCCAATGGGTGTCATCAAAATCAAGGATGTTCGACGCAAAGGCATGAACCAGCGCGGCAGAAGGCAGATCAAGCCGCTCGCCGCGCCCGAGCACAGGGGCAGGACCATCAAAGCCCGCTAAAGCCAGTGCAGACACCAGACGCTGGACCTGATCATCGGCCGCGCCGCCGAGCGCGCAGCCCCACCAGTTCAGCCAGGACCGCCGGGCCGCCAGACGCGCCGGCTCGGGCACGTCCTGCCACTGCGTTTGCACCACCCACCGCGCCAGTGCGCGCGTGGCGGGTTCAGCGTGATCGCTCATCCAGGCTCAATTGGCCACAACGCCCGCGCGCTTGACCACCGGCCCCCAACGCTCCAGCTCTTGCTTCACATAAGCGGCCGCCTGCTCGGGGCTGCCACCAAGCGGCTCGGTGCCCTGGGCTGCAAAACGTTCGACCACATCGGCCGACTTGAGCGCCTGGTTCACCTCGCGGTTGATGCGGGCGATGATTTCAGGGGGTGTTCCGGCCGGAGCCATGAGGCCATACCACAGGGCCACATTGACAGCGGGCATTCCCAATTCGGCAAAGGTCGGCACCTGTGGCAGCAATGGGTTGCGCCTGGGGCTGGCCGCTGCCAGCGTGCGTAGCTTGCCGGAGGTGATGTGAGGCAGCAGCGAAGGGGCACCATCGAACATCACCTGCACCTGCCCGCCCACCAAATCGGCCACCGCTGGGCCACTGCCCCGGTAGGGCGCATGCAGCATGTCGACCGAAGCCGACACCTTGAGCAATTCACCAGCCATGTGCGGCGCGCCGCCATTGCCCGAAGAGGCAAACGCCAGCTTGCCCGGCCGCTCACGGGCCAGCGCCAGAAATTCAGCCAGGGTATTGACCTTGAGGTCGGCGTTGACCGTCATGATCAGAGGCAAGCTGGCCAGCATGGTCACCGGCGCAAACGAGCCCACCGGGTCATAAGGGAGCTTGGCCATCAGGTGCGGGCCAATGCCATGCGTTGTAATGGAACTTTGCAGCAGCGTGTAACCATCGGGCGCCGCCTTGGCCACAAAATCGCTGGCCAAAGTACCACTGGCACCGGCCTTGTTCTCGACGACCACCGGCTGCCCCATGGAAGCCGACAGCTTGCTGGCCAGCAAGCGGGCAATGAAGTCCGCAGCCCCACCCGGCGGCACGGTCACGATCAGCTTGATCGGCCGATTCGGGTAACCCGCGGCGGGCGATTGGGCATGCGCCCAAAGCGTCGTGAATGCCAGAAAGAAAATCGCCAGGGATTTCGCCCAAAACCGTGTCATACCAAACTCCTGTTCATGCAAGCCGTCTTGCTTACAAGCCATATGCGTGCACATGATTGGCTCGCCCATGAGCCGGATTAGAGCAAAACCACAGCCCAAGGTTCATGCACCGCTCAGGTATCCGACAAGCCAGCAGCACTTTTGCCCAATCGCACCAGCGCTGCTTCAGTCTTGCCCCCACTTCCAGAGCCAGAGGGAGCAAGGGGGCTGGCCGGCGGCCGCGCCCAGGGACTAAGGAAGATATCCGGCACCGTCGTATCGGGCGCGGCGCTTAAAGTGGTACAAGAACAGCTTCAAAGTCCTGATTCAGAGCAAATTTCAATGGGAGGGAGACAAAAATGGTGTGTCGAAAAAATTTCTTCAGATGGATGCTCGGAGGGCTGGCGTGCGTCATCTCGCTGCATGGCGCAGCGCAGACTTTTCCGTCACGGCCGATCAAGATCGTAGTTCCGTTCGCTGCAGGTGGCGGGCCCGACATTGACACTCGGCGATTGGCGCCCCGCTTGTCGGACGCTTTGGGTGTGCCGGTGGTGGTTGAAAACCGGGTCGGCGCGGCAGGCATTTTGGCGGCCGAGGTGGTGACCCAGGCGCCCGCTGATGGCTACACCCTGTTGGCCGGAGCGGTTACTCAGGTGGTGCAAAAGATTTTGCGACCGCAAGCCAAGTTTGACCCGCTGACCAGCTTTTTACCGGTTGGTCAGATCAACACCTCGCCGACGGTGTTGGTGGTGCCGGCCGACTCGCCAGTCAGGTCGGTCAAGGACCTGGAGGCTCTGCTGCGCAGCCGGCCTGGGCAAATCAATTTTGGCTCGGGTGGTATTGGTACCGCAGCCCACATCGCCGGGGCAAGCTTTGTGAACTTGCTCAAGCTCAATGCCGTGCATGTGCCCTATCGCGGTTCCGTGGAGTTGATGCCAGCGCTGGTCGGAGGGCAGATCCAATTTGCCTTTCCGATCGCCGGTACCGGCGTGCCCATGGTCAAAACGGGCAAGGCCCGGGCCCTGGCGGTGACCAGCAACAAGCGCCTGAGCGCCTTGCCCGACGTGCCGACCATGAAAGAGCTTTACGGTGAAGACCTGTTCGTTCAGGAGTCCTGGGCCGGGCTGTGGGTGCCAGCAGGCACGCCTGCTGCCGACGTGCAGAAACTTCACACGGCTTTGAAGCAGGCCCTGACCGACCCGGATCTGCGCGCCTTTTTTGCGGGTACGGGCAGCGAAGTGGAGTCTTCGCCAACGCCAGAGGCTTTTGGCAACTTCATGAAGGCAGAGACGCAAAAGTGGGCAAAGCTCATTGCGCTGACCGGCGTGAAGGCCGACTGACATGGGGCTCAATGCACTGGTCGGAGTGCGCGTCCTGGACTTGTCTCATGTGATCGCAGGGCCGACCGCATCGCACTACCTGGCCCTCGAGGGGGCAGAGGTGATCAAAATCGAAAAGCCCGGCAAGGGCGACATCTTGCGCCACTCGGGGCAAGCGCTGGCGCCGGGCATTTCGGTGGGCTTTGCGTCCATCAATCAGGGCAAGAAATCGCTGGCCCTGGACCTCAAGACGCCGGGCGGCAAAGATGTGCTGCGCCGCCTGATCGAAACAGCCGATGTCTTTATTGAAAATTTTCGGCCCGCAGCGGTGGCCCGTTTGGGCTTTGACTATGCTGCGGTTCGCTCGCTGCGGCCGCAAATCATTTATGCCTCGATATCAGGATATGGCCAGGAGGGCGCCTGGCGCTCGAGAGCAGCCTACGACCATGTGGTGCAGTCGGCCATCGGCATGAGCATGATGCAGGGCCTGGAGGGGCAAGAGCCGATGAAGGTTGGCTTTCCAGTGGTCGACACCGCCACCGGCATGATCGGGGCGCAGGCCATCTTGACGGCCTTGTTGCGGCAGTTTCGGCACGGCCAGGGCGCCTACCTCGATATTTCCATGGCGCAGGCGGGCTTGCAGTTGATGTGGCCCGATGCGTCGCGCGTGGCCTCTGGAGCGGCCGATGCGCCACGCATCGGCAACAGGGGCTTTTCGGGCAGCCCAGGTGCAGCAACGTTCGAGTGTGCCGACGGGTGGATCTCAACGGCCGCCAACACTCTGCCGCAATTTACCGCCTTGTGTCAGGTGCTGGATCTGCCGCAACTGCCCGGGCAGAGCGATCTGATCGATCAGCAAGCGCTGCAACGGGGTGGCTTTTTGGTGGCCAAGGACGCCCCTCGCATCCATGCCTTGCTGGCCAACGCCATGCGCGGCAGACAAGTCGATGCGCTCGAGCGGCATCTGATGGACAAGCAGGTGCCCTGCGCCAAGCTCAGGACTCTCGGCGGGCTGGTGGCACAGTGCCAGAACGAGCCGCTGATGACCCTGCCGCTGCGTCACACCCGCTACCCCCAGGGCGTGATGACGGACTTTGGACCCGGCTATAAAGCCGATCAGAACGCCGAGCCTGCTTTGGACAGGGCTCCTGGCCTGGGGCAACACACGCGCGAAATCCTGGCCAGCCTGGGCATGGCAGAAGACGAGGTGACGGCACTGATCGCATCGGGGGCGGCGGCAGCGCACAGCTGAGCTACGACCGTGCGGCGATGCGGTGCATTAGGATAGGAACCCATGTACTTCCTGGCACCCCAATTCCTGTGGCTGCTGCCGATCGTGCCTGGCCTGGTACTGCTTTATCTGTGGCTGCTGGGGCGCCGCAAGAAGTTGGCGGTGCGCTACGCGAGTCTGGCCATCGTCAAACAGGCCATGACAGCCGGCATGGGTTGGCGGCGCCATCTGCCGCCAGCGCTCATTTTGGTGGCCATAGGCCTGGGGCTGCTGGCCGCGTCGCGACCTTTGGCCAGAATCACGCTGCCGACGTCGAGCGTCACCATCATGCTGGCCATGGACGTCTCGCTGAGCATGCGCGCCACCGACGTCAAGCCCAACCGGCTGGTGGCCGCGCAAGAAGCGGCCAAGGCCTTCCTCGCAGAGCTGCCGCATCACATCAAGGTCGGCATCGTGACCTTCGCAGGCACAGCGCAGTTGGTACAGCCCCCAACGCTCAACCGCGAGGATCTGGTGGCTGCGATTGACCGCTTTCAAATGCAGCGCGGCACGGCCGTGGGCAGCGCCATCGTGGTCGCCCTGTCTACGCTTTTTCCCGATGAAGGCATAGACCTGGGCGAGATGACCTTTGGCAGCGCCCCCCAGGGCAAGAGCCTGGACTCAAAGAACAAGAAAGTGAAAAAAGAGGTAGCCCCCGTTGCCCCCGGCTCTTATGAATCGGCCGCAATCATCCTTTTGACCGACGGCAGACGCACCACAGGCATCGACACTGAAGAAGCCGCCAAGATGGCAGCCGATCACGGTGTGCGGGTGTACGCTGTCGGGCTGGGAACGGTCGACGGTGCGGTGCCAGCCTACGACAGCTGGACCGCAATCTATATGAAACTGGACGAGCCGAGCCTGCGCGCAGTGGCCCAAAAGACTCAGGCCGAGTATTACTACGCGGGCGACGCCGAGGCGCTGAAAAATGTCTATGCCAAGCTCAGTTCGAGCGTGAAGGTGGAGAACAAGGAAACCGAACTGTCCGCCCTGCTGGCGCTGCTGGCGGCCTGCCTGTGCGTTGCGGCGGCGACGCTGTCGCTGCGGTGGTTCAGCCGTATCGCCTGAGTTGTGCTTGCCGCCCGTCGCGGCACTGGCGCATCACTTGCGGCCCCAGGCATGAAAACGCGCGAGCCAAGCCAAGACACGCTGCGGCGCATGGGCCCTCTTCCATTGGCCGGCCGCGTACTTGTTCGCCTCTGAAAGCGTCGGATAGGTGTGTATCGTGCCCAGTATCTTGTTCAAGCCCAGGCCGTGCTTCATGGCCAGCACATATTCGGCCAAGAGGTCGCCCGCGTGCTCACCAACGATGGTGACCCCCAGGATCTTGTCCTTGCCGGGCACGGTGAGCACCTTGACAAAACCGTGGGCCGTGCCGTCAACGATGGCGCGATCCAGGTCGTCCATGCCATAGCGGGTGACCTCATAGGCCACACCCTGCTCTCGGGCCTCGGCTTCAGACAGACCCACCCGAGCGACCTCGGGGTCGGTGAAGGTTGTCCATGGAATGACCCGGTAGTCGGCCTTAAAGCGCTTGAACCGTCCGAACAGCGCATTGACCGAGGCGTACCAGGCCTGGTGTGCGGCGGTGTGGGTGAACTGGTAGGGCCCCGCCACGTCGCCGACAGCGTAGATGTTGGGGTACAGGGTCTGCATGTAGGCGTTGGTTTGGATTGTTTTCTGGGGCGTCAAGGCCATGCCCAACTCCTCCAGCCCGTATCCCGAGACGCGGGGACTGCGACCGACTGCGCACAGCAACTGATCGAAGGCGATCGCGAATTCCTCATTGCCGTGGCGCACGATCAGGCGCTTCTCACCGTCACGCACCTCCAACCGAACCGCCTGATGACCGGTGAGGACCTGGACGCCATCCAAACGCAAAGAGCCTGCGACCAGGTCGCTGACCTCGGGATCCTCCCGCCCCATGAGACGCGGCGCCATCTCAACCTGAGTCACTGTGCTGCCCAGGCGTGCAAAACTTTGTGCCAGTTCGCAGCCCATCGGTCCGCCCCCCAACACCAGCAAGCGCCTGGGCAACTCAGTCAGGCCCCAGATCGTGTCGCTGGTAAGAAAACCCGATTCCTGCAAGCCTGCAATCGGCGGCACGAAGGGGCTGGAGCCGGCCGCAATCACGATGCTGCGGGTGGACAGCGTCTGGACCGAGCCATCAGCGAGGCGAACCTCCACCGTCCAGGGCGAGGTGATGCGCGCACGCCCTTGCAGCACCTCCACGCCCAGCGCGCTGTAGCGCTCCACGCTGTCATGGGGTTCGATCGTCTGAATCACGTCATGCACGCGCCGCATCACGGCTGCAAAGTCCACCTCGCCGTGCGCTTGTTGAATACCCAACCTGTGGGCATCGCGCAGCTGCTTGATGGCCTTGGCCGATCGGATCAGCGCCTTGCTCGGCACGCAGCCGTAATTGAGGCAGTCGCCGCCCATTTTGTGGCCTTCGATCAGGGTGACCTTGGCTTTGACGGCGGCCGCGATGTACGCCGACACCAAGCCACCGGCCCCTGCGCCGATGACCACCAGGTTGCGGTCAAAGCGGTCAGGCCGTGGCCAGCGGGCGTAGACCTTGCGGTTGCGAGCGGCACTCACGATGGCTTGGGCAACAAGCGGAAAAAGGGCCAGCAGCACCAGGCTGGCGATCAGTGCGCCTGACAGCACATCTGCGACCGTATCGATCGCAGCCAGTTGGGTTCCTGCATTGACATAAACCGCCGTGCCAACCAGCATGCCGATCTGGCTGACAACATAGAACTTTCTCGCGCCCAAAGTGGTCAGCCCCATCAAGAGGTTGATCAGCCAGAACGGAAACACTGGCACGAGCCGCAGAGTGAGCAGGTAAAACGTGCCATCTCTGGCCAAGCCTTCATTGATGGGCTCTATCAGCTTGCCAAATCGCTGCCCGATGAAGTCACGCAGCATGTAGCGAGACCCCCAGAAAGCCAGCAACGCACCCAAGCT
>JAJTGH010000087.1 GCA_021299555.1 Comamonadaceae bacterium
TCTCGGACGTGCCTTACACCTTGAGCAATCTGCGTCTGACGGGCAACCAGGCGAGCAACTACGTCATCAGCGGCGGCGCGACCAGCCTCAGCGGCAGCAATGGCACCATCACGGCCATACCGCTGACCATCACGGCCATGAACCAGAGCGTGAACTTTGGCACGGCCCTGCACTTGGGCACGAGCAAGTACACGGCATCGGGCTTGCTGGGGGTTGATGCGGTCACTGGTGTGACTCTTAAGACCGATAACGCTACATTGGTTCCGGACACGAAGGCACCGGGCTCTTATCCGATTGTGGGCAGTGCGGCTCAAGGCTCTGGCCTGGGTAACTACACCATTACCTATGCCGATGGAAACCTGAGTGTGTCTCAGGTCAGCCTGGTGGTCGCTCCCGTCGCCCGCACGCGCGTCTATGGCACCAGCAACCCAGTCTTCACGCAGGAGCTCACTGGCTTCCTCAGCGGCGATACGGCCGACAATCAGAGCCTGGCCCCAGGTCTGGGCACCAGTGCAGCAACTTCGCTGTCCAACGTGGGCAGCCATGTGATTGCTTACAACCTGGCGGGCTTGAGTTCCGCCAAGTACGCGTTCCAAGGTGTTAACGGTACGCTGACCATCACGCCGCGCTATCTGGATCTCACGCTCACAGGTGCCAACAAGGTCTACGACGGCAGCACCGCAGCCAACGTGACTGCGAGCTACGCCAGCCCCGTGAGCGACGGCATGCAGGTCCAGGTCAATGCGACGCTGGCCAGCAAGAACGTGGGCACCGCCATCCCGGTGACCATCAACAGCGTCTCTCTCACTGGGACTGCGGCCAGCAACTACGTGCTCAACAGCGGTTACAACACCAGCACCACCGCCAACGTGACCCAGCAGCCCTCGGTCACCTGGGTCGGTGGTGCGACGGGCGAGTGGTTCAACCCGGCCAACTGGGCGCCGACCAGCAACCTGGCCCAGACCGGCGCAGTGCCCGACCTGGCCAACGTGGCGGCTGTGGTATTGCCCGCTGGCAAGACCGTGAACTTCGATGCCCGCCTGGCCACCGGTACGGCCGTGGCCGACCCGGTGACGGTGGCGTCCGTTCAGGGTGGCGGCGGCCTGAGCATGAACAACGGCTTGTTGACCTTGTCAGCCAGCGGCGCCCTCAAGGGTTACCAGCAGTCGGGCGGTTCTCTGACTGTGGGCGGCAACCTGACTGTGAGCACTCAGACGGGTGTGACGCAAACGGCCGGCCAGCTGCGCGTGGACGGCAACCTGCAGTGGCAGGCCGACACCGCACAGAACCAGGACGCAGCGCTGGCCGGCAGCAACACCTGGGGCGGCGTGACCAGCTTTACGGGCTTGAACAATGGCTCGTGGCGTGACATCACCTTCAAGGCCAACGGCAATGTGAATCTGGGCGATGTGGCGGCCACCGGCAAGCTTGACGCCACGGTGGCGCAAAACCTCACCCTCAGCGGCGCGATACAGACTGCCAGTCTGGCTCTGGAGGCGACGGCCGGCAGCATCACGCAGGCCGGCGGCACGCTGACCGTGCTGACTGGTCCGACCAACCTGGTGGCCGGCGCAGACATCACGTTGGACAGCCCGACCAATAACTTCAATGGCGCAGTCAATGCGAGCGGCGTGAACGTGGCCTTGGTGGACGGCGCCGGTGGCTTGGAGTTGGGCAATATCACGGCCACCGGCGGGCTCACGGCGACCAGCACCGGCGGTGCGATCACCGATGCACCCAACGCGACGGTCAACGTGACGGGCACCACCACACTGGCTGCGTCCAGCGGCGGTGTGCCGGCCGACATCACGCTCGACAGCGCCACCAACAACTTTGGCAGCACGGTCAACGCCAGCGGCGCCAACGTGACCTTGGTCGATGGCGCCGCTGGCTTGGAGTTGGGCAATATCACGGCCACCGGCGGGCTCACGGCGACCAGCGCCGGCGGTGCGATCACCGATGCGGGCACGGTCAATGTGACGGGCACCACCACGTTGGCGGCCAGCAACAATGGCACGCCGGCTGACATCACGCTGGATAGCGCCACCAACAACTTTGGCAGCACGGTCAACGCCAGCGGCGCCAACGTGACCTTGATCGATGGCACCGGTGGCTTGGAGTTGGGCAATATCACGGCCACTGGCGGGCTCACGGCGACCAGCACCGGCGGTGCGATCACCGATGCACCCAACGCGACGGTCAACGTGACGGGCACCACCACACTGGCTGCGTCCAGCGCCGGTGTGCGGGCCGACATCACGCTGGACAGCGCCACCAACAACTTTGGCAGCACGGTCAACGCGACCGGCGCAAACATCACCCTCAAGGATGCGAGCGCTTTGACCTTGGGTACGGTCGACGGCACTGGCAATGTGAGTCTGACGAGCCAGGGTGCTCTGAATCTGGGCAGCACCAGTGCGTCAGGCACGCTGCAGGTTGACAGCGGTGGAGGCAACATCACCCAGGCTGGACCGCTTGTGGTTCAGGGTCTGGTGACTCTGGAAGCTGGTGCTGGGGTTGTGACACTGACCAACCTCGGTAACAGCCTGACCACAGGCTCTGACATCCAGGCCAGCAGCTATTTGATCGCTGGCGATGCGCGTCGGGAAGCTGCGGCTGCCGCTGCTTCGGCTCAGGGTGCTGTGCCGGTGATCGCGACTGCAGCGCCCTTGCCGTCGGCGACCAGCGCGCCTGCGCCTCTGGTGAGTTCGCCGGTCTCTGCTCCTTCAGCGGCCGCGCCGACAGCAGCACCGATTGCGGCACCGATTGCGGCACCTATTGCAGCCTCGGGTTCGGCCTCTTCGGGTTCGTCCTCCTCCAGCTCCTCCTCTGAAGGCGGTGGTGCAACAGGCGCTGGCGGCAGCACTGCTGGGGTGATGATCGATTTGCGCGCAGCGCCATCTGCAGGTGTCAACTCCATGGCAGCAGTGTCCCTGCCCAAGGGGACGGCCACTGCCGGTGCAGGCTTTAGCTTCGAGTTGCCGGAGACGGTGCGTGCATTGGCGCAGCAAGAGGCCTCGCCAGCCCCGGCTCAGGCCAGCCTGCCCACCGGTGCGCCGCTCCCCAATTGGCTGAAGTTCGATCCGCAGCGCCTGCGCTTTGAAGCCAGCGCGGTCCCGGATGGTGCTTTTCCGCTGCAGGTGGTGATGTCGGTGGCAGGTCAGCGCGTGGTGGTGGTCATCTCCGAGCGGACGGAGTGAGGTCGGCGCGACTGCCGGCTCATCTGCCGCTGGCAGACCAGCACGCTGTCGCTGCTGGTCAAGTGCTTGCCTGGCCCTTTGCGCGTGCCGTCGGTGACGCCGGCTCTCAAGCCCCTGCCCGCTTTTGCAAGATCTCAAACGCCGGCAGCGTTTTGCCTTCGAGCACTTCAAGGAAGGCGCCGCCGCCGGTGGAGATGTAGCCCACTTTTTTTCGACGCCGTATTTGGTGATGGCGGCCACTTTATACGAAGTGAAAAAAAGTGATCGTCTGCCGGGGTGATGGTCTGACGCGCCGGATCAGCCTTAGACTGACTCAAAGCGCGGATGTGATGGCCGTTGCCGGCCGCCCCTTCATCCCGCATCTCGGGAGCTTGACCATGACACCGCAAACCGCAGTCCTGATGTCGCAATACAGCCGCTGGATGAACCAGCGCATCTTCGAGGCGGCGGCCAAGCTTACTGCCGACACGCTTCGGGCTGACACCGGGGCTTTCTTCGGCTCGATTCTGGGAACGCTCAACCACCTGGCTGTGGGTGACACCCTTTGGCTGCATCGTTTTGCGCAGCACCCGCACCGCTTTGAAGCGTCGGCGGGCCTGTCTGCGTTCGAGCGTCCGACCTCACTGCGGCAGACCCTCTCATCCGACCTGGCCGGGCTGGGCGAATACCGACGACGTCTCGATGAACTCATCGCGCAGTGGGTTGCCGAGATCAGGCCCGAACACCTGACGGTGGCCGTTGCGTACATCAGCATGGCGGGCGTATCTTTCAGCAAGGAGTTTGGCCCCTTGCTCCAGCATTTCTTCAATCACCAGACCCACCACCGCGGCCAGGTCAGCACGCTGCTGTATCAAGCAGGCGTGGATGTGGGCGTGACTGATCTGCTGGCGCTCATTCCAGAGAGTGTCGATCAGTCGGCCAGCCTGTAATCGGGCCTGTTGGTCCGCAGGGCCTAGCCTCTCAAACCCCCGCCCGTTTCTGCAAGATCTCAAAGGCCGGCAGCGTTTTGCCTTCGAGCACTTCCAGGAAGGCGCCGCCGCCGGTGGAGATGTAGCCCACTTCTTTGTCGATGCCGTACTTGGCAATCGCGGCCAGGGTGTCGCCGCCGCCGGCAATCGAAAACGCGCTGCTGCTGGCAATTGCGCGGGCGATGCCTTCAGTGCCTTTGGCAAAGGCGTCGAATTCAAACACACCGACCGGGCCGTTCCAGACAATGGTGCCCGCAACTTTGAGCAGAGCGGCCAGGCGGGCTGTGGTCTCAGGGCCGATGTCCAGAATCAGGTCGTCGTCAGCCACCTCGGTGGCCTTTTTGATGCTTGCTGCGGCGTCGGCGGAAAAGGTCTTGGCCACCACCACGTCGGTGGGGATGGGCACCTCGGCGCCGCGCGCCTTCATGGCGGCAATCACCGCTTTGGCCTGGTCGAGCAGGTCGGCCTCGGCCAGGCTTTTTCCGATGGGCAGTCCCGCTGCCAGCATGAAGGTGTTGGCAATGCCGCCGCCCACGATCAGCTGGTCCACCTTGTCCGCCAGGCTTTGCAAAATGGTCAGTTTGGTCGATACCTTGGAGCCGGCCACAATCGCCAGCAGAGGGCGCCTGGGTGCTGACAGGGCTTTGGAGATGGCGTCCATCTCGGCGGCCAGCAGCGGGCCGGCGCAGGCCACCGGTGCGAACTGGGCGATGCCGTAGGTGGTGGCCTCTGCCCGGTGGGCGGTGCCAAAGGCGTCATGCACAAAAATATCGCACAGGGCGGCCAGCTTGCGCGCGAGCTCTTCGCTGTTTTTCTTCTCACCCCGGTTGACGCGGCAGTTCTCCAGCAGCACCAGCTCGCCCGGCTTGACGCTCACGCCATCGACCCAGTCGGTCACCAGCGGCACCGGCCGGCCCAGCAGCTCGCCCAGGCGCTGAGCCACCGGGGCCAGCGAATCGGCCGGCGTGAATTGGCCCTCGGTGGGCCGGCCCAGGTGGCTCGTGACCATGACGGCCGCGCCAGCGTCCAGCGCCATCTCAATGCAGGCCAGCGATGCGCGGATGCGGGTGTCTTCGGTGATGCGGCCGTCATCGTCTTGCGGCACGTTGAGGTCGGCCCGAATGAAGACGCGCCGGCCACGGGCTTGGCCTTGGGCGCACAGATCAGAAAAGCGGATGAAGTTCATGGTCGGGAAGGCACACGCGGGCGCTGCCAGCTTGGGCGAATCGGGCAGCACCCGGATCTGAGGAAGGTGGCAGTTTAGTGCTCTTTGCTGGTGCTACCAGCCCAGCATCAGCCGCAGCGGCAAATAGGTGCCCATGCCACAGACCAAGGTGCCCAGCAGTCCTCGGCGCATGTAGTACCACAAGCCGGCGGCGGCCACGGCGAACAGGCGCGCGTCTTGCCAGGTGCCGATCAGCTGGCCCTGCGCCGTCAGCACTTCCGGTCCGATCACCGCTGCCAGAGCCGCAATGGGCGCATAGGCCATGCTGCGCTGGAGCCAGCGGGGCATGGTCCAGCGTTTGCTGGAGAGGAAAAAGAAGCAGCGCGTGATGACCGTGTTGGCGGTCAGCAGCATGATGGTCAGTACGGTCCAGCCGTCGGTGCCCTCGATCATGGTGGGCTCCGGGTCGGTTCGCTTTGCTGCAGTTGTTCGAGCACCAGACACAGCACCACCGCAGCGGCTATGCCCATCAGAATATTGAGCCGCAGCGGCAGCGCCAGTGCAGCGACCGCAGCGCCGCATGAGACGACGGCCGAAAGCGCGCGCAGCGGGCTGTTGGCCAGTGAAAACAAGACCCCGATCAGGGCCAGCGTGCCTGCAAAGCCCAGACCCCAAGACAGCGGGATGGATGTTGCAAAGGCAACGCCCACCAAACTCGCGCCTATCCAGCTGATCCACCCCATCAGGCAATTGCCGGCCAGGTAGCTGCGTTGTTGCCGGCGGCCGGCCGCATCGGGTGCGGCCTGCGGCCAGTGTTTGATCATCATCATGTAGGACAAGTCTGCCGTCACATAGCCCCGAAGCAGCCGCTGTGCCGGCGGCAGGTCCATCATGTAGTCACGCAGGTGAGCGCTGAAAACGATGAAGCGCAGATTGACGCAAAACGCCGTGGCCAGTATGACCCACAGTGGTGCGCCGGCCGCAATCAGCGGCAGCGAGGCCAGTTGTGAGCTGCCCGCATACGGCAGCAGCGTCATCATGAGCACCTCGACGCCACTCATGCCCGAATTGACGATGGCCACCCCGGTCATCAGGCCCCAAGCGGCCATGCCCGGTGCCACGGTGGCCATGTCGCGCATGCCCAGCCGAAAATTCTCATCGCGCCACCAGGGCTTCATGTTTGGGCCTTGGCCTCAAAGCACAGGCCCGGCGTGATGGCAAAGCCGCGTAAAAACTCGTTCGCCTCCAGGGGTTTGCCGCCTGGTTTTTGCAGCCGCTGAAGGCGCAGCACACCCTGGCCGGTGGCCACGTCCACACCCTCTTGGCTGACGGCCACCACCGTACCGGGCGCGGCCCGCTGGTGTGGCTGCACGGCGGCCTGCCAAATCTTCAGGGCTGTGCCTTGCAGGCTGGCGCCGGCACCTGGGGCGGGTTGAAACGCGCGGATGCGCCGCTCGAGCACAGTGGCTGACTCGCGCCAGTCGAGCGCAGCTTCGGCTTTGTCGATCTTGGCCGCATAGCTGAGCCCTAGGGCCGGTTGGGGCGTGCGCACCAAAGAGCCGGCCTGCGCGCGCTCGAGCGCCTGCACGATCAGCTCGGCGCCCAGGGCCGCAAGCTTGTTGTGCAAGCTCGCGGTGGTCTCCTGCGGGGCAATGTCCAGCGCTTGCAGCAGCAGCATGTCGCCCGTGTCCAGGCCAGCGTCCATTTGCATGATGGTCACTCCCGTTTGCACGTCTCCCGCTTCAATGGCCCGGTGTATCGGTGCGGCGCCACGCCAGCGCGGCAGCAGTGAGGCGTGAATGTTCAGGCAACCCAGACGAGGCAGATCGAGCACCCACTGCGGCAAGATCAGCCCATAGGCGGCCACCACCATGGCGTCTGGCCTTGCGGCCAGCAGTGCCTGCTGCGCGGCCACTGCATCGTCGGGGTATTTGCCCTCGAGCCGCAGGCTGCGCGGCTGCGCCAGGGCCAGACCATGGGCCTGCGCATACTGCTTGACCGGCGAGGCCTGCAACCTCATGCCCCGGCCCGCAGGGCGGTCGGGCTGGGTCAGCACCAGAGCGATATCAAAGCCCGCGCCATGCAAGCGCTCGAGCGCTTGCTGCGCGAATTCGGGGGTGCCGGCAAATACAAGGCGCATGGACCGTTTACTGCGCGTAGCGCTCGTCTTCGCGCTGCAGCTTGGCCATTTTGGTCTTGATCCGTCCTCGCTTGAACATCGACAGGTATTCCACGAACACCTTGCCCTGCAGATGGTCCATCTCGTGCTGAATGCAAACCGCCAAGATCCCCTCGGCCTCCAGGGTCTGCTCCTGGCCCTGTCGATCGAGCGCCTTGACCCGCACCGCCAGCGAACGCTCGACCCCGTCATAAATCCCCGGCACCGACAGGCAGCCCTCTTCACCCAGGCGTTTTTCAGGGCTGGCCCAGATGATTTCGGGGTTGATCAGCACCAGGGGCTGGTTGCGCTCCTCGCTCACGTCGATCACGATCAGCCGCTCATGCACATCGACCTGAGTGGCCGCCAGGCCGATGCCCTGGGCCTCATACATGGTTTCGAGCATGCGCTCGATCAATTCGTGCAATCGTTCGTCCACGGCGGCCACGGGCTTGGCCACCTTGTGCAGGCGCGGGTCGGGGTAGCGGAGGATGGTCAGTGCAGGCATGGCTTTTGGGCGGGGCGACAAAAACAAAGGGTGGCTTGGTCATGAACGCTTTGCGCCCATTGTCCCAGCAAAGCCGTCCTCTGGCTTTTTGGCCAGGCTCGGGTGGTGGCTTAAACCTGGGCCCGATAAAAACCCGCGCAGGCTCGACTCAGTGCCTGCGGTTGATCGCGTTGGGGCCAATGGCCGCAGTTGCCCAGTTCCAGCAATTGGGTTTGCGGCACATGGCGTTGAATGTCCCGAATTTGTGCCAAAGTGCCGTATTCGTCGTCGATGCCCTGAATCGCCAGAACAGGACAGGAAATGGTGCGGATGTCTTTTTCGATCGACCAGCTCCTGAATTGGGGCGCCAGCCACATGTTGTTCCAGCCCCAAAATGCAGAATCCACGTCGGCGTGGTGGCGGGCCAGTTTGCTGCGCAGATCGCTCTGTTCATAGGCCAGCCTGGCCCGTTCAATGCTCTGGAGCGTCACATCCTCGACCATGATGTGGGGCGCGATAACCATCACCCCTGCGGTGGCGCGAGAGGCTGCATAGAGACAGCCAAGGCGACTGGCTCACACCCAGGGTCTGCAGCAGGGCAGGTAAAACCTCGTGGGCTTGCTGGTGCATGAGGTCGACGCCCCAATGCTCTTGCGCTTGGCGCGGCGTGGACAGACCGTACCCAGGGCGCGAGTACACCAAGCCACGGACCTCGAGCGCATCACACAGTTGCTGCGGGTAGTCGCGCCACATCGCAATCGAGCCCAGACCTTCGTGTAAAAACACCAGAAGCGGCGCATCGGCCAAATGCGCATTGAGGTGTTGGTGCTCAATGTGCACGGGCCGACCCCGCCAACTGATCTGGACGAGGTTGGTGTGCATCAGCGTTGTGCTTCTTGGGCGCGAAGCTTGAAGCGCTGAATTTTGCCAGTCGCTGTTTTGGGCAGTTCCGGAACAAACTCAATCATGCGCGGGTACTTGTAGGGGGCAAGCTTGTCTTTCACGAAGGCCTTGAGGATTTCTTCGCTCGCTTGAGCCCCGGATTTGAGCACCACAAAAGCCTTGGTTTTGGTCAGGCCATCGCTGTCGGCCACACCAATGACGGCCGCCTCGAGCACGGCCGGGTGCTGTATCAAAGTGGCCTCGACCTCGAAGGGGCTGACATAGATGCCGCTGACCTTGAGCATGTCATCGGAGCGCCCGCCGTAGGTGAAGGTGCCATCGGCATTGCGGATGTATTTGTCACCGCTCTTGGTCCAACCGCCCTGGAACGTCTCGCGGCTTTTTTCACGGTTGCCCCAGTACATGAGTGCCGCAGATGGACCTCGGGTGTAGAGGTCGCCGGGCTCGCCGTCGGCGACCGGTTGACCGTCGTCACCGCGCAGTTCCACGTCGTACCCCGGCACAGGCCAGCCGGTCGTGCCGTAGCGGACATCGTGCGGTCGATTCGACAAATAGATGTGCAGCATCTCGGTCGAGCCGATGCCGTCGACGATGTGCACTCCAAAGTGTTTATGAAAACGCTCGCCCAGCTCTGCCGGCAGCGCCTCACCAGCGGAGGAGACCAGGCGCATGGCCACCTGCTCCTTGCTCGGCAGTTCCGGGTGAGCCAGCATGCCTGCAAAGCCAGTGGGCGCACCAAAAAACACAGTGGGCTTGAGGCCGCCCACGCGACCTGTCATGCGGGCGAAGGTGGCCACGGGTGTGGGGCGCTCAGCCATCAAAATGGCGGTGGCTCCGACGGTCATCGGGAAGGTCAGGCCATTGCCCAAGCCATAGGCAAAGAACAATTTGGCCGCCGAGAAGCACACATCTTTTTCTGTGAGCTTCAAGGTGTTTTTTCCGTACAGCATGGATGACCAGTACGGGTTGGCATGAGAGTGCACTGTGCCCTTTGGGCGGCCTGTAGAGCCCGACGAATACAGCCAAAAGCCCGGATCGTCGCCCTTGGTTTGCGCGGCTTTGGCCATGGGTTGATGGGCTTTAATAAAGGCCTCAAACTCAATCTCCGCAGGGTGCAGGTCGGCCACCGGCTTGGAGACGATGACTTTGCTCACCTCATGGTCCGATTTGATCAGTGCGGCCGTCAGGGTGGGCAGCAATGCGCCCGAGACCAACACCGCCTGCGCCCGCGAGTGTTCGAGCATGTAGGCATAGTCATCGGCCGTGAGCAAGGTGTTGACTGCCACGGGCACCAAGCCGGCATACATCGCACCCAAAAAGCTCACCGGCCAGTCATTGCAGTCTTGCATCAGGAGCAGCACGCGCTCTTCGCGCCGGATGCCCAGTGCGCGCAAGCCCGCAGCCAGAGTGCGTACGCGCTGCGCCAATTGCCCGTAGCTCAGGGTGCCGGCGTCGTCAATGAAAGCCGGGCGCTCACCATGGCCGGCATTGCGTTCGAGCAGGAACTGCGCAAAGTTAAATTGCTCGGGTGGGGCCTGAACGTGTTCGGTGCTGTGGTGTAGGTCGGTCATGTGTGTCTCCTCCAGGTCGATGCTCAGGGGTGTTGTTCTAGTTGGGTCAATACGGCAGTGCTCGCTTGTAGGGCGGCCCTGCGGTGGTAGAAATTGAGGGCCCGCAAACCGCCGAGCTCCTCGCCCCCTCCGGCGCGGCCGGGGCCGCCGTGCAGTGATTGCGGCATCACGTTGCCGTGGCCGGTGTGCATGGAGGCCACATCGGGGGAGACGACGTGTACACGGCCGTGGCAGCTGGCCAGCTCTGTAGCGGCGCGTGCCAGTGCGGCTGGGTCGGTTCCGTAGACCGAGGCCACCAGGGAGCCTTGGCCGCGGCCGATGAGTTGCAGGGCGTGATCGAGGTCGTCATTGCGGTAGGGGACCAAGGTGGCCACAGGGCCAAAGACTTCGGTGTCGTGGACGCGGTCGGCGGCATCGCTGCCTGCGGCATCACGCGTGCCCAGGAGGGTGGGGCCAACGCAGCAGGCAATGGCTGCATCGGCGTCGACCAGCGCATGCGAGCGGCCATCGTGCAACACAGCCGCTTGGGCTTTCAGATGGCTCAAGCCTGTGTGCACAGCGTCGAACTGTTCTCTGTTGACCACAGCGCCCATGCGCACGGTGTCATTGCGCGGGTTGCCCAACGTGGTTTTGGCCAGGCGCGCGCTGATGGCTTGCGCTGCGGTGTCGTACAGTTTTTCAGGCACCAGGACACGGCGAATGGCCGTGCATTTCTGGCCGGATTTGACGGTCATCTCGCGCGCGACCTCCTTGGCCAGCAAATCGATGGCTTGGCCGTCTGCGGCCTCGCTGGGCAAAAGCAAGGCGCAGTTGACGCTGTCGGCTTCGATGTTCACGCGCACCGATAGGTGGGTCACGGCACGGTGCGAGCGGATCACGGCCGCTGTTCCGCAAATGACAGAGATCGCGCCGGCGGGGAAGATGCCCGCATCGACCACGTCTTTGACCATGCGCTGTGTCAGCCAGGCTGTGGTGGTGGCGGGCTTGACGATGACGGGCACGCCAGACAGGAGTGCGGGTGCCGCTTTTTCCCACAGGCCCCACGCGGGGAAGTTGAAAGCATTGATGAACAAGGCCACTGCGCGCGTTGGCGTGAGCACGTGTTGAGATTGAAACAGAGGGTCTTTGGCCAGGCGAGCGGGCTGCCCATCGAGCATGTAATGGACATTGCCCAGGCCCTCGCCCATTTTGGCGTAGGTGCCCAGGGTGTAGATGCCGCCGTCTACATCGACCGCGGTGTCGTTTTTCACGGTGCCGCTGTTGGCGATGGAGATGTCGTAATACGCATCGCGGTTGGCTTGAAGCACTTTGGCTGCGGCGCCGAGCATGGCTGCGCGTTGCGCGTAGCTCAGGCTGCGCAAAGCACGGCCGCCCTGGTGGCGGGCAAATGCAAAGGCGGCGGCCAGGTCGAGGCCGTGGGCGTCAACCCGTACCAGTTCGGTGCCCAGCACCGGGTCATACAAAGCAGTGCCGGCACCTTTGCCGCTTTGCCATTGGCCACTGACGAAGTTGGGGAGTAGATCGGTCATGCTAGCCTTCTTGTCGGGTGAATTGGATGTCGCCGTTGGGCAAGAGATACAAAATCAAGGCGCGGCCGTGGCTCACCGTGGGTCGGTGGGCGCTGCCGGGCGGGCACACGAGCCAGCCCGCAGGGCGGCCGTCAAATTGGGCGTCGCCCTCGATGGGCATGATGAGGTCGATCTCGCCCTGAGGGTGCACATGGTGTGGTCCCGCCACGTTTTCCATGTCCACCACGTCAACGGAGAAGCCGTGCAAATCCTCCGAGGGCTTGAAGATGCGGCCATAGCGCAGGCCAGCGGCTTCGTGCTTGCACAGCCAGCCTTGAGCCACGCCCTCTTCGCACGACTGCTTGAGCTCTCGGTAGGTGGGGGTGTCTGTCCCCAGGTTGGCATTGAGCCATTCCTCGAGGGCGCTGTTGAGCGCGCGCGTGTGAATCCGGGCGGTGACGTCGGTCAGGCGCGTTTTGAATCGGGCCTGAGCCCGTGCAATTTCGTCGGTTGTGCTTGGGCTGCTTTTCATAGGCGTTAACATGAACTATTATGCTTGCACGAAGACTGAAATGATATAAAACGCATGTACAGCACTATACTGCATGTTTTGTGGCCGGACCTCAGTGCGAATGCACGGAAAGCGATCAATGACTGAGTTGGCGCAAGCGAAGAACCCTTTTCTGATTGCCCTCGGTGAGCGCGTGCGCGGACTGCGCGCTCGTCGCGGACTCACGCGCAAAGCCGTGGCAGTGGCGGCCAATGTGTCGGAGCGCCATTTGGCCAGCCTGGAATACGGGGAAGGCAATGCATCCATCCTGGTGCTTTTGCAGGTGGCGGGGGCCTTGCAATGCAGCTTGGCCGAATTGATCGGCGATGTGACCACCCGTTCTCCCGAATGGCTGCTGTTGCGGGAAATGCTCAGTACCCGCAACGAGGCAGACCTGCGTCGGGTGCGCGAACAAATCGCGCTGCTCTTTGGCTCCACCGACGAGGCCGCGCGCACCAACCGCATTGCACTGATCGGTTTGCGCGGGGCTGGCAAAACCACCCTGGGTCAGCGCTTGGCCCAAGATCTGGGCTACCCCTTTATTGAGCTGAGCCGTGAAATCGAAAAATTTGCGGGATGCAGCGTCTCTGAAATTCACAATCTGTACGGCACCCACGCCTACCGACGCTACGAGCGCCGTGCCCTGGAGGAGGCCATCGAGATCTATCCCGAGGTCATCATTGCCACACCGGGTGGATTGGTCTCGGAATCTGGCACCTTCAATGAGCTGCTCTCGCACTGCTACACCGTCTGGCTGCAGGCCAAACCGGAAGAGCATTTGTCCCGCGTGGCCGCGCAAGGCGACATGCGTCCCATGGCCGGCAGCGCCGAAGCGATCGATGATCTGAAGCTGATATTGGACGAGCGTGCACCCTTTTATGCCAAGGCGGACATGACTTTTGACACCAGCGCCCAGTCCCTGGAGGACAGCTTCCTTGGGCTGCGCGCACGGTTGCGCGCGGTGACCAAACGCCCGACTTAACCGCCCTGCCACACCGGCCTGCCATCCTGAGCAGGGCCAGGGCCGACCCCCACTTGACAAGGCATTCGCAGCCGTTTTACCAGTGTTTACCCTATAATGAACAAAAATGCATGTTGACTTTTCGTAAATGCACTATACTGCAATCACTGGGCGCTCAAGCCCTGCGAAATTCACCGCCAATTTGCCTGTTTTAACCTGGAGAGAGAGATGAACCAACCCACCACGGTCGACTACCAGTTGGACCCCAGCCAGTACAAGCACTGGTCTGTGAAGTACGAAGGTGAGATTGCGACGCTGCAATTGAACATCAATGAAGACGGCGGCATACGCCCGGGCTACAAGCTCAAGCTCAACAGCTATGACCTGGGCGTGGACATCGAGCTGTACGACGCTCTCAACCGCATCCGCTTTGAGCATCCAGAGGTCAAGAGCGTGGTCGTGACAAGCCTGAAAGAGCGCATCTTTTGCTCCGGCGCCAACATCTTCATGCTCGGTGTGTCTTCTCACGCCTGGAAAGTGAACTTCTGCAAGTTCACCAACGAAACCCGCAACGGGATCGAAGACAGCAGCCGTCACAGCGGGCTGAAGTTTGTGGCCGCGGTCAACGGCGCGTGTGCCGGCGGTGGCTACGAGCTGGCCTTGGCTTGTGACGAAATCGTCTTGGTCGACGACCGCTCTTCGGCCGTGTCGCTGCCCGAGGTGCCCCTGCTCGGCGTGCTGCCAGGCACCGGCGGCCTGACCCGCGTGACCGACAAGCGCAAAGTACGCCACGACCATGCCGACATTTTTTGCACCAGCGTCGAAGGTGTGCGCGGTCAGAAAGCTGTGGATTGGCGCTTGGTCGATGAGGTTGCCAAGCCCGCCAAATTTGCAGCGGCTGTGCATGCGCGGGCCAGCAAACCGGCCGCCCACTGCAAGCGCCCGGGCGCTGCGGCGGCCGGCCAAGGCGTGTCCTTGACACCGCTCAAGCGGCAGATCGCTGCCGACAGCATCAACTACGAATACGTGCAGGTGGCCATTGACCGCACCAAGCGCACCGCCACCCTGACGGTGCATGCCCCCAAGGACGCATTGCCCGAGACGATTGCCGCCATCGAGGCAGCCGGGGCCAATTGGTATCCGCTGCAGATGGCCCGCGAGTTGGACGATGCGATCTTGAACCTTCGCACCAACGAGCTGGACATCGGCACCTGGTTGCTCAAAACCGCGGGTGACGCCAGGCTCGCCTTGCAAAGTGACGCCATCTTGGCGCAGCACCAGGCCCATTGGCTGGTCAACGAAACCATCGGTCTGATGCGCCGCACACTGGCCCGCGTCGATGTCACATCACGTTCGCTGTTTGCCCTGATCGACGAAGGCTCTTGCTTTGTCGGCACGCTGGCCGAGTTGGCTTTCGCAGCCGATCGCGCCTACATGCTGGACCTGCCCGATGCCCCGGAAAAAGCACCGCAGATCGCATTGAGCGAACTCAATTTTGGCTACTTCCCCATGGTCAATCATCAGTCCCGTTTGCAGCGCCGTTTCTACGAAGAAGTGGGCCCTCTTGAAGGCGCCCGCGCTGCGGTCGGTCAACTTCTCGACGCTCGAAAAGCACTGGCGCTCGGTCTGGTGACTGCCGCACCGGACGACATCGATTGGACCGATGAAATTCGACTGGCCGTCGAAGAGCGTGCCGCGATGTCCCCAGACAGCCTGACCGGCCTGGAAGCCAATCTTCGTTTCGCCCAAAAAGAAAGCATGGAAACACGCATTTTTGGTCGCCTGTCCGCTTGGCAAAATTGGATCTTCAACCGCCCCAACGCGGTGGGTGAAAAAGGCGCCCTGAAGGTCTATGGCAAAGGCGAGAAATCCGTGTTCGATATGAACCGGGTTTGATGTTCCTGCGTTGTGCGGCGCGCTTCCCGGTGGTGCCTGCTGCAACCGTAATTTGACCCCACCGTTGCTTTAATTCCTGGAGCCTCTCATGTCCGGCATCAACTACAGCGAAAAGATTCCTAACAACGTGAACCTCAATGAAGACCGCACTTTGCAACGTGCGCTCGAGCAGTGGCAACCGAACTTCATCAACTGGTGGGACGACATGGGCCCCGAAGGTTCGACCGCCATGGATGTGTACTTGCGCACTGCTGTGAGCGTGGACCCGCAAGGCTGGGCACAGTTTGGTCACGTCAAGATGCGCGACTACCGCTGGGGCATTTTCCTCAACCCTGGGGAAGAAGGCCGAAAAATCCACTTCGGCGACCACGTCGGTGAGAAGGTTTGGCAAGATGTGCCTGGCGAACACCGTGCCAACTTGCGCCGCATCATCGTGACGCAAGGCGACACCGAGCCAGCATCGGTTGAGCAGCAGCGCCACCTGGGCCGGACCGCCCCGAGCCTGTACGACCTGCGCAACCTGTTTCAGATCAACGTGGAAGAAGGCCGCCACCTGTGGGCCATGGTCTACCTGTTGCACAAATACTTCGGCAAAGATGGCCGTGAAGAAGCCGATGCGCTGCTGCAGCGCAACAGCGGCAACGAAGACAACCCGCGCATCTTGCAGGCCTTCAACGAGAAGACGCCCGACTGGTTGAGCTTCTTCATGTTCACCTACTTCACCGACCGTGACGGCAAATTCCAGTTGTGCGCTCTGGCCGAGTCGGCATTCGACCCCTTGGCCCGCACCACCAAGTTCATGTTGACCGAAGAGGCCCACCACATGTTTGTGGGTGAGTCGGGTGTGAGTCGCACGATCCAGCGCACCGTGGATGTGATGAATGAGCTCAAAACCGATGACGTGGCCAAACTGCGCGCTGCCGGTGTGATCGATTTGCCAACCATCCAGCGCTACATCAACTTCCACTTCTCGGTCACCATCGACCTGTTCGGCGCCGACCAGTCCTCCAACGCTGCAACCTTCTACAGCTCGGGTCTCAAAGGCCGCTATGAAGAGGGCAAGCGCTCCGACGACCACGTCTTGAAAGGCAACAGCTACAAGATCCTGTCGGTCGAAGGCGGCAAGCTGGTCGAAAAGGAAGTGCCCATGCTCAATGCCTTGAATGAGGTGCTGCGCGACGACTACATCACCGATTCCAAAGGCGGCATAGACCGCTGGAACCGGGTGATCGAGAAGGCAGGCATAGGCTTTAAGCTCAAAGCACCCCACAAGGCCTTCCACCGCAACATTGGATCTCTGTCGGGCGCCAAGATCACTCCCGATGGCGAGGTCGTGACCAATGAACAGTGGATGGCCAAAGTCGGTGAGTGGCTGCCCACCAGCGAAGACCGTGCTTACGTGGCCAGCTTGATGGGCCGTGTGGTGGAGCCGGGCAAATTCGCCAACTGGATTGCGCCACCTGTCATGGGCATCAACCGCCAGCCGGTGAACTTTGACTACGTTCGCTTCAACTGATCACTCCTGAGTCAAACATGCCATGACCGCACCCACCGAACTGCTCAATCAGCATTTGATCGACCCGGAAATTTGTATCCGGTGCAACACGTGCGAAGCCACCTGTCCGGTGGGTGCGATCACGCATGACAGCCGCAACTATGTGGTGATTGCAGACAAGTGCAATTTCTGCATGGCCTGTGTGCCACCGTGCCCCACAGGCTCGATTGACAACTGGCGCATGCGCCCCAAGGCGGCGGCCTACACCGTCCAAGAGCAGCTCTCGTGGGACGAGTTGCCGGCGGCCCTCTCAGACAGTGAGTTGTCTGCCCTGGGCGGCGATGCGGCTGTTGCATCTGCGGCCTCGACCGCACCTTCTCTGGCTTCGGCCGAATTGTCCGCCGGCGAGGACGCCGCGTTCAACTCGGCCGCGTATGGCGCGACCGTGCCGCCCTGGTCTGCGGCGCATCCGTACACCAACTTGCATGGCCCCAAAGCGCCCACCACCGCCACCGTGGTTGGGAATGTGCAAGTCAACGAAGCGGGCACGGCCAACGAAACCCATCACATCGTGCTGGACTTTGGCCAGATGCCCTTTCCTGTCTTGGAAGGTCAGTCCATTGGCATCGTGCCTCCCGGTTTGGACGAAAAGGGCAAGGCCCACCATGCACGCCAGTATTCCATCGCCAGCCCTCGAAATGGCGAACGTGCCGGTTACAACAACCTCTCCATCACCGTCAAACGCGTGGTGGAAGATCACGCAGGCAAGCCCGTGAAAGGGGTGGCCTCGAATTATTTGTGCGACCTCGAGATCGGCGACACCGTACAGGTGATCGGCCCGTTTGGCAGCAGCTTCTTGATGCCCAATCATCCCAAATCCAATATCGTGATGATTTGCACGGGCACTGGCAGTGCGCCCATGCGTGGCATGACAGAGTGGCGTCGCCGCCTGCGTCAAAGTGGCAAGTTTGAAGGCGGCAAGCTCATGCTGTTTTTCGGCGCACGCACCCAAAAGGAATTGCCTTATTTCGGCCCGCTGCAAAAGCTGCCCAAAGACTTTATCGACATCAACTTCGCGTTCTCTCGCGAACCGGGCCAGACCAAACGCTACGTCCAGGACTTATTGCGCGAGCGCAGTGCCGACGTGGCGGCCTTGCTCCAAGACCCCAACACCTACATCTACGTGTGCGGCCTCAAGAGCATGGAAGAGGGCGTGGTGATCGCCCTGCGCGATGTGGCCAATCAAGCCGGTCTGAGCTGGGACAGCGTGGGCCCGTCGCTCAAACAAGAAGGCCGCTTGCACCTGGAGACCTATTGATGGGTCAGGCTCCTATCCGGGCGGTGGGTGCGGGCATCATGGGCTTGTGCCACCGAGGCCGGTGCGATCGGGCCTGCCCGGTTTTGCAACGGGGGGCCTGTTCGTGAAATTTGCTCAGTTTCATGCCGGCCTCGTGCTGCATGCGGGGCCTTACACGGTCAGTCAGGCCGAGATTCTCGGCTATGCAAAGCAGTGGGATCCGCAGTGGTTTCACACGGACCCGACCGCCGCGGCTCAAGGCCCATTCAAGGGCTTGATTGCCAGCGGTTGGCACACCTGTGCAATTGCCATGCGCCTGGTGGCAGATGCGTTTTTGGCCGGATCGCAGTCATACGCTTCGCCCGGCCTGACCTACGTCAAGTGGCCCAACCCCTTGCGACCCAACGATGTGCTTGTCCTTCAAGCCACCGTATTGGAGACCCGGATCTCAAAAAGCAATCCCAGCCTTGGCATCTTGCGCTGGCGTTGGCAACTGCACAACAGCGATGGGCTCGAGGTGCTCGATCTCGAAGCCACGAGCTTGTTCAAGCTCAGCTAGGCCGTCGATCGTCAAACATCGTCGCTTGCGGCCGGCGCGTCGTCTGAAGTCCTCCATCGCCCCATAAACTGCGGCGCTCACAGCAGGAGGTCGGCATGCAGGTCGATGAATTGGGTGCCTGGCTCAGGCTTTTGCTCATGCCCGGGGTGGGGCGGGTGCAGGCGCGGCAGTTGCTGGCGGCTGCGGGTTCGCCGCAGGCAGTGTTTGAGTTGCCGCCGTCAAGCCTGGAGGCGATCGGCCTGGCGCGGGTATGGCCTGCGCTGCGCGATCAACCGGCCGAGCTGCCTGGGCAATTGCAGACCACAGTGGCCTGGCTCGATGGGGGCGCCGATCGCTTTGTGTTCGTCCTGGGTGACCCGGGCTACCCACCGTCTTTGCTTGATATCGGCGATCCGCCCCTGTTGCTCTATGCCATGGGCGCGCAGGCCCGTCGCTGGGC
>JAJTGH010000088.1 GCA_021299555.1 Comamonadaceae bacterium
TGGATGCGCCGTGCTCTGGCCTGGGCACCCTGCGTCGCAACCCCGACCTGAAATGGCGCCAAAGCGCCAAAGCGGTGGAAGAGATGGCTGCCAAGCAGCAGGCCATTTTGTTCGGCGCAGCCCGCCTGCTCAAGCCCGGCGGGCGTCTGGTCTACGCCACCTGCAGCCTGCTGCGCGAGGAAAACGAGGCCATCGCCCAGGCTTTTGCAGATGCCCATCCGCAGCTCAAAGCCCTCCCGGTTGCGCCGCTGCTCGCTGATCTGGGCCTGGAGCACGGCCAGGACCTGTGCTCGGGCGAATATTTGCGCCTGTGGCCGCATCGGCACCAGACAGACGGTTTTTTTGCCTCCGTATGGCAGCGCCAGTGAGCGTCCTGGGCATTTTCGGCCCATCGCCGACCTCTCGGGCAGCTGTTTGGAGCCAATAAATGACGTCAGTTAGATGATTTTTGAACGAAATTCATTAGGCTTTGACTGAAATCGGAAGAATTTCCGGCCTTGAAGGTAGGAGAAGTTGGGCCCAGCGCCTACAATGAGCACATCGGTGGGTCGCGGCGCTCGAGCGCCCGCCCGCGACCTTATAGGATGCATTCATGATCTTGTTTGACGCCGCTCTGGATTGGCTGGCCCACGGCCTGTGGGACGTTGCCTGGTGGCAAATCGTTTTGTTCACGCTGGCCATGACCCACGTGACCATGATCAGTGTGACGGTTTTTCTGCATCGCCATCAGGCGCACCGCGCCTTGGACCTGCACCCGATCGCCTCGCATTTTTTCCGACTCTGGTTGTGGTTGACCACCGGGCAGGTCACCAAGGAGTGGGCGTCAATACACCGCAAGCACCACGCCAAATGCGAGCAGGAGCAAGACCCGCACAGCCCGCAGGTCCATGGCATCCGCACCGTGCTCTTGCGCGGCGCTGAGCTTTACCGCGCAGAGGCCAAAAACAAGGAGACCATGGCCCGGTTTGGTCACGGCACGCCCGACGACTGGATTGAGCGCAACCTTTACGCCCGCTACTCCTGGCAGGGCGTGGGCTTGATGATGATCATCGATCTGGCCCTGTTCGGCATGGCCGGTCTGGCGGTTTGGGCGGTGCAAATGGCCTGGACACCGGTCATGGCCGCCGGCATCATCAACGGCGCCGGCCACTACTGGGGCTACCGCAATTTCGAGGCGCCCGATGCCAGCACCAACATCTCTCCGTGGGGCATCATCATTGCCGGCGAGGAGTTGCACAACAACCACCACACCTACCCGACCTCGGCCAAGCTGTCGATCAAGCCCTACGAGTTTGACATCGGCTGGATGTACATCACCATCCTCAAGACCTTAGGCCTGGCCAGCGTCAAAAAAGTGCCGCCGCGGCTGCACCTGGGCAGCATCAAGCCGGTGGCCGATGAAAAAACTCTGGAAGCCTTGATTGCGCACCGCTACGAGGTGATGGCTGGTTTTGCGCGGGAGTTGCGACGCTCGGCGCACACTGAACTGGCTGCGCTCAAGGCCAGGCAGGCCGACACCTCGGTCATGAAGGCAGCCGCGCGCTGGTTGCACCGCGACGAGGACAAGGTACCCGAGTCGGCCAGGCCGCAACTGGCCAAGGCCCGTGCCGAACACCCGGTGCTCGACAAGATGGTCACCATGCGTGAAGAGTTGCGTCAGATGTGGATGAGCACCTCGGTGTCGCGGGAGCAGCTGGCTGCCGATTTACAGGCTTGGTGCCTGCGTGCTGAAGCCAGCGGTATCGCCGCTCTGGCGCAATTCTCGCAAAAACTGCGCGCCGCGCGCGCTTAAAGCCCGCAGGGCTGGGCCCTGGCAGACATGTCAGGGGCCTTGTGTCTCAGGTCGACCAAATCCGGGGCGCGGGCGCATCAAGCTGCCAGGCACCCTGGCGCCAGGCTCTCCAGACCCGCTTGAGCAGGTCCATCGCCGGCTCTACCAAAGGAGCCAGCGCCCTGAGCACCACCACCCGGTCGTTGGGCGATGTGGCGCCGGCACTGGCCGCCAGGCCGTGTTGGCTGGCGATGTCCCGCGCCAGCTCCAGCAGGTGCTCGCGCCGTTGCCGTTGCATCGCAGACCCGCACAGTAGAAACACGCTGGCGATGCAACGCTGGCTCGCCAGTGCCATCGCACTGTTCATGAGTTGATCGTCGTTGGCCCGCAGCGTAGCGCGTTCGAGCCAGACATCGGACAGCTCGATGTGTTGCCTAAACTGCCCGTCAACAAAGGGCTGGCTGGCCTGCGGCAGACCCAGTGCGGTCACGTCCCACCCCAACAGTTCGGCTTGCGCGCCCAGGCTCATGCACAACCGGTTTTCGGCCAAGCAGCCCGAGTAGCACAGGGACTCCATGGGCAGCCATTCGAGCCGGGCTCCAGGTTCCAAGGTGATCTGTGTGTTCTGCAGTGCCGTCTCGCCCAAAGAGCGATAAAAGCGGGTGGCACCCGGCGTGGTGATCAGCCCGTGCGCAGCCGTGGCCACCCGCACACGGATATCGAGCGTGTCACCGCCGACCAGGCCACCCGGTGGATGGACCAAAACGTTGTGGCAAATTGCGTCGCCTTGCGGGTACAGGCTTTGCAGGATGCGCAGCGGTCCTTCGTGGCGAAATTGCGCGATGCTGCGACCCTGCCGCATTGCATAGTCGAGCTCCAAGCGGGCATGCCAGGTCATGGGTTGCCAGTGTACGTGGGTGTGCTCAGGGCTTTAGCGCTCCGGCCTGGCCTGTGGCAAGGGCAGCGCGGTCTTGTAGCGCACTTGCTTGAGAGCGAAGCTCGAACGAATTTTTTCCACACCCTCGATCGGCGAGAGCTTGTCGAGAATGAAGCGTTCAAGAGCAGCCATGTCGGTGACAGCCACGCGGATCAGGTAGTCCGAGTCCCCGGTCATCAAGTAGCACTCCATGACCTCGTCATACTCGGCCATGCGCCCCTCAAACATGGCCAGGGCCTCCTTGCTTTGCGTGCGCAGGCTGATGTTGATGAAGACGTTCAGGCCCAGGCCCAGTTTGCTGGCATTGACCAGGGCCACGTAGCGATTGATCACGCCGGCCGTCTCCAGCGCCTTGACCCTGGCCAAGCAGGGCGAGGGCGACAGGTGCACCCGGCGGGCCAGTTCGACATTGCTCAGGCTGCCGTCGTTTTGCAGTTCATCGAGCAGGCGCAGGTCTATGGAATCTATTTTCATGCTGAATTTTCTCTATTCACGGAATTTAATGCTTTTAAAAAAGGCTTATTGAATCATAAAAGCATCAAGTTCTGGCGTATTTTCAATACAGTTCGATTTGTTAAGGAGACTTCGCCATGAACGCCCCGACCCTTTCCGCCTGGCTGCAAATGCCCGCCGCCGGTCACGATCCGGATCCTCAGGAAACCGCCGAATGGATCGATGCCTTCACAGCCCTGGTGCGGTCCAGCCCAGAGGGGGCCAAGCGGGGCCGCCAAATCCTGGATCTGCTGGCCGCTCAGGCCCGTGCCTTGGGCACCGGCTGGCAGCCCGATCTGAACACCCCTTATGTCAACACCATTGCAGTGGACCAGCAGCCGGTGTTTCCGGGCGATCTGGCCGTTGAAGAGCGCCTGGCATCGCTGATGCGCTGGAATGCTCTGGCCATGGTGGTGCGGGCCAATCAGGCCTATGGTGACCTGGGTGGCCACATCGCCAGCTATGCCAGTGCAGCCGATTTGTTCGAGGTGGGCTTCAATCATTTTTTCCACGCCCGTGACGACAGTCACCGCGGTGATCTGGTCTTTTTCCAGCCGCACAGCGCCCCTGGCGTTTATGCCCGGGCCTTCCTGGAGGGCCGCCTGAGCGAACAGGAGCTGGCGCACTACCGCCAGGAAATCCAGGCGCAGGCGCACGGCACGCGGGGCCTGCCGAGTTACCCGCACCCCTATCTGATGTCCGACTTCTGGCAGTTTCCCACGGGTTCGATGGGAATCGGCCCGATCAGCTCGATTTATCACGCCCGCTTCATGCGTTATCTGACCCATAGGCAATTGCTCGACTGCGGCGGTCGCAAGGTCTGGGGCGTTTTTGGCGACGGTGAAATGGACGAGCCCGAGAGCATGAGCGCCCTGACACTGGCCGCTCGCGAGAACCTGGACAACCTGGTCTGGGTGGTCAACTGCAATTTACAGCGGCTCGATGGGCCGGTGCGCGGCAATTTCCGCATCATTGATGAGCTTGAAAAGCTGTTTGCTGGCGCCGGCTGGCATGTGATCAAGCTGGTCTGGGGCAGCGACTGGGACGGCCTGTTTGCGCGTGACGCATCCGGCGCGCTGATGCGCGCCTTTGCCAACACCGTCGATGGTCAGATGCAGACCTTTGCGGCCAACGACGGACGCTACAACCGCGAACATTTCTTCGGCCAGAACCCAGAGCTGGCCCGTCTGGCCCAGGGCATGACCGACGAGCAGATCGACCGCCTCAAGCGCGGGGGGCACGACTTGGTCAAGATCCATGCGGCCTACGCGGCGGCAGCGGCCCATCGTGGTCAGCCCATCGTCATTCTGGCTCACACGAAAAAGGGCTATGGCATGGGTTCGTCCGGTCAGGGCAAGATGACCACGCACTCACAAAAGAAATTCGACGAGCAGGAACTGATCGAGTTTCGCAACCGTTTCAACCTGCCGCTGAGCGACGAGCAGGCCAAGCAATTGGCGTTCTACAAGCCCGAGCCTGACAGCGCTGAGTTGCAGTACCTGCAGGCCCGTCGCCAGGCGCTTGGCGGCTATCTGCCACAGCGCCACACCCAGTGCCAGGCTGTGGCCACGCCCGAGGTGCGGGCCTATGCCAACTTCGCGCTGCAGGCTGGAGGCAAGGAGATGAGCACCACCATGGCCTTCGTGCGCATGCTGGGCAATTTGCTCAAGAACCCCGAGCTGGGCCCTCGCATCGTGCCCATCGTTGCCGATGAGGCGCGCACCTTTGGGATGGCCAATTTGTTCAAGCAGGTGGGTATCTACTCGAGCGTCGGCCAGCGTTATGCACCCGAGGACATCGGCTCGGTGCTCAGCTACCGCGAAGCGCTGGATGGTCAAATTCTCGAGGAAGGCATCAGTGAAGCCGGTGCGATTGCCAGTTGGACGGCCGCTGCCACGTCCTACAGCGTGCACGGCGTGGCCATGTTGCCTTTTTATATCTACTACTCGATGTTCGGCTTTCAGCGCGTGGGAGACGCGATCTGGGCCGCGGCCGATCAGCAGCCCCGCGGCTTTTTGCTCGGCGCCACTTCGGGTCGCACCACACTGGGTGGTGAAGGTTTGCAGCACCAAGACGGCAGCAGCCACTTGTGGGCTGCCACGATCCCCAACTGCAAAGCCTATGACCCGGCGTTTGCCGGTGAACTGGCCGTGATCCTGGCGCGCGGCATGCAGGAAATGATGGTCGAGCAGCGCGATGTGTTCTATTACGTCACGCTCATGAACGCCAACTATGCCCAGCCGGATTTGCCTGCCGGTGTGGACGATCAGGTCATCCGGGGATGTTACGAATTGGGCCGCTACGGCCCGCTGCTCAAGACCCGTGCCGCTCAGGGCCGCGAAGTCACCTTGCTCGGCTCAGGTGCGATCCTCACCGAAGTCATCGAGGCGGCGCAATTGCTTGCTGCCGAGGGCATCAGCAGCACGGTTGTGAGCGTGACGAGCTGGAGTGAGCTGGCCCGAGACGGTCAGGCCTGCGAGCGTGCAGCCATCGATCAAGGCATGCAACGCTCACCGTTTGTGGCGCAGCAGCTGGCTGCGACTCGTGGCCCGATCATTGCTGCCACGGATTACGTCAAGGCAGTGCCCGAAAGCGTTCGCGCTTACTTGCCAGAGGACCGGCGCTATTTGACACTGGGCACCGATGGCTTTGGCCGCAGCGACACCCGGGCCCAGCTGCGCGAATTTTTCAATGTCGATGCACAAAGTATCGCCAAGGCCGCACGTTACGCCTTGGGATGAGCGCTTGATCTTCGCCGCCGCAGGGCGGCATAGGGCCCGCGCTCAGCTGTGCAAAAAGACCCGGGCCTTGCGCGGGTAGACCAGCAGCTTTTCGCCCTCTTGCAGCCCCAATCCGTAAAATTGGTCGGCATGCATCTGGGCCTCCAGGGCTAACCCGTTCTTGCGATCGCCCGATTCGGGCCGCAGCTCCAGCCGAGCAATTGGACCGACCACGATGGCGCGCTGCAACTGCGCCACCATGCCGATCGAGCCCGGCAGGTAGCGTTCGACCTGCAGGTCGTGCGGACGGACATAGGCCATGGCCTTTGCATTTTGGGCTTGGATGTGCTCGGGCGCGTCCAGAGCCATTGCCTCGAGGTGCAGCCGTCCTTCATGGGCGCGACCATGAAATAAGTTGACATCGCCCAGGAAACCGTACACGAACGGGCTGGCAGGTTGGTCCCAGACCTGCTGGGGTGTACCGACCTGCTCGACCACGCCCTGGTTCATCAGCACCACCCGGTCGGCCACTTCCAGTGCCTCTTCCTGATCGTGGGTGACAAAGACACTTGTGACATGCAGTTCGTCATGAAGTCGGCGCAGCCATCGACGCAACTCCTTGCGCACTTTGGCGTCGAGCGCACCAAACGGTTCATCGAGCAAAAGCACCTTCGGCTCTACGGCCAGGGCGCGGGCCAGCGCAATGCGCTGTCGCTGACCTCCTGACAGTTGTGAAGGATATCGATCAGCGATCCAATCGAGTTGCACAAGCCTGAGCAGATCCATCACCTTGGTCTTAATTTGCCCTGTGCTGGGCCGCTGGCTGCGCGGCTTGATGCGCAGACCGAATGCGATGTTCTCGAACACCGTCATGTGCCGAAATAGCGCGTAGTGCTGAAACACAAAGCCCACCTGACGTTCGCGCACATGCACATCGGTGGCATCCTTTCCGGCCAGCAGGATGCTGCCTTGATCGGCTTGCTCCAGTCCGGCGATGATGCGCAGCAAGGTGGTCTTGCCGCATCCGGAGGGTCCGAGCAGGGCAACGAGTTCGCCCGAGTCGATGTCCAGGTTGACGTCGTTAAGCGCCTGAAACTGGCCAAAGCGTTTGGAGATGTTGCGAATTTCAATACTCATGAGTGCCCCCTGACGGTTGGGTGATGGGTTCAGCGGCTGTCTTGAGGTCGCGCTCGTGCAACCAGTGCACCGTGCTTTGCACTGCCAGAGTGACCAGAGCCAGCAGAGCCAGCAAAGAGGCCACGGCAAAGGCTGCAACCGACTGGTACTCGTTGTAGAGAATTTCCACATGCAGTGGCATGGTGTTGGTCTGTCCCCGGATATGGCCGGAAACCACCGAAACCGCACCGAATTCGCCCATGGCCCGCGCATTGCACAAAATCACACCATAGATCAGGCCCCACTTGATGTTGGGTAGGGTCACGTGCCAAAAGGTTTGCCAGCCGCTGGCCCCCAGGACGATGGCTGCCTGCTCCTCCTGGTTGCCCTGCGCCTGCATCAGCGGGATCAGTTCTCGCGCCACAAAAGGAAAGGTCACAAAAACGGTGGCCAAAATGATGCCAGGCACTGCGAAGATGACCTTGATGTCGTGCGTGGCCAACCAGGGGCCGAGCCAGCCCTGCGCACCAAAAATCAGCACATAAATCAAGCCTGCAACCACGGGCGAGACCGAAAACGGCAGGTCGACCAGAGTGGTTAAAAAGGCCTTGCCACGGAACTCGTACTTGGCAATGGCCCAGGCCGCTGCGACGCCGAACACCAGATTCAGGGGAACCGCCACCGCTGCGGTGATCAGCGTCAACCGGATGGCCGACCAGGCATCGGGTTCCTTGAGCGCCTGCCAGTAGGCGCTCAAGCCTTTGCGCAGCGCCTCGGCAAACACGGCAGCCAACGGCAGCATCAGGAACAGCGCCATGAAGCCCAGTGCCGCGGTGATCAGGCTTATGCGTATCCAGGGTGACTCTTGCAGGCTGCGGGTCTGCGCACCTTGGCCGCTGGGGCGCATTGGTGTATGCAGCACTGCGCCGTGGGTCAAAGCAGCAGGGCTCATGATGTGCGCCGCTGCCAAGCTTGCAGTGCGTTGATCAGCAGCAGCAGCGCAAAGGAGATGAGCAACATCACCGTGGCTAGTGCCGTCGCGCCGGCGTAGTCGTATTGCTCGAGTTTTCCGATGATGATCAGCGGCGTGATTTCCGAGACCAGGGGCATATTCCCCGCAATGAAGATGACCGAGCCGTATTCGCCGATGGCGCGCGCAAAGGCCAGGGCAAAGCCTGTGAGCAGGGCCGGCGTGAGAGTCGGCAGGATGACCCGGCTGAATGTTTGCCAGCGGCTGGCCCCCAGGCAGGTGGCCGCTTCTTCCAGTTCTTTTTCACAGTCTTCCAGCACTGGCTGAACGGTTCGCACGACAAAGGGCAGTCCGATGAAAATCAGTGCGATCACCACCCCATTGGGATTGAAGGCCAGCTTTATGCCCAGGGGCTCGAGGTATTGACCGATCCAGCCGTTGCCGGCCAGCAGTGCGGTCAATGCGATACCGGCCACGGCGGTCGGCAGTGCAAAAGGCATATCGACCATGGCGTTGATGATCAGCTCATCGCAAGGGTCTTGAAGACCAGCGCTGACAGCGGAATCAAGACCAGCAGGCTCAGATAGAGCAGCGTGTAGCCCAGCGTTATTTTGAAGCCGGGCAAGATCCTTGAGGCGGCGTTCATGTTTCAGCGCTGCCCGAAGAACTTGTCGAACTGTCCACCATCGTTGAAGTGCACTTTTTGCGCTTGCGCCATAGAGCCGAAATACTGATCCACGGTGAACAGCCTGATCGGTTTAAAGGTGGCCGCATATTTCTTCAAAACCGCCTCATTGCTCGGCCGGATGTTGTGTTTTGCAGCAATTTCTTGACCCTGCACCGAATAGATGAAGTCCAAATAGGCTTTTGCCAAGGCGGCGGAATTTTTCTTTTTGACCGTGCGCTCGACGATGGCCACCGGGTTTTCGGCCACGATCGAGGCAGAGGGGTGAATCGCATCGACCTTGCCTTGGCCAAACTCCTGGTCAATCGACACCACCTCTGACTCGAAGGTCACCAGCACATCGCCGATGCCGCGCTGCAGAAAGATGCCGGTGGCATCGCGTCCGCCACGTGCCAGAACCGGTACGTTTTTGAACAGATTGCTAACGAACTCTGCCGCCTGGGCATCACTGCCGCCCTTGTTGCGTACATAGCCCCAGGCGGCCAGATAGGCCATGCGTCCGTTGCCACCGGTTTTCGGGTTGACCAACACCACTTGTATGCCCGGTTTGACCAGGTCGTCCCAATCCCGGATGCCCTTTGGATTGCCGTTGCGCACCAGGAAGAGCATGGTTGAGTTGGTGGGTGCGGCGTTATTTGGGAATCGCTTGCGCCAATCCTTGTCGACCACGCCTTTGTCGGCCAGGAAGTCGATGTCGTTGGTGGTGTTCATGGTCACCACATCGGCCTCTAGGCCATCGGCTACCGCGCGCGCCTGCGCGCTCGAACCGGCGTGTGACTGATCGATCTTGATCTCCTGGCCGGTGGCTTTCTTGTGGTGTGCAACGAAAGCGGTGTTGAGGTCTTTGTAGAACTCACGCGCGACGTCGTAGGAGACATTGAGAAGGCTGGTCTGTGCATGCACCAGGGAGGCGGCAGACATCGTCAGAGCGGTGAGGAGGATTCGTGGCTGGAGGGTCATGGCAAAGGGTTTGGCGCTGCTGCCAGCGGTCTTGTGAGCAATGAGGCCGAATTCTGGAGGCATCGATTCATTGCTCAAACGATATTTTTTGAGTTTCCTTATGTCGTGGCCGCATAAACAGCCGCTACCTGGTTCTTGCAGAGCGACTTCGATGGTCCAGATCGCCATGGCAAGTTGCAGAGCGTTTGGCAAAGAGCGCGCCTTTGTCCTACGGACGTCGGAGATCTTTGCTGATGACTGCGGTGGCGACGGCTTTCTACAGTCTTGCTGTGTTTCATTGATTGCTTTTCAACAGGAGATCGCCACCATGACCGACAAGATTGAGACCAAGATCGCTTCCAAGCGCGGCTTCGCATCCATGGACCCTCAGCGCCAGCGCGAGATTGCCAGCCTCGGTGGCAAGGCTGCCCATGCCAGCGGCCGCGCCCATGAGTTCAATTCGGCCGAGGCCCGCGAGGCTGGTCGCAAGGGCGGCCGGGCGGGTCGGCGCAAGGCGGCCGAGGGATCGGCGCAGTCCTGAGCAGTGCAGAGATAAAGCCCAGGATGGGCGGTGGCGGCCACGACGGCCGCAAGTGCCTGGCACGAGACCACCCTTGGGGGGCGAGAGCCCCCCATTTTTATGCAGGGTTCGCGTCCGACCGTTCCTGCCTGCTCCGGCGCACGTCGCTCGTCAGAGTCGGCCGACACGCGTGCTGGTTCAGGCCGTGCACATTGGTCACTCCCACCGACTTCATGCAAAAGGAGCCACTGCCATGGCCAGCAGCAGTATCACAGGCGGCCAGCGCGTTCCCCGTCTGCCATCGGGCGCCGACCTCGCCAGCCTGGGGCCGAGCAACAGCAGCGACAGCGGCAGCGACACCGTGGGCACACGCGATCGGCAGGCACTCGCGGGTGACAGCGACGCTGCGGGCACGGGCGAGGGACCATTAAACAACGGTTTTGAGATTCAGGGGTCGGACATCTTGCCCGATCACCTGTTGCGATCACCCGATGGGGCAATCGATAAGCCGGGCTCGGCACTGGACGACCCCGACCTGATGGACACCACGGCCGATGTGGGTGATCTGGCCCAGGATGAGGCGCAGGCGCAGGACCTTGACGGCTTCAGCCCGGATGAGGCTCAGCCGGGGTCCACGGCTTTTGATCCCGCATTGCCGGGGCATCGCGGGGTGCAATGAACTTCAACTGCCACCAGGGTGGCAGCAGAGCGATCACTTTTTTCTGCGTGAAGCGCTCGTCCATCAGCCACAGCACGCCTTGATCATCCGGGTCACGGATCACCCGCCCGGCCGCTTGCACCACCTTGCGCAATCCCGGATACATGTAGGCGTGTTCGTCGCCTTGTCCCATCAGGGCATCAATGCGTCGGCGCAATTCCTCGTTGACCGGGTTGAGCTGCGGCAGACCCAGGGTGGCGATGAAGGCACCGATCAACTGCTGGCCGGGCAGATCAATCCCTTCGGCAAAGGATCCGCCGAGGACGGCAAAGCCGATGCCCGGCTCACCCGATCGAAAGCGTTCCACAAACGCCCTTTGCTCGGGCTCGCCCATGCGGGCCTTTTGCTGCCATTGCGGCACCAGGGGGTGTCTTTGCTCCAGCGCTTGGCTGGCCTGACTGAGGTAGTCGAAACTGCTGAAGAAAGCCAGGTATTTGCCGGACTGCCTTAGCCATTGATCAGCCATGACGTCCACCAGGGTTTGCAGGCTTTTCGATCGATCGCGCCAACGCGTAGAAACGTCCTGCAAGATTCGCACGTCCAGCTGCTCGGCCCGAAAGGGCGAGGGCACTTGCAGGTGCAAACTGTCCTCGGGCAAGCCCAGCATGCGTGTGTAGTGCTCGGTTGGCGTCAGGGTGGCAGAAAACAGTACGCAAGATTGCGCGCCCAGCAGTCGTGGCTTTAAAAAGTGTGCCGGCACCACGTTGCGCACGCTCAGCACCGCCCGCTCGGACCGGGTGCCCAGGTCGTGCACAGTCAGGTCGACCAGGCTGTGCTGCCCCAGGGTTTGACAGCGCTGCGAAAAAGCAAGAAGGTCAAACCACAGGCGCTGCAGCGGCGCGATCACCTGACTGGGGTGTTCGGCCTGCCATGCGCCGATGGCCGCGCTGGTCTGAGCCATGGTGGTCAGCAGTGCTGCTGGTGGCTCGGGCAGTGCGCTGTAGTCGGGCCTGCCCTGACGCATTGCTCGCCACTGGCGCTGCAGGCGGGCGATGTCTTTCTTGAGCGGCGGCGGGGCAACTTGGCGCGCGGCCTTGATGCTCGCTTCGTCAAGCTCGGCGCTGTACATCTGGCGGCCGCGCTCGACCAGGTTGTGCGCTTCGTCCACCAGAACGGCCACCCGCCAGCTGCGAGCCATGCTCAAGCTGTAGAGCGTGGCGTGGCTGTCAAACCAATGGTTGTAGTCGCCCACCACCACGTCGGCCCATGCGATCAACTCCTGAGCCAGGTGGTAGGGGCACAGACCATGGTCCAGAGCCAGCGCTCGCAAGCTTGCCGCGTCCATCTGGCCAGAGGCGACGGCCGCCGCGCGCGCGCCGGGCAGCTTGTCGTAATAGCCCTGAGCCAGCGGGCAGGATTGGCCGTGGCAGGCTTTGTCTGGATGTTCACAGGCCTTTTCACGGGCCATGAGCTCGAGCACCCGCACGTGTCGAACCGCTGCGTCAGTGCGTTGGGCTGCGTCGCCGGGCTTGAGCGCCAGGTGCGTGAGGGCGCGCAGGGCCAAGTCGCGACCAGAGCTCTTGGCTGAAAGATAGAACAACTTGTCTATCGTTTGGTCTTGCGTGTTCGCCTTCCCCATGGCCTTGAGGCTGGGAAACAGCGTACCCAGAGTCTTGCCGATGCCGGTGGGCGCTTGCACCATCAGGCAACGCCCTTGGCGGGCTGCATGCCAGCTGGCCTGGGCCAGTGTGCGCTGGCCCGGCCGCATTGGCGCGAACGGGAAGTCCAAAGCCTGCAGGGCCTGTGCGCGCTCAGCTTGGTGAGCCAATTCCTGTTCGGCCCAGGCTACAAAAAGGGTGCATTGCTTCTGATAAAACGCTTGCAGCTGCGCCGCCTCGTGGGTCTGACGCAAAACGGTTTCTTCTGTGTTTTCCAGGTTCAGGTACACCAGAGCCAGATCAATGCGCTCGAGCCCGCGCATCTGGCACATCAGGTGACCATAGATCTGGGCCTGGGCCCAGTGCAGGGCCTGTTGCTGCGGCGTGATCGAATCGAAACGCCCCCGGTAGGTCTTGACCTCTTCGAGCAGATTTTCCCGGGCATCATAGCCGTCGGCGCGGCCGCGCACCGTGAGCAGGCCATCGTCGGCGCTCAGCGCCACCTCACGCTCGTAGTGTGCGCTGCGGCGCTGCGCGACCAGAGCATGGCCGGCAATGCCCTCCTGCCCGGTGGGCGAGGCTGAAAAGCGCAGATCCAGGTCCCCGCAACGCGCTGTAAATTCGCACAGTTGGCGCACGGCCACGGCGTAACGTGGGCTGGGAGGTGTCTCATTGTTGGGCATTGGCCCCATGGTAGTGCAGCCTGGGCCGACAAGCCGTTACCATGGCGGTCAAACCGGGACTTGCATGACCCCGGGAGCCACCGACCTTGCCGCATGAACAACCGCCCGTCAGACTCATACCCATCGCTTGAAGACAAGGCCTTCCTTGTGCTGCTTGTGGCCGTCAGTGTGGCATTTGGCTGGGTCTTGCAGCCCTACTACAGCGCCTTGTTTTGGGCTGCCGCATTGGCCATCTTGTTTGCCCCGCTGCAATCGCGCGTGCTGCTGGCCATGCCTGGGCGCCGCAATACGGCTGCGCTGACCTGCCTGATGTGCATCGTCGCCCTGGTGCTTTTGCCACTGATCTGGATCACCGGCATGCTGGTCAAGGAGGGCGCGCAGGTCTATCAAAAGCTTCAATCTGGTGAAATCAACTTCAGTGTCTACCTGCAAAAAATTTATGCAGCTCTGCCCGATACGGTGACTTCTCTGCTCGATCGCTTTGGCCTGGGCAGCTCAGGGCTGCTGCAGGAGCGCTTGACTGCGGCGCTGACCAGCGGATCGCAGTTTTTTGCCTCGCAGGCGGTGGGCATTGGCCAAGATGCCTTCAACCTGGTGGTGGGCTTCTTCATCATGCTTTATGTGCTGTTTTTCTTTTTACGCGACGGTGCGGGATTGGTCGATCGCATCCGCCGGGTCATCCCGCTCAAAGAGGACGTCAAGCAAGATCTGGGTCGTCAGTTTGCCACCGTGATCACCGCCACCGTCAAGGGCAATATTGCCGTGGCCATGGTGCAAGGAGCGCTCGGCGGACTGATTTTCTGGGCACTCGATATCAATGCGCCGGTGCTTTGGGGTGTGGTCATGGCCTTCTTGTCTTTGCTGCCGGCCGTCGGTGCAGCCGTCGTCTGGTTGCCGGTGGCGGTTTACCTGCTCATCGTTGGACAGGTGATCTCAGGCCTGGTGCTGATCGCCTTTGGGGTGCTGGTCATTGGCCTGGTGGACAACGTGCTTCGCCCAATTTTGGTGGGCAAGGACACAAAGATGCCCGACTATGTGGTTTTGCTCTCCACCTTGGGCGGGATCTCGCTGTTTGGACTCGATGGCTTCGTGATCGGCCCGGTGATTGCTGCGATGTTCATGGCCGCCTGGGGCTTGCTCGCTGGCAGCCGCAAGGCGTCGCCTTGATGCTCAGTGCTGATGGCCGTGCGCTCCATGCACGTGACCGTGGCCAATTTCCTCGGCTGAAGCGGCTCTGACCTCGAGTACCTGCGCGCTGATCAACAGTGTTTTTCCTGCAAGCGGGTGGTTTGCGTCAAGAATGACTTGCTGCCCCTTGATCTTGACCACGGTAAAGACCATGTTGCTCCCATCGGGTCCGCGGCCTTCGAGCTGGCCGCCAACCTTCACGCCTGGTGGAAATTCGCTTTTGGGGATGGTTTGGATCAGGCTTTCATCTCGCTGGCCAAAAGCGTCGGTCGGTGCGAGTGTGAGGCTCAGCTTGAACCCCACGCTCTGGCCTTCGAGGGCTTCTTCCAGCTTCTCAATCAGGTTGCCGTAGCCGCCGTGCAGATAGGCCACGGGTTCCTTGCCGCTTTCGATGACCTGACCCAGTGCGTCGGTAACCTTCAGGCGCAAGGTGACGGCGGTGTCTTTGCTGATGTTCATGGCGAATTGAGTGGATAAGGTAGGTGCGATTGTCGCCGCGTTGCGGCCAAGAGTGTGCAGCGAGTTCGTTCATGAAAAAACCCGCCGTCTTGCGAGGGCGGGTTTTGCGGTCGATGGTGCCAAGTTACTTGAGCTTGACTTCCTTGTACTCAACATGCTTTCGAGCCTTGGGGTCGAACTTCATGATCAGCATCTTGTCGGGCGTGGTCTTTTTGTTCTTGCTGGTCGTGTAGAAATGGCCCGTGCCAGCGGTGGACTCGAGCTTGATTTTTTCGCGTGCGCCTTTTGCCATGATCGTGCTCCTTAGATTTCGCCGCGCTCGCGCAGATCGGCCAGAACAGCGTCAATGCCGTTTTTGTCGATCAGACGCAGACCTGCGTTGGTGATGCGCAGACGGACCCAGCGGTTCTCGCTTTCGACCCAGAAACGGCGGTACTGCAGGTTCGGCATGAACCGGCGCTTGGTTTTGTTGTTGGCGTGGGAAACATTGTTCCCTACCATGGGCTTCTTGCCCGTGACTTGACAGACGCGTGCCATGAGGACACTCCAAATGATGGGTTAGCAGCTTGCGCTGCACCTCGCCCAAGTCCTGTGCTGTGCCGCCTGCCTCGGTCTGCGCAACCGGGTGATGATGGTTGCAGAACAAGTACGGCCCCGGCTCTTGGGCGGTGAGTCTTTTGCCTGGGCCAATTGCTATGCAGCTGACTATTCGGCAAACCCGAGATTATAGCCACAAGGAAGCCGCCTGCTGACAGCCGCGGCGCATCCCGGAAAATCCATGCTTGACCATGGTGGATCGACCGAGGGAACCCGCTACCATTGCCGCCCCGACATTTGGGTTTGAATTTCTTCATTCATATTCATTTCAACCATGACATTCACTCGTCCCGCCCAACGCCAAACTGATCAGATGCGTCCGGTTCGCATCACTCGGGGTTACACCATACACGCCGAGGGCTCGGTGCTGATCGAGTTTGGCCACACCAAGGTGCTTTGTACCGCCTCGGTCGAGGAAAAGGTGCCGCCTCACAAGCGCGGCAGCGGGGAGGGCTGGGTGACGGCCGAGTACGGCATGCTGCCGCGCTCGACCCACACACGCAGCGACCGGGAGGCAGCCAAGGGCAAGCAAAGCGGCCGCACCCAGGAAATCCAGCGGCTCATTGGCCGAAGTCTGCGGGCCGTGTTCGATTTGAGTCTGCTCGGCGAGCGCACTCTGGCGCTGGACTGCGATGTGATTCAGGCCGATGGCGGCACCCGAACAGCGGCCATCACGGGCGCTTTTGTGGCGGCGCAAGACGCGGTGAGCCACCTGCTGGCTCAGGGCAAGCTGGCGCGATCTCCGGTCATCGGCCATGTGGCGGCGGTCTCGGTCGGTCTGATCGAGGGCACGCCCTTGCTGGATCTTGAATACGTGGAAGACGTGGCCTGCGACACCGACATGAATGTGGTCATGACCGAGGCGGGTCATTTCGTGGAAGTCCAGGGAACCGCCGAGGGGGTGGCCTTCACACG
>JAJTGH010000089.1 GCA_021299555.1 Comamonadaceae bacterium
CAGCAATCTCCTCACCCAAACACAGGTGACGCTGTCCACCCAACGCGACCTTAAGACATACCAAGATACGCTGGCGTCCAACGCAGAGGAATTGCAGCGTTTGGCTCGGGTGGTGTCAGACATGCTACTCCTCGCAAAGACAGAGCGGGGGGTTGACCTGCCCCATAAGGAGTCTTTCTCGGCAGCACAAGAAGCTCGCGAACTCGTTGAATTTTATGAGGCCGTTGCGGACGAAAAGCGCATCCTGATGAGCGTGGAAGGTGATGGGCGAATCTATGGCGATCGTTTGATGTTCAGACGTGCCGTGAGCAACCTCCTATCCAATGCGCTCAGGCATGCACCAGTCGGCGGTGTCGTGTCTGTCAGGATCGAAAGTTCGTCGCGCGAAATCGGGGTCACTGTCGAGAACACGGGCAAGGAGATCCCCCCGGATGTCCTGCCGAGACTCTTCGACCGCTTCTATCGCGCAGATTCAGCACGCAGGCACCCGGCTTCTGACGGGGCAGGCTTGGGGCTGTCGATTACCAAAGCCATCGTCGAGGCCCATGGCGGTGCGGTCTCGGCTACGTCAGACCGGGAGTGGACACGATTCCGGCTTGTTTTTCCAGAGCGACGGTCGAAGGCTGAAGCAACCGCCTGAACTACTCAATCCACACCTTACCGGCCCGGGCTTAAGGCCGACTCCTACAGTCTTAAAAACTGCCGCGATTTAACTTGGTTGAGTGATAAGCCCGCCTGAGCGTGTGGGCTGGCACCTGATGCGTTCCCAGTTGGACCGTGCAGCTTCACAACCGAAGGAGATTTCAATGCCCCATCAGCAATTTTCGTCGTGCGTCACCACTTGCTACGAGTGTGCGCAGGCATGTAATCACTGCGCAGCGTCTTGCCTTCAGGAGCAAGAGGTAAAGGCAATGGCCAAGTGCATCGCACTGGATATTGATTGCGCGGAAATCTGCGCACTTGCCGCTTCTGTGATGGGACGAGCCAGCGAAACGTCGAAGCAAGTCTGTTCTGCCTGTGCTCAGGTATGCCAAATGTGCGGCGACGAATGTGCCAAACATCAGATGCAGCACTGTCAAGACTGCGCACAAGCCTGCATGCGATGTGCCGATGAATGCCGGAAGATGGCCGAGATGGCTTGATCGCTGCAGGACATTGAGCCATCGGCCCCAGAGATAAAAACGACACTCTTGCAGCACATGTCTGTTGGGGAGCCTTCGTCCGGCGCAAGAGCTTGCTTCTGGCTTTTCAAGCAAGAGAGCACAGAAGCTTGACGCAGATCAAAGAGCAACTGCACTGAGGCACGGATAGTGCAGTTGAAACTCAAGGAGAAACTCATCATGCGAACACGAATTCTTGCTGCCACCACAGTGGCCACAGCTGTCATCTCTGGAATTGCCTTCGCGCAAACACCCAAGGCCGAAGAGGATCATTCGGCACATCACCCAGCCGGCAGCACTGCTGCAGCAAATTCCTCCACGCCTAGCGCAGCACCCAGTCCCGAGGCCATCAACCAGCAGATGAAGGCCATGCAGGACATGCACCAGAAGATGCAGGCCGCCAAGAGCCCGGCCGAGCGGGCCAAACTGATGGACGAGCACATGAAGTTGATGCAGTCCGGCATGGCCATGATGGGCCGGATGGGCGGTGGCCCCGGCGGCTCGGCGCCGGGGGGCATGGGCATGATGCCGCCAACAGCCCAGGCTGGCACGGGCCAAACGCCAGCGGCCAGTGCAGGTGGAGCGTCCGGCATGGCGGGCATGAGCGGGATGATGAACATGCACATGCAGATGGAGCGCCGCATGGCCATGATGGAGCAGATGATGCAGATGATGGTGGACCGCGAGGCGGCCAGGCCCGGCAAGTAACTCGGCAATTAACTCGGCTAGTAACTTGTCACTGACAGGAGGCTTTCATGAACCAATCCCAGCCTGACGGCCCCCCGTCCTTTTGGAAGTCGCCCGCCGGCTTGAGCCTGCTGGTCGCGGCCCTGGTGGGTGGCTACTTTCTACTCACGGAGCACCGGGCTCACCTGTTCGGCGCGCTGCCCTACCTGCTCTTGCTGGCTTGCCCCGTGATGCATCTATTCATGCACAAGGGTCACGGGCACGGGGGTCATGGGGGATCCGGTCAGGGCCACAAAGACCACAAGGAAGGACCTAGCCGTGACCAGCGCGAGCAATGACTATGGGCTGTGGGGGCTGGTGTTCCTCAACGTGGGCGTGTTCGTGGGCTTTGCCTACAGTTTTTTCAAGCCCACCACCTTGCGCGATTGGCGCAGCTTTGGGGCCTACACCGGCTTCATCGTGGCACTGTTCGCCGAGATGTATGGTTTTCCGCTCACGATCTACCTACTTTCGGGTTGGCTGGGCCAACGCTTTCCGGACGTCAACCTCTTTGGACACGAGGCGGGCCACCTCTGGTGGCTGCTCACCGACCAGCAAGGCGACCCGCACGGCGGAGTGATGCATATCCTGAGCTTTGTATTCATCGGGGGCGGCTTCTGGCTGCTATCTAATGCCTGGCACGTGCTCTACCAGGCCCAACGCCGACATGAACTGGCCACAACAGGCCCCTACCGCGTCGTGCGTCACCCTCAGTACATCGGTTTCGTTGCCATCATGGCGGGATTCCTTCTGCAGTGGCCCACGCTGTTGACGCTGGCCATGTTCCCCGTGCTGGTGGTCATGTATGTCCGCCTGGCCATCAGCGAAGAGCGCGACTCTGAAGCAGCGTTTGGTGAGGCTTGGCAGCGCTATGCAGCCATCACGCCCCGATTCATTCCTCGACGCGCCAAGCATGAGAAGTCCGTCATCGACCATCAAGGCCGCTGAGCTCGCCTCCGGCTTGGGCGCCATCGTCTTGGGGGCGGGGCTCGCACTGCTCGTGCCTAAAGTGCTTCAGCGCTTCGCGGTGGCGCTCTTGATCGTGGGCCTGCTGGTGCACGGGGCGGGCATGACCCTCAAGTACAGGCTGGAAAATCGTGCAGGCCCGCCACTGCGGTGGGAACGCGCCCTCTTCTGGCTGTGCTGGGCTTGCCTGATCGGTCTGGCCGGCTGGATGGGGGTACGCCTACTGGCCAGTTAGAGATCGGCCCCGAAGACGTTGAAGCCAGCGAGAAAAACCACAAGGAGAACGGCGTGCAACGTCACCCTGACTTGAAAAGTACTTCCGAGCCGGGCGCTCCTGACCGGCCCCTCATGACGCACCAGGCCAGCACGGTCGCCGCTGGACAGGCCTACACCTGCCCCATGCACCCTGAAGTTCGGCAGCCTGCGCCGGGACAGTGCCCGATCTGCGGCATGAATCTGGAGCTTGAGGGCACCGGCTCCAGTCACATGGCAGACCACCATCACCATGGGCATCACAAAGCAGTGCCTCCATCCAAGCCCGTCAGCGATTCGGTAACCGCTGCGGACCACGACGTCGCGTTCACCTGCCCTATGCATCCCCAGGTGCGGCAGATGGGTCCGGGCAACTGTCCCATCTGTGGCATGGCGCTGGAGCCGGTGATCGCGACAGGGACGTCCGGCGAAAGCGCCGAATTGCGCGACATGACGCGGCGCTTCTGGATCGGCCTGGTGCTGTCCTTGCCCGTGCTGGCGCTGGAGATGGGGGGGCACCTGCTCGACATCAAGCATCTCGTCGGAGCTCAGACTTCCAATCTGATCCAGATGCTGCTGGGAACGCCCGTCGTGCTCTGGGCCGGCTGGCCCTTCTTCGTGCGGGGGTGGGCCTCCATCCAGCATCGCAGCCTCAACATGTTCACGCTCATTGCCATGGGCACGGGTGCGGCCTGGATCTACAGCATGTTCGGCACGCTCGCGCCTGGCTTGTTCCCGGCCGAGTTGCGCGGCCAGGAGGGTGCCGTCGCGATCTACTTTGAGGCCGCTGCCGTGATCACCGTGCTGGTGCTGCTCGGGCAGGTGCTCGAACTCAGGGCGCGGGAGAAAACCTCCGGGGCCATCAAGGCCTTGCTCGACCTGGCACCCAAAACGGCGGTTCGTGTGTCGGCCAGCGGTATCGATGAAACGGTGCCTATCGACACCATCCAGGTGGGCGAACTGCTGCGCGTGCGCCCCGGCGAGAAGGTACCGGTGGATGGTGAACTCACTGAAGGCAAGGGCACGGTGGACGAGTCCATGGTCACGGGCGAGCCCATGCCCGCGGTCAAGGCGCCGGGTTCCAAAGTCACGGCCGGCACTATGAATCAGACCGGCGGCTTCGTGATGCGGGCTGAGAAAGTTGGCGCCGACACCCTGCTCTCGCAGATCGTGCACATGGTGGCCGCCGCCCAGCGCAGCCGCGCCCCCATTCAGCGGATGGCGGACATGGTCTCGGCATGGTTCGTACCGGTCGTGATTGCGGTTGCTCTGCTCACATTTGTCGTGTGGCTGCTGTGGGGGCCGAGTCCGGCATTTTCCTATGCGCTCATCACCTCTGTGGCCGTGCTCATCATCGCCTGCCCCTGCGCACTGGGGCTGGCCACACCCATGTCCATCATGGTCGGCGTGGGCCAAGGTGCCCTGCATGGCGTGCTGATTCGCGACGCTGAGGCTCTGGAGCGCATGGAAAAAGTCGACACGCTGGTGGTCGACAAGACGGGGACGCTGACCGAGGGGCGTCCTCGCGTGGTTCACATCGAGCCCGCGCCCGGGTTCTTGCCCGATGATCTCCTGGTCAAGCTGGCCAGCGTAGAGCGCGCCAGCGAGCATCCGCTGGCCATGGCCGTGGTGGCTGCCGCGCAAGAGCGCCACTTGCCCCTGGTCGAGGTCACCGACTTTGACTCGCCCGTGGGCAAAGGCGTGCTGGGCAAGGTGGGCAACGTGGCTCTGGTATCCGGCGCTGCCAAGTTCCTGGCCGAGCATGGTGTCGATGTGACTCCGCTCCAGGCCGCCGCCGAACTGCAGCGTACCCAAGCGGCCACGGTGATCTTCGTGGCGCTGGACGGTCGGCTCGCCGGCTTTGTGGCCATCGCCGACCCCATCAAGGCCACGACCCCTGCCGCCCTCAGGAGTCTGCGCGAGGCCGGCGTGCGCATCGTCATGCTCACGGGGGATGGCCGCACGACGGCCTTGGCGGTAGCGAAGGAACTTGGGATCGACGAGGTGGTGGCCGAGATCTTCCCCGAGGACAAAGCCAAGATCGTGCAGCGGCTGCGCAGCGAAGGCCGCGTGGTGGCAATGGCCGGTGACGGGGTCAACGACGCGCCAGCCCTGGCTGCCGCCGAGGTGGGCATTGCCATGGGCACCGGGACCGACGTAGCCATGGAAAGCTCGGGAATCACGCTGCTAAAGGGGGACCTTATGGGCATCGTGCGGGCACGCAAGCTCTCGCACGCCACCATGAAGAACATCCGGCAGAACTTGTTTCTGTCCTTCGCCTACAACGTGGCAGGTATCCCAGTGGCGGCCGGCGTGCTCTACCCTTTCTTCGGGCTGCTGCTATCTCCGATCGTAGCGGCTGCAGCTATGGCGCTGTCGTCGGTAAGCGTGATTGCCAACGCGTTAAGACTTCGAGCCGCGAAAGTCGACTGACGCCGCCCGGTTCTAGACCGAGTCATGACGGGGATGAAAGACACCCGAGCGTGGCGGCCACCTTCGAAGCTTGGGATCATCACTACACAGCGAGTAGTTCTCCTGAGATCCCCTCAGGGTGACTTGCGTTTCCCGGAAACCTTGTGGGTTCCATGTACGTGACCATCGTAGGGCGTATCAGTCGCAGGCTCGGCAAGCGATGCCCGCGACAAGCCCGAAAGTACGCCGCACTCATCGACCGCGCCACCGCCTGCACAACTGTTACGCAGGTCGACCAATTGCTTTTGCAGGGATTTCAGTTCCTTGATGCGGACTGCCACGTGCTTGATGTGCTCGTCGACCAAGTTGTTGATGACGGAACAGTCCTTCGGCGGCGAGTCTTTAAATTTCAACAGCGCGCGAATCTCATCCAATGTCATGTCCAACCGTCGGCAATGCCGGATGAATGACAAACGCTCTACATGCTCAGGTCCGTACACGCGGTAGTTACCTTCTGTCCGGGCGGTTTGAGCGAGTAGTTCCTCACGCTCGTAGTACCTGATGGTCTCAACTTGCGTATGAGCTGCCTTGGCGAGATCTCCAATTTTCATGAACACACCTCGGTGAGCGACTTGGCTTTGATTCTCGAGCGATTTTAGCCACTTGACACTGAAGTGGCTACAGGGTTTCTAATACCTCAACGAGGAAGAAATCATGATTACATCTTGCGAAAGCACAAAGCCACAGATCTGCCAGAGTGAAAACTGCTGTTCAGCAGTGGCATGCACGACCATGGCGCAACCTGACCAGGACATGGCACAGATGCACTCAGACCATCCACAGAAAAAGTTCCGTATCTCCAACATGGACTGCGCCTCAGAGGAGTCCGAGATCCGGCGCGCCGTGGATAGCATCCCGGGAATCGAAGCCCTGCGATTCGATCTTGGGGCACGCCTACTCACCATTTCCGCGAGCCAAGCTGCACTGCCAGACGCACTGCAGGCGATTCGAAAAGCGGGCTTTAAGCCTGAGCCCATCGACGAAGACGCCAACACCCCTTCGGTTACGCGTACTGCGGCTGCGACGTTTTTGGACGTATGGGGAAAACTTCTGGCCGCGCTCGGCCTGGCATTGGCAGCAGAGTCGATCGCGTACGCCTTCCCTGCAACGACCTGGCTCAAAGCCCTTGGCATGGGCATGGCATTGGGTGCCATTTTCCTTGCGGGCTTTGGAGTCTACGCAAAGGGGATGGCTGCGCTTCGGCAAGGACGATTGAACATCAACGCCCTCATGTCGGTAGCCGTCACAGGCGCCTTCCTGATCGGTCAGTGGCCCGAGGCAGCCATGGTGATGGCGCTCTACGCCATTGCGGAGGCCATTGAGGCCCGCGCGGTCGATCGTGCGCGAGGCGCTATCAAGAGCCTCTTGGCTCTGTCCCCCGAGCAAGCCGAAGTGCGCCAGGAGAACGGTGGCTGGCTTCGGATTGGCGTCAAATCTGTTGCGCTGAACTCCGTGGTACGTATCGCTCCGGGTGAGCGTGTTCCGCTTGATGGCACCGTACTGGCGGGTCAGAGCGCAGTCGATCAGTCACCTGTGACAGGCGAAAGCCTGCCGGTGGACAAGGGACCTGGTGATGAGGTTTTTGCCGGAACCATCAACCAGGCATCTGCTCTGGAGATCCGGGTCACGTCTGCAGCCTCGGACAGCACGCTCAGCCGGATCATTAAAGCCGTCGAGGAAGCTCAGGCCACCCGCGCACCGACGCAGCGATTCGTTGACCAGTTCGCCGCGATCTACACACCTGCGGTCTTCGCCCTTGCACTGCTGGTTGCCGTCCTGATGCCCTGGGTGGCAGGGCTCACGTGGCTTGAAGCGGTCTACAAGGCTCTGGTCTTGCTGGTGATTGCATGCCCTTGCGCCTTGGTCATCTCCACACCTGTTTCGGTGGTGAGTGGTCTGGCCGCCGGCGCACGCCGGGGCATCTTGATCAAGGGAGGGGTTTACCTGGAGGAGGCCCGAAAGATCAAAGCCGTCGCCCTGGACAAAACCGGCACCATCACCGAAGGGAAGCCCAAATTAGTGGCGTTCGAGCCCATCGCGCCCGACGAGCCTGAGCAACGGGTAGAACTGCTCGCAAAGAGCCTGGCTGCGCGTTCAGACCACCCCGTCTCGAAAGCGATTGCTCAAGGCCTAGCGGTACAAGCCCAAGAAGTCGAAGCATTTGAAGCTGTCGCAGGTCGTGGCGTCCAGGGGGTTATCGATGGCCACCCCTACATCCTGGCCAATCACCGCTGGATCGAAGAGCGCGGCCAGTGTTCTGCGCCATTGGAAGCACGCCTCGCAGTTCATGAAGAGGCAGGACGAACTGTGACCATTTTGGCTAATCGGGACCGGGTGATCGCGCTGTTCGCTGTAGCGGACACGATCAAACCGTCATCTATCGAGGCCATTTCCGAGATGAAGGCGCTGGGGGTCGTTCCCATCATGTTGACCGGTGATAACGCCGCAACGGCGCGCACCGTCGGACACTTGGCAGGCATTTCAGAAATCCGAGGCAACCTGCTGCCTGAGGACAATCTCAAGGCGATTGAAGAGTTCCAAGGAAAATACGGTGTGACGGCCATGACCGGTGACGGCATCAATGATGCCCCGGCACTTGCAAAGGCGAACATTGGCTTTGCGATGGGCGCTGCGGGCACTCACACAGCTATGGAAGCGGCTGACGTCGTCGTCATGAACGACGACCTGCACCGATTGCCCGAGACGATTCGCCTATCCAAACGGACCCATGTCATTTTGTGGCAGAACATCACCCTGGCTCTGGGCATCAAGGCGGTATTCCTGCTCATGGCCATCTTTGATGACGCGTCTATGTGGATGGCGGTCTTTGCCGACATGGGCGCAAGCTTGTTGGTGGTTTTCAATGGGCTGCGCCTTCTCAAGACCGCCAAGTGATGGCTCTTGGCCGCCACCAGCTCGCCC
>JAJTGH010000090.1 GCA_021299555.1 Comamonadaceae bacterium
CCGCGCACTGCCAGGGCCTTGTCGAGCTGCTCCTGGTTCTCAACGATCAACACCCGCGCGCCACTGTCTTGCAGGATAAAGGCCACCTGCTCGGCCGATGCGGTGGGGTACAGGCCCACCCCGATCAGGCCCATGGCCTGGGCGCCCATATCGGCGTACAGCCATTCGGGGCGGTTTTCTGACAAGATGGCCACCGCCTGACCGCTCTGCAGACCCTGATCGCCCAGTGCCAATCCCAGCGCCCGGGCCTGCTCAAAATAGCCCGACCAACTCACGCTGTGCCAGATGCCCTTTTTTTTGTGCCGCAGCGCGCTGTGGCTGGCCCACTGCGTGCAGCGCAAGCGCCAGAGTTTTTGCGGCGTGTCGCAGCCCTGCACCGCGGCCGGGGCACCACCGGCAGCAGCGGCGGATTCGTCGCCGGGGTTTTGAGTCTGTATGCTTGTCATCGCCAGGTCTTGCGCCGCTTCCAGCGCTGCTTGCTTTGCTCACCGTCAGCGCGCACGGGCGCAGCGCCGAGGTAAAACTCCTTGACATCGTCCTTTTCGCGCAGCTCGGCGCAGGGCCCGGCCGCCACCACCCGGCCCAACTCCATGATGTAGCCGTAGTGCGCGGTGTTCAGTGCAATGGCTGCGTTTTGCTCGACCACCAAAATGGACATGCCGGTCTCGGCATTGATGCGTTCGATGATGCGAAAGATCTCTCGGGTGAGCAGGGGCGAGAGTCCGAGCGATGGCTCATCGAGCAGCAGCACGCCGGGCTGGGCCATCAGGGCGCGGCCTATGGCCAGCATTTGCTGTTCGCCGCCCGAGAGCAGTCCGCCTTGTTGCTGAGCGCGCTCGCGCAGCCGCGGAAACCATTCATAGACCCGCTCGATGTCCTGCTCCAGGCCCTGACGCTCCCGGCGCGCAAAAGCGCCCATGCGCAGGTTCTCGCTGACGGTGAGAAAGGGAAAGACCTGGCGGCCCTCGGGCACCAGCACCAGCCCGCGCCGCGCCACTTCGTCGGCATCGAGTCCCGCAATCGCTTGACCCAGGAATTGCACCGCACCCTTGAACGGGTCGACCACGCCGGCCACGGTGTTGAGCAGGGTGGTCTTGCCTGCGCCGTTGGCGCCAAGCACCGTGACGATGTCACCCCGGCGCAGATCAATATTCACGCCTTTGATCGCAGCGATTGGCCCGTACCAGGTCTCCAGGTTTTGCACCCGCAGCACTGGCGCTTGTGCATCGGTGCTCATGTTGGCTGGCTCGATCATGCTTCGTCGGCCCCCAGATAAGCCGCGATGACCCGCGGATCGGACTGCACCTGGCTGGGTGTGCCGGTCGACAGCGCCTGTCCCATGTTCATGCACAACACCCGGTCGGCCACTTCCGAGACCAGCGACATATCGTGTTCGACCATCAGCACGGTGATGCCCAGGTCGGTGCGGATGTCGTCGATCCAGAAGGCCAGGTCGCGGGTTTCTTCCGGGTTCAGTCCGGAGGCCGGCTCGTCGAGCAGCAGCAATTGAGGCCGGGTGGCCAGGGCGCGGCCGAGTTCGACCACCTTGCGCACGCCGTAGGGCAGGCCGGTGATCAGACTGTTGCGGTGGGGGGCCAGGTCCAGCAGATCGATCACGTCTTCCACGTGGGCGCGCAGTTCGGCCTCGGTGTTGCGCACCGACCGGCTCCACAAACACTGGCCCCAGAAACTCTCTTTGGCAAAGCGGTGGCAGCCCAGCATCAGGTTTTCCAGCACCGTGGCGCCCTCAAACAGTTCGATGTTTTGAAAGGTGCGCGCGATGCCGCGAGACACCACCTGATGGCGCGGCGTGCGGGTAATGTCCTGTCCATTGAACATGACCGAACCAGCGCTTGGATCAAACACCCGCGTGATGACATTGAAGACCGAGGTCTTGCCAGCCCCGTTGGGTCCGATGATGGCAAAGATCTCGCCGGGCTGCACCTCAAAGCCGATGTCGCGGATGGCATGAACGCCACCAAAGCGCAGGGCCAGATCGCGCACCTGCAGGCCGCCTACCGATGGGTTCGAAAGAGCGTCGGTGTTCATCGATAACGCTCCGATTTCATATAGGTCTTGCCGCGGCGAAACACATCCTTGCGGTAAAGCGGAAAGGTCTCAAAAAATGCCTTGATCTTGAGCCAGCGGCCATTGAGTCCCTTGGGCTCGAACAGAACAAACACCGCCAGGATCAGACCAAAAATGAAGATCTCCAGCCCGAACTGCTTGGCGATGCGGTCGCCCAGCATGGGCTTGATCTGTGAGATCAGTGCCGGCACCATGCCAATGAGGAAGGCACCCAGGACCGCTCCGCGCAGCGAACCCAGGCCGCCGATGGTCACCATCAGAACCAGTTCCAGTGACAGCAGCAGGTTAAAGCCCTCGGGCGTGAGGTGGCGCACATGGTGGGCCATGAGTGCACCGGCAAAACCGGTGACTGCCGCAGAGATCACAAAAGCCAGCACCTTGTGGCCCGCCACCCAGATGCCCAGGCTTGCGGCTGCCGCCTCCGAATCGCGTACGCCAACAAAGGCGCGCCCGGTCTTGCCGCGCATCAGATTGACCAACAGCACCAGCACGATCACCAGGCAGGCCAGGCACAGGAAATAAAAGGACTTCAAGCCCGATAAATCCAGACCGAGCAAGACCGGGTCGGCCACGGGCAAGCCATTGAAGCCACCCGTCACGCTCTTCCAGCGTCCCAGCACATGTTCGATCAAGATGGCAAAGGCCAGTGTGACCATCGCAAGGTACAGGCCGGAGACCCGAATGGCCGGCAGGCCCAGGGCCAAGCCCACCAGAGCACTGACCGTCATGGCCAGCACGATGCTCGCGCCAAAGGGCAGGCCCTGCGACAAAAACCAGGCGTGGGCATAGGCACCGACCGCCAGAAAGGCCGAGTGCCCAAGCGAGACCTGACCGGTGTAGCCGCTGAGCACCATCAGGCCCAGGCTGGCGATGGCCAAAATGAAAAGATAGGTCAACTCGCCCACGTAGTACTTGGGCAGCAGCCAGGGGGCAGCCACCAGAGCCAGGGCCAGCAAGGCATAGGCGAGTTTTTGCGAGGGGTAGCGCAGCAGTCGCTTGCCGTCGCGGTAGGAGGTGTCGTAGTCAAAGCGCATGTGCAGGTCCGGTCATACACGGCGTCCGTGCGCTTCGCCCAACAGCCCGCGCGGCCACAGGACCAAGGTGGCGATCAGCACCACATAGGCGGTGACGTCCTTGGAGCCATCGGGCAGATAAACGCCCGCAAACTGCTCAATCACGCCCAGTAAAAGCCCACCCAAAATGGCACCGGGAATGCTGCCAAAGCCGCCGAGCACGAGTGCTGCCAGCGCCTTGAGCACCACGATCCACAGCGAAATATCGACCAGTGCGATCGGCGCCAACAGCAAGCCGCAAATGCCTGAGATCGCACCGGCCAATGCCCACACCAGAGAGGTCACCTGCTTGACCCGAATCCCGCTCAGGTAGGCCGCAAGCTGATTTTGCGAGGCGGCCTGGATCGACACGCCCAGTGCGGTGCGGGTGAGAAAGACGTAGATCATGACGGTCAGAATCAAGGCCGCTGCCAAAATGACCAGGCTCAGGTCACTGACCACCAGCGCGCCGATCTGGGTCGACTGCTGCGTCCAGGGCGTTGGGTAGGAGCGCGACTCTGGCCCGAACACCATGCTGACCAGGCCTCGCAACATGAAGGCCACTGCAATGGTGAGCATCACGCCGGCAAACTGCGGCTGGCCCACGATGCGCCGCATCACCCGGGCGTCTATTTGCCAGGACAAAACAGCAGCGAACCCGGTGGTCAGCAGTGCAGCCAGCCAGAAGGGCAGGGCCATTTGGACGATCAAGGCCCAGGCCACAAACGCCGATGCCATGAGCACGTCGCCGTGGGCGAAGTTCAGCACCTCGGTGGCCTTGTAGGTAATGACCAGACCCAAAGCGACCAGTGCGTATATCGCTCCGGTTGCCATGCCATTGAGCAGCAACTGGAGATTGGCGACGAGCTCTGGACCCATGTCTTACTCTAGCGGCTGCGGGTTCAGGGCGATATCAAGGAAAGCCCGGGGTTGCCGGTGTATCACCTGTTTCATGGTCTTGCCCTCGGTGGTCGGGGAAAGAAAGCGGGTGTACGGTCCATATAGTCGGCATAGCCGGGCTTGGTCTTGAGCATGTAGCGCTCGGTCATGCTCAGCGCCGAGCCTCGGTTCATGAACCAGAACACAAACACCACGGCAGGAAGGCCTACCCAGCCCATGGGTGCAGCCAGTGCCAACAGGCCCCAGGCCAGCCAGGTCATGGCCTCACCGAAATAATTGGGATGCCGGCACCAAGCCCAAAGGCCACTGTCCATCACCTGGCCTTTGCGGCTGGGGTCGCGGCGAAAGCGGTGCATTTGCCAGTCGCCGCCGACCTCGAAGATTTGACCGATCAGCCAGGCGGCTGCGGCCAAGCCACCCCAGAGGCCTGGTTCGCTGCGAACCTGTAGCGCGAAGGCCAATGGCAGGCACCAGACCCACACAATAACCCCCTGGGTCAGGTAAATCTGAAAGTAAGAGCGCCACCACCAACTGGCCCCGCCACGGGCACGCCATTTGGCATAGCGGGCTTCCTCACCATGGGGCAGATAACGCACGGACAGGTAGAGCGCCAGACGCCACGCCCACAGGCCCAGTGCGATCAGCAGCGCCAGCGTGGTGGCCGATGGGTCCATGCCCGCATGCCACCATGCGATCATCGTGGCCAGCCAGGGCGTGAGCGGATAAGCAATGTCCATCAGGCTGTGGTTGCGCAGCACCGTGCCCAGGGCCCAGACCGCGCTAAGAATCGCCAACATGCTCAGGCCCATGGTCTGCCAGGTTTGCAGGGCTCTGGCCAATTCGGGTCCGGCCACCCCTTGCATAAGCAGGATCAGCAGGGCGAACAATGCGCTCCATCTTAAGGTCATGACGGCTCTCCTTTCATAAAGGCCACAAAGGCCTGGGCGGCGTCGGGCTGGGAACGACCGGGCAGATCGTACAAACGGCTCCAGGCCTCGGTCAGTGACTCTTTATCCCGGCGTTCGATGGACGCGGTTTCGCTGACGCCGCCGCGAGCCAGACGGCGGCCACCGGCCACCACCACTTCGCCTTGCAGCGGGCAGTCGGGTGATAGCAGCCACACGATCACCGGTCCCAGGGCCTGGGCGGGCAGGGCCTGCGCCCAGTCGGGGCTCAGGTGCGCGCCGGTCATTTGGGTGTGGGCGTAAGGCGAGATCGCATTGCAGACGATGCGCTGCCGCCGCCCCTCGATGGCCAGGGATCGCATCAAGGCCTCGACAGCTCCTTTGGAGGCCGCGTAGGCCGACAGACCGGCGCCGCCAAAGCGCCCGGCGCTGGACGAGGTGGCCAGCAGACGTCCGCCGCCCTGGGCCTTCATCACTGGCCAGACGGCATGGAACAAGTCCATGGTGGCGCCGAAGCCCACGTCTATGATGGTGTGCAGATCGGCCAGCGAACTGGCCGCGAAGGTGTTGTGCTGGCCCAGCGCGGCGTTGGCATGAACCATGTCGATCCGGCCCCAGCTTTTCAGGGCCTGATCGATCATCTCTTGCGCTGACTGCGGCTCGGCCGCATCTGCCGCATGCGCTTGTGCCTGTCCACCGGCCGCGATGATCTCGGCCACCACCTGAGCGGCGCGACCGTGCTGCGGGTCTTGCCCGGGCGCCAGCCTGCTGTTGACCAGCACCTTGGCACCGCATCGGGCCAGAGCCAGGGCACTGGCCCGGCCTATGCCCTGGCCAGCCCCGGTGACAATGGCAACCTGCCCGGTGAAGTCGGGCCAGAGCTCTTTTTCGGAAGGAGCAAATCGATCAGGCATGGTTTGGATCGCATTCATGCGGCGGCCATGTCCGAACGGGCAGTGTGTCCTTTGGGTGCAACCGATCGGGTGTCGGTCGGCGCATACTGCGGCGCCACCTCGTGGGCGAGCAGCGGCTGGCGGCAGTGGCTGCAGACCACCAGGGGTTTGAACTCATGGCCGCACTCATGGGTCGGCACGATTGAGCTGGGCTGCTGGAATTGGTGCACACCGGCCCAGTGCGAAAGGCACACGATGTAGCCCAGCAGGTCGCGGCTGGCTGGCGTGAGGCGATACAGCCGTCGGCGGCCATCGCGGCGGTCTGCATCGCAGCGCAGCAGGCCCGACTCCACCATGCCCTCGAGACGGCGCGCGAGCACGCTCGGGCCGATGCCCAGCACCTGTGAAAGCTGATCGAAGTGATGGCAGCCCAAGACCACGGCGGTGACGATCAGCAGATTCCAGCGATCGACCCGCAGCCCCAGGCTGACGTGCGGCGTACTGCCTACCGGAATGCGCGGCGCCCGCCCCAGTCGTGGCTTGAACTTGAGCAGCGCTGGCACCGGCTTCAGACGCAAGCCCATGCGGGGGATGTCTGCATCCCCGCCGCAGGCCTGACAGGCCAGTGTCGGAGTCGACTTGTGTCCACATCGCCTGTGGTTCAGGGCTTCGGGCAATCCCACATCGCTTTGTCCCCAACGCTTTTCCCAGTTCCAGATCATGAGGACCTGAGGGTACAGAGCCAGCGTCTTGGCCGTGGCGTGGTAGGCGTGCCTCAGGGGTCGGTCCTGATAGGGCCGTGCCCTGAGCAGACCGATCGCGCTCAGGCTGCGCAGACGCTCGGCCAGCGTGGAGCGCGGCAGCCCCAGTTGCTGCTGCCATTGCTCAAAACGCTTGAGCCCCATGAAGGTTCCCATCAGCACCTGCACCGTCCAACGGTCACCCAGGATGCCCAGGCCGTGACTGAGCGTACTGCTGGCCAGCGCCTGACGGGTCAGTTCGATGTCGATCTGAGCACTCACGCCAGACTTTCTATGACCATGGCCGTGGCCAGACCCGCAGCGCCGCAGATGGCCACCACGGCACGGCGCTGTTTCCGGCGTTCGAGTTCGTCGAGCACCGTTCCCACCAGCATGGCACCGGTTGCACCCATGGCATGGCCCAGCGCGATGGCCCCGCCATTGACATTGAGCTGCTCATGCGTCACGCCCAAATGCTTCATGTAGTGCAGCATCAGGGCAGCGAAGGATTCATTGACCTCAAACAGGTCGATGTCGCTTGTTGCCAGGCCAGCGCGCGCCAGAGCTTTGCGCGTGGCATCGACCGCACCGGTCAGGGCCAGCGTGTGGTCAACTGAGGCATCGGCACAGGCCAGAATGCGGCCGCGCGCCCCAAGGCCCAGCCGATGGGCCGCTTGCGGGCTGGCCAGCAGCACCGCTGCAGCACCGTCTGCCATGGCTGGCGAGTTGCCAGCGTGCTGAACATGGTTGATGGCTGCCAGGCCGTAGCGCTGGCACAGCAGCGTGTTGATGCCGTATTTTTCGCCCATGGCCGCAAAGGCCGGCTCGAGCTGAGCCAGGCTGTGCGCCGTGGTTTGGGGCCTAGGGGTTTCGTCGCGTTCAAGCACCATCGTGCCGTCGCTGGCCTGCACCGGCACCACCGAGCGAAAACTGCCGCTGTCGCGCGCGGCCGCTGCCCGTTGTTGCGAGGCCAGGGCATAGTCGTCACACTGCTGGCGTGTGAAACCTTCGAGGCTGGCCACTGCATCGGCGGCCAGCCCGATGGGCACCAGATCGGTGGCGCGCTGGAAGCCGTAGTCGTGGGTCAATGGCCCCTGATCGCTGGCCATGGGCACACGCGACATCATTTCCACACCGCCACCGACGGCCAGCCCATCGGCCACCATTGCCTGCTGCGCTGCGAACTGAACCGCACTCAGGCCCGATGCGCAATAGCGGTTGATGCTCAAGGCTGGCGCCGCATCGCTCCAGCGCGCCTGCACCAGCGCCATCTTGCCGATATTTGACCCCTGATCCCCAGTCTGTGTGACGCAGCCAATCACCACGTCGGCCACGCGGGCGGTGTCGATGCCCGTGCGCTGGGCCAGCGCCTGCAACTGCCCGCCCAGCAATTGGACTGGCTTGATGCCCTTGAGGCTGCCCTTGTCACTGCCACGTCCGCGTGGGCTGCGCAGAGCTTCAATGATGAGTGCGCCGTTCATGTTGGTTGCTCCGCACCCATGCTGGGCCGCTGGCCGAATCTCACGAGGCCCTGACCGAGCCGCTGGTGCTCAGATCCCGCCAGCGCCGGCTGGCGCTTTGATACTCTTGCTCGAGTTGATCGACCACGGTGGCCACCGGTTCGATCTCATGGATGGTGCCCAGACCCTGACCGGCTGCCCAGACATCGAGCCACTTCTTGCCCGCAAACGACTGCTTGCTGTCGTAATGGCGCTCGGGCGCAGCGGGCATGTTGTCGGGATCAAAACCATTGGCTTTGAGCGAGGGTTTGAGCCAGCTGGCCGCAGTGCCCGTGACGCCGGCGCTGACCAGCAGGTCATCG
>JAJTGH010000091.1:0-9567 GCA_021299555.1 Comamonadaceae bacterium
TCTGAGCCTGAACAAAAAAGACTGGATTGCCGGCCTGGAAAAAGGCTTGGTCGTACTGGCCTGTTTTGACGAAGGGCATGCACGGCTCAACCCAAGCCAAGTGGGACAGCGCTGCGGCATCACCCGCACAGCCGCCAGGCGGTATCTGCTGACCCTCGAACATCTGGGCTTTGTGGCCAGCGATGGGCGTCTGTTTTGGCTCACACCCCGAGTCCTGCGGCTCGGGCAGGCCTATCTGGAGTCCGCACGACTGCCGCGCATCGTTCAACCTTTTTTGCAGCGGGTGACGGCAGGCACGCAGGAAAACGCCTACGTCAGCGTCCTCGATGGCGACGAAATCGTGGTGGTGGCGCGCAACGGCTCGAGCCGTCTGATGAACGTGGGCTATGTGCTTGGGGCACGGGTCCAGGCGCGCCTGACCGCCGCCGGCATGGTACTTCTGGCCGAGCAAGACGACGCGTGGATCGGCCAGTGGCTGGACAACCGCCGTTTGAGCGCCTACACGCCCCACACCATCACCAGCAAGGACAGGCTCATGCTGGAACTAAACCGGGTTCGGTCCCAAGGCTGGGCCCTGTCGGAGCAGCAACTCGAACTCAAGCAGCGTGGAATTGCGGTCGCACTTCGCGACCGTCACGGGCAGGCGCTCGGCGCACTGAGCGTCACCATGCCCATGGGCCATGAGTCCTCAGAGGACGCCTTGAACCGGGTGCTCGGCGTGCTCAGCGAGACCGCCCAGGCCATGCGGCAACTGGTCTAGCCGCTTCAGTCGGCCCAATCCTGCCCTTATCCCTGCAACAGCTCCCAGACCCTGGCGCTGCTCAGAGGCATTTGCAGGCGCGGCGCCAAATCGCCCCGACCGGCCCGGGCCAATGCGTCGGCCACGGCGTTGACCACCGCAGGCGTGGCACCAATGGTGCCCAATTCGCCCACGCCCTTGACGCCCAAAGGGTTGTTTTTGGAAGGCACGCTCTGGTCCATCTCGGTCTTGAAAAGGGGGCTGTCGGCTGCCCTGGGCGCCGTGTAGTCCATCAGGCTGCCGGTGAGCAGCTGGCCGGTTTGGGCGTCGTAGACCACGGCCTCCTGCAGGGCCTGACCGATCCCCTGCACCGCTCCGCCATCGAGCTGACCGCGCACGATGGTTGGGTTGACCACGCGACCGACATCGTTGACCGATGCATACGAGATCACAGCCACCTCGCCAGTGGCTGGGTCCAGCTCAACCTCGCACACATGACAGCCATTGGGCCAGCTCGGCCCCGCAGCAGCGCTTGTGGAGTCCATAAAAATTCGCTGCTCGGGCTGCTGGGCTGCCAGTTCAAACAAGCCCATCGACAAATCCGTTCCGGCCACCGCAAAGCGGCCGGCCGCGTAAACAATATCCTGCTCGGACGCTTCGAACTGCTTGGCCGCGAGGGCCTTGCCGTGGGCAATGGTTCTCTGCGCTCCGATCTTCATGGCCGAACCGCCGGTGAACAGCGACCGCGAGCCGGCCGAGCCAAAACCGTCGCCCCGGTCGGTATCGCCCAGGATGACGCGAACTTTTTCAATGGGCACGCCAAAGGCATCGACCACCAGCTGGGCCAAAGTGGTCGCGATACCCTGCCCCATGGGCATGACCGCCGAGAAGACCTCGATCGCTCCGTCGGCTTGCACCGAAATGGTGACACGCTCTTCCATCTGATTGCCGCCGGTCCACTCCAGGAAAGTAGCCAGCCCCAGACCGCGCCACTTGCCACGTTTAGCCGATTCAGCGGCTCTGGCTTCAAAGCCAGACCAGTCGGCCAGATTCAGACCCTGATCCATGACCGACTCGAACGCGCCCACATCGTAGACCTGTCCCATCGCATTTTTGTAAGGGAACTGCTCGGGCGCAACGAAGTTGCGCCGGCGCAGCGCCGTGCGGTCCATGCCGATTTGCCTGGCCGCCTCGTCCATCAGACGCTCTATCGTGTAAATCGCCTCGGGCCGACCGGCACCCCGATAAGCGGCAGTCGACATGGTGTTGGTCATCACCGCGCGAAAGTGATAGTCGATGGTCTGGATGTCGTACACCCCGGTCTGCACCCAAGGGCCGATGAGCAGCTGAATGGCCACGCCGGTGCCGGTGGGATAAGCCCCAACGTTTGCATCAGAGTGCACACGCAGAGCCAAGACCTTGCCGCTGACATCGAGCGCCATTTCCGCGCGGGTGTACAAATCACGACCATGGGTGGTGGCCAAAAACTCCTCGCTGCGGTCGGCCAGCCATTTGACCGAGCGCTTCAGCTTGTGGGCACAAAATGCGGTCGCTATGTCCTCCGGGTAGGCGCCGGTTTTCATGCCAAATCCACCGCCCACATCACCCACCACCACTCTGACGGATTTGCGATCGAGGCCGATCACGTCGGCAATGCTGTTGCGCGCTCCCGAGGGCATTTGCGAGCTCATGCGCACCACCAGACGGGCATCGGCCGCATGCCAGGAGGCCAGAACGACCCGCGGCTCGATGGTGAGCGCCGCCAGGCGCTGATGGATCAGATCGAGCTTGACCACGTGGGCTGCAGCCGCGAAGGCCTGGGCTGCTTCATCGGGCTTTCCGTAACGCGTCTCAGCAACGATGTTGTCACTCACCCCGTCACAAAGCAGCGCCTTCCCCGCCAAGGCCTCGGGCAATTCGGTCACCGCCGGCAGTTCCTCATACTCCACCAGCACAGCCTCGGCCGCATCACGGGCCAGTTCGCGCGACTGCGCGACGACGGCCACGACCGGCTCGCCGACAAAGCGAACACGCTCATGGGCCAGGGGGCGGCGCACCGTCGACACCAAAGGTGCGCCTGCGGCACGGGCAAAGCCGGCAACGCCAGCCATGGGTTTGCAGCCGGCATCGACCATGTCCTGGCCGGTGATGATCAACAGAACGCCCGGCATGGCCCGAGCGGTGCTCGCATCGATCGAAACAATGCGGGCATGGGCATGGGGCGATCGCAGGAAAACCAGGTGAGACAGCGCAGAATCGGGCACATCGGGGACGGCCGCCAGCAGGTCATCCGTGAAGCGGCCCTGGCCGCGAAGCAGCGCATCGTCTTCCATCCGGGCCACGCTGTGGCCGCTGCCAAAGCGGGTGGCTTCAAGGGGGGCGAGGGATTGGGTGTTCAAGGTATCTCCAGTCTTTGCCAACAAATCTTAACGGGAAGCTGCGTGGAGCGCAGCGCGAATGCAGTCCGGCAGACTCAATCAAGGTCCGCTCGGGCGCCGGGGAACGGACCGCTTGCGGGGTAGCGAAATCATGCGCTCTTGCACCAATTGCTCCTTGCGGGCTTGACGGTTGGCGTCGAGAACCTTTCCCTGCTCAAGCCACAGGGCAAACTCCTGCGGCGTCTCCAAGGTGATGCGGCCGATACCACCGCATCGAAAATCATGAATCAATGCCTCCGAGGCTTTGTGCAAATTGAGTTGACCCCTGGCAGCCACAGCGCCTCTGCGACGGGCGATGGCAGCAAGCACCGCCTCTTCATTCAGGCCATCGATTTCAATCTGGTAGCGCTGGGCCAGCGACACAGGATAGGCGCGCAGCAGTACAGCCAACAATTCAAGGGCCACCTCATGCTCGTCGAAAGCGTTGCGCCCAATGGCACCGCTGGCGGCCAGGTGATAGCCACTTTGCGCGACGATGATGCGAGGCCACAAAACCCCCGGCGTGTCCCACAAATAAAAATCGTCCTCCAGCACGATGCGCTGCTCGATGCGGGTGATGCCCGCCTCATCCCCGGTGCGGGCCGCACGTTTGCCCACCAGGGTGTTGATCAAGGTCGACTTGCCGACGTTGGGAATGCCGCAAATGAGCACCCGCATGGGTCGCGCCATGCCGACCCGACTCGGGGCCAATTCTCGGCAGGCCTGGATCAGGCGTCGGGCCGCCGCGGCCTGGTTCGCATCAAGCGCAATCGCCCGGGTCGCGGGCTGAGCGTTGTAGTGCGCCAGCCACTCCCGAGTGCGCTGCGTATCGGCCAAATCCTGCTTGTTGAGGATCTTGAGTGCGGGTTTGCGGCGGGTCAATTGAGCGAGCAAGGGGTTGGCGCTGGAGCCTGGCAAACGCGCATCGAGCAATTCAATGACCACGTCAATGTCTTCGATGCGCTCGGCGATTGCCTGACGCGTCAGGTGCATGTGCCCGGGAAACCACTGAATCGCCATACCCACCTCGCCTCAAAGCACCGCGGCTTTGGCTCGCCCCAGGCGCTCGGGCGAGATGTACTGCTGCCGGTAAATCTCGAACGGCAAAGTGTCGAGCGACTCGATGCGTTGCTGCTCCTGCACCGACTGAGCCGACAGGTCCCGCAGTCTTGCTTCCTCGGCATCGGGCAGCGTCTGCCCCAAGAAATACTGGCGGGTCTGGGCCGAACGGCTGCGGGCAAAGGCAGTGAAGGAGCCGCCATGATCCCGCGTCAACGCTCGCAAGACACGCGCAGAAGGCAAATCCTCGGGCCGTTTCATGGCTTGCACAGCCTGTTCCACGGCTTGGATGTGCGCCCCCTCCTGCTGGGACCCACGCAGGTCTTGGTCCAAGCGCTGGGCAATGGACCTGAAGTCTTGCAGCAGCGCCCCGCCCCAATCGACCAAGGCGATCTGCGAACCGTCGCGCTCGAGCGCAAGCCCAGGCTCACGGCCCCGAGCGGCCGTGCGATGCTGATTGCGCCCAAGGGCAGCAATTTCTTCGGTCGAGTCCGGTGGACTCGGACTGAGCAGGCAGTGCAACAAAAACACATCGAGAAAGCGCATGGTGGGCTGTGCAATGCCCAAGGGCTCAAATGGATCGAGATCCATCAGCCGCACTTCAACATATTCCACGCCCCGCTCGCGCAAGGCATGCAAGGGCCTTTCACCAGGGAAGATGGTGCGCTTGGGTCGAATGGTGCCGTAGAACTCATTTTCAATCTGCAGCAAAGTGGTCGACAACTGGCTGTAGTCGCCGCCCGGGTTACGCACACCAACTGCCTCGTAAGGCGCGTAAGGCCGGGTCAGCGCATCGTGCAAGGAGGCGGCATAGCCCTCCAGGCTGTTGTAGCTGACAGCCAGCGAGGACTGGGCATCGCTCTGATAGCCCAGCCGACCCATGCGCAAGCTGGTGCCATGGGGCATGTGCATGGTTGCGCCCGCCAAAGGTTGGAGCTCATGGGGTCGGCCTTCCACAAAGCTCGAGCACACGGCCGGCGAGGCACCAAACAGGTAAAGCAGCAAAAACGCATGCCGGCGGAAATTGCGTATCAGCGCGAAATACTGCTCACTGCTGACCCCGGGCAAGGACCAGTTGTAGTGGATGCCAGAGATGGTCTGCATGCGCCGGCCATAGCGGTGACTCAGCCCCATGCGATAGACACTTTTGGCTCGGCCAACATTGGATGATCCATAACGCGCAATCGGTATGGTCTCGTCCGTGGGCAAGCCGCATGGCATGCTCGATACCCACAGCATTTCTTCACCTTGTCGAGCCAAGACCGCGTAGGTAAAGCGGTGCAGCAGGCTGAGTTCCTGCAGCACGTCGGCCGAGTTGGCATGGGCCCCAGTGATCAGTTCGATCTGCGACTCCGAAAAGTCGGTCGTGATGTTGGGGTGCGTGAGTGCAGATCCCAGAGCCCAAGGGTGGGGCGTGAGCGCCAAATGCCCATCGGGTCGAACCCGCAAGCTTTCTTTTTCAAGGCCGCGGCGCATCCCCCGAAGGCGCTCCGCACCCAGCCCATCGAGCGCCTGCCCAAGCGCCTTTGAGCCCAGCTTGTGATCCATTCCCATATCCCTTTTTTACCGCAAAGCGCTGCCGAGCAATTTCTCGACCCGATGCCCCACTCCTGACCTGCCCGCATCTTGCCACCACCGGCCAGACTCTGCTTGCACGGGGCCATCGCAGCGCCGCATCAATAGCATCGGATTGATCCGACAAGCCCTTTGCAGGTTGTCTGAAGCCGCTCCACCATTCCTGCACCGACGATGAGATTCAAGGAGATGCCATCACCATGAAAGACCTTCATTTGCCGCCGCCTCACCAGCCGCGTCGCGAAGAGGCCAAAAGATCACGTGGAGAGCATGACATTGAGCACGAAGAACACACCCCATCCGATGCGCCCGACGTTGAAAACCGGCACCCGATCGACAAGATTGTGAGGCCCCCCACGATTCACCACCCCAAGGCACTGTAGCGAAGGCCATACAGGCATGGCCTGGCCGCGATGGGGTCGGCCCAAGCCGATCAAAGCGCACCTTCGCGCACGCGATGCGCGAAGGTGCGGCGAAATTTCTCCACTTTGGGGACAACCACATGCTGGCAGTAGCCTTGATAAGGATGGCGGGCGAAGTAGTTTTGGTGGTAGGCCTCGGCCGGCCAATAATTTGCCAGCGGCAGCAATTCGGTCACGATCGCATCGTCATACACAGCCTCCGAACGCAAGCGGTCCACAAAGGCCCGTACCTGCTCGGCCTGATCCTGGCTGTGGTGGTAGATGGCGCTTCTGTACTGGGTACCGACATCATGTCCCTGGCGGTTGAGCGTGGTCGGATCATGGATCAGGAAAAAGATCTCCAAAATTTCCTGCAAGCTGATTTGCTGCGGGTCAAAACGCAGCTGAACCACTTCCGCACAACCGGTCAGGCCCTGGCAGACAGCCTCGTAAGTGGGCCGGGCGACCTGCCCATTGCTGTAGCCCGACTCCACCGAAATCACGCCCTGTACCCGCAAGAACACCGCCTCCAGGCACCAGAAGCAGCCTCCCGCCAGGGTGATGGAAGCCGTCAATGGCTCTGCGTTCATGAACAAGCTCCTTCCACTGCTTCGCCTTGCACACAAGACACTTTAGCGCCAGCCTGAAAACCGCGCGTGGCTGGCGCGCGTGGTCGTGCGGATGGCCGACAATCGCACCATGATAAACGCCGGGGAACTCAAACCCATCTTGACGGCTTTGCTCATGCCGCCAGCAGGATTGCTGATCTGCGTCGCGCTGGGCATCGTGCTGGCTTGGCCCGGCCGATGGCGTGAGCGCTGGCGCAGGCCCGGTCTGGGGCTGGCGCTCTTTTCAGCAGTCGGCCTCTGGCTGCTCAGTTGCCACGCCGTGGCCGTCATGCTGGCAGGCACGATCTTGCCTCAGTTCCGGGCCATCGAGCCCGAGCGGCTGGCAACTTTGCGGGCCCAGGGCGTTCAAGCGGTTGTGGTGCTCGGTGGTGGCGTGCTGCCACTTGCACCGGAGTACGGACAAGCACAACCGGCCTCGAGCACCTCGGCTCGGCTGCGCTACGGCCTGAAGGTCGCCCGCGAATCGGGCCTGGCCCTGGGCTTTGCGGGCGGCGTTGGATGGGCTGCTGCCGGCGACGATGCTCACCCCAGCGAGGCCAGCACGGCCGTGCGAATGGCGAGCGAAACCATGCAAGTTATACGCTGGCTGGACGCACAATCGCGCGACACCGCCGAAAACGCACAACGCATGCGCTTGCTCTTGAAGCCCGAGGGCATTGAAAAAATCGCTCTGGTCACCCACGCTTGGCACATGCCCAGAAGCGTGTCGCAATTTGAACGGGTCGGGTTCGAGGTCCTGCCCGCGCCCATGGGGTTCGTGCTCCCGCGCAGCCGACCCCTGCTCGAATGGCTGCCGTCCACGCAAGGCCTGCAGGCCAGCCAGTGGGTTTTGCGTGAGTGGCTGGCACTGCGTCTGAACCGATGAGTGCGCAACCAGCGCGCCGCGGAAAAACCAAAAATGACGGTAAAAAGCAGCACAAACCGGGGCGATGAACCAACGGTCATTAGAATTCCCACCACTTCCCACCACTTCCCACCACTACCCACCGCCATCACGGCGCCAAGCGCTCCCGCGCCACGGCTGCGATCCTATGGAAATCGATCTATTGATCCGACCGCAAAAACAGCCTGATCTGACCGCGAGAACATCGGTTGCTCAGGGCCTGCGCAGCCCCATTGCGGTCGGGGTCTTGCCATGAAGCGCCGCAAACTTTTCGCGCTGCTCATTGCGGCCGGCTTGGTACTCCTTGCGGCGCTCCTGGCTGTCCGGCTGGCTCAAAAAAGCAAGCCGCCCGCGGTCCAAACGCCTGTGGCCGAGAGCATCTTGGAGTTGGCTCCAACCGATCTTGTGTCTGTGCAAACGGTTGACATGTCCATGGGCCTGCCAGTTTCCGGCACCCTGCGAGCGGTCAACTTTGCGGTGGTCAAAGCGCGGGTGGCCGGAGAATTACAAGGGCTGAAGTTGCGCGAAGGTGACTCGGTCAAAGCAGGACAGGCATTGGCACAGATTGATCCGACCGAATACCGAGCGCGGCTGCAGCAAACCACCGGGCAGCCCTGGCAGCAGCCGACGTCGCCCGCAAAAGTCTGGACGAGACCACGCTGCTGGCGCCGATATCGGGGCAGGTCGCGCAGCGCCTGGCCCAACCCGGTGAGCGTCTGGCCATCGATGCACGCATTTTGGAAATTGTCGACATCAGCCGGTTGGAGCTAGAGGCCAGTGTGGCGGCAGCCGATTCAATCGCGCTCAAGCTGGGCCAGACGGCACAGTTGCAAATCGAGGGCAGCGGGCAGGCGGTCAAGGCGCGCTTGGTGCGCATCAACCCCAGCGCCCAGGCAGCCAGCCGAACGGTGGTGGCCTATCTGAGCATCGACAACCAGTCTGGCAGCAAACTGCGCCAGGGCATGTTCGCACAGGGGAGCCTGGGCACTGGAACAAACCGGATGCTGGCCGTGCCCGTGTCGGCGATACGCACCGATCGGGCTCAGCCCTATGTGCAACTGCTCAGCGATGGCAAAGTGGTGCAGCAGCCCGTCAAAACAGGGCCGCGCGGTACTGTGGGCGATGAGCTCATGGTGGGCGTCGACCTGCCGCAGGGGACTGCCGTGCTGCGGGGCTCGGTGGGTCTTTTGCGGGCCGGTCAGTCCGCGCGCGTGACCGTGATGCCCTCGCCAACGGGCTCCAGGCCTTGATGCAAGCAACCTCCCTCACGACAGGGTCAACCCATGTGGTTCACTCGCGTTAGCTTGCACAACCCGGTCTTTGCCACCATGGTCATGCTGGCCATTGTGGTGCTCGGCCTTTTCTCCTACCAGCGCTTGCGGGTTGACCAATTTCCCAACATCGACTTCCCGGTTGTGGTCATCACGACCGAATACCCCGGTGCCTCTCCAGAAATTGTCGAAAGCGAGGTCACCCGCAAAATCGAGGAAGCAGTCAATTCCATCGCGGGCATCAACGCACTGACCTCGCGCAGCTACGAGTCGGTGGCGGTGGTAGTGGTGGAATTCCAGTTGCATATTGACGGCCGCAAGGCAGCGGAAGACGTGCGGGAAAAAGTCGCTGCGATCCGGCCCACGCTGCGCACCGAGGTCAAGGAGCCACGCGTTTTGCGTTTCGATCCTGCCAGCCGGGCCGTCTGGGGGGTGGCCGTGGTGCCGCCAGACCCATCGGCAAGCACTGGCCAGCCTATCGATCCGGTGGAACTGACCAACTGGGCCGACCAGGTGCTGAAAAAACGGCTCGAGAACGTACGTGGTGTCGGCTCGGTCACCCTGGTGGGGGCCTCGCGCCGCGAGATCAACCT
>JAJTGH010000091.1:9619-10979 GCA_021299555.1 Comamonadaceae bacterium
TCAACCTCTATCTCAAACCGCAGGCCATGGAGGCGCTTGGGGTCACCGCCGATCAGGTCGCTGCTGCGGTGCGCAGCGAAAACCAGGACCTGCCACTGGGCGCAGTGCGCTCATTGACCCAGGAGCGCACAGTCAAGATAGAAGCCCGGGTGCAGCGGCCCGAGGACTTCTCCAAATTGATCGTCGCGCGACGCGCCGGTACGGCGATCACTTTGGGGCAAGTGGCCGAGATCAAGGACGGCGCACAGGAAACCGAGACCCTGGCGCTGCGCAACGGGCAACGCACGCTGCTGCTCAATGTGCAAAAAGCGCAAGACGAGAACACCATCGACGTGGTCAACGGGCTGAACAAAACCCTGGCTGAAATCGGCTCGCTTGTGCCCGCCGGCGTTCGGCTCGAACCAGTGGTCGACGCTTCGCGCCCGATCCGGGTGGCGGTGGACAACGTGCGTCGCACCCTGATCGAGGGGGCCTTCCTGACGGTTTTGATCGTATTTCTTTTTCTCAATTCATGGCGATCGACCGTTATCACCGGGTTGACGCTGCCCATTTCCATCATAGGCACTTTCCTGTTCATGTATGCCTTCGGATTCACCATCAACATGGTGACCCTGATGGCGCTGAGCCTTTGCGTCGGCCTTCTGATCGACGACGCGATCGTGGTGCGTGAAAACATTGTGCGCCATGTGCAGATGGGCAAAAGCGCCTATCAGGCGTCGATGGAAGGCACACAGGAAATCGGGCTGGCGGTGTTGGCCACCACGTTTTCCATCGTGGCCGTGTTCCTGCCCATCGGATTCATGGGCGGCATCATCGGCAAGTTTTTTCATGAGTTTGGCATCACCATTGTGGCGGCAGTCCTGATCTCCATGTTCGTGAGCTTCACGCTCGACCCCATGCTTTCCTCGATCTGGCACGATCCGGCCATAGACGCCCATGGCAAGCCACCGGGTCGCAGCCTCTACGACCGCAGCATCGGGCGCGTCACCGGCTGGTTCGACCGAGCGACAGACCGGATGGCTGATGCTTACCAGGCCATCCTGCGTTGGTCATTGCTTCACAGGCTCACGACCGTGGCCATGGCCGTGGCCGTCTTTGTGGGCAGCATTTTTATGGTTCCCTTGCTGGGGACCGAGTTCGTTCCCAAGGCCGACTTCTCCGAAACCAACGTCAACTTCTACACCCCAGTGGGTTCGTCTCTGGAGGCCACCGAGGCCAAGGCCAAGCAGGTCGACGCGATCGCGCGGGAATTCCCGGAGGTGCGCTATACCGTCACCACGATCAACAGCGGCAATGCGCAGGGGAAGATATACGCCAGCATGTATGTGCGACTGGTCAACCGCGACCAGCGCAGCCGAAA
>JAJTGH010000092.1:0-8271 GCA_021299555.1 Comamonadaceae bacterium
ATCGACGGCCGACGTCTTGGCGCAGGCCATCGGCCCTCAGGAAGGCGGGGGCGCTCGCTTCGTGCCGAGCGAGCAACTGAGCAACGCGGCCTCCTACGTGGCCGACAGTTCCGGCGCTGCGGTGGGTGAGCCGGCGACCGCATCCATCTACCAACTTGACCCGATCGTGCGCCGCTCGCCTTCTCTGCAATTGACGGCCGACGCCCTGGCGCCGATCCGCGCACAGCAACAGGAAGAGGTGAGCGCATGATAGATAGCCTGTACCTGGCCGGGCAGGGCTTGCTGGGGACCGCCCTGTGGCCTGTGGTCTGGACCCTGATGAAGATTGTGGCGGTGCTCTTGCCCCTGATGGGCTGCGTGGCGTATCTGACCTTGTGGGAGCGCAAGGCCATTGGGTTCACGCAGGTGCGCCTTGGGCCGAATCGGGTCGGCCCGGGTGGCTTGTTGCAGCCGATTGCAGATGCGCTCAAGCTGCTGACCAAAGAGATCATCATGCCGACGGCCGCCAGCAAAGGCCTGTTTGTGCTCGGCCCCATCATGACCATCATGCCGGCCCTGGCCGCCTGGGCAGTGGTCCCTTTCGGTCCTGAAGTGGCGCTGGCCAATATCAATGCCGGTCTTTTGTTTCTTATGGCCATCACCTCGCTGGAGGTCTATGGGGTCATCATTGCCGGTTGGGCGTCCAATTCCAAGTACGCATTTCTGGGCGCGCTGCGTGCTTCCGCCCAGATGGTCAGCTATGAGATCGCCATGGGTTTTTGCCTGGTGGTTGTGCTCATGGTCTCGGCCAGCTTGAACATGACCGACATCGTCATGGGTCAGGGCAAGGGCATGGGCACCGATATGGGCCTGAACTTCCTGTCCTGGAATTGGCTGCCACTGCTGCCCATCTTCCTGGTTTATTTCATCGCCGGCCTGGCCGAAACCAACCGCCATCCCTTTGATGTGGTTGAGGGCGAGTCTGAGATCGTTGCCGGTCACATGGTCGAGTACTCGGGCATGGCCTTTGCCATGTTCTTCCTGGCTGAATACGCCAACATGATTTTGGTGTCCGTGCTGTGCGTGATCATGTTCCTGGGTGGCTGGCTGCCACCTGTTGAAGCCCTGTCGTGGATTCCTGGATGGATCTGGCTGGGACTCAAAACCTTTGTGGTGGTGACGATGTTCCTCTGGGTACGGGCCACCTTTCCACGTTTTCGCTACGACCAGATCATGCGTCTGGGCTGGAAGATTTTCATCCCGGTCACGCTGGTTTGGTTGGTGGTGGTGGCCATCTGGATGCACACCCCTCTCAACATCTGGAAGTAAGTCATGAGCACAGAGACGATCTCTCGCCCTTCGTCCTTCTCCCTGAAGGACTTCCTATCGAGCTTCATGCTCACCGAGTTGTTCAAAGGCATGGCGCTGACTGGCAAGTACATGTTCAGTCGAAAGATCACGGTGCAGTTTCCGGAAGAAAAGACACCGCTGTCGCCGCGTTTTCGCGGCCTGCATGCACTGCGTCGTTACGAAAACGGTGAGGAGCGATGCATCGCCTGCAAGCTGTGCGAGGCTGTCTGCCCGGCCCTGGCGATTACCATCGAGTCCGATGTGCGTGACGATGGCAGCCGTCGAACCACGCGCTATGACATCGACCTGACCAAATGCATTTTTTGTGGCTTTTGCGAAGAAAGCTGTCCGGTTGACTCCATTGTCGAGACCCATATTCTTGAGTACCACGGTGAAAAGCGGGGCGACCTGTACTTCACCAAAGAGATGCTGCTCGCTGTCGGCGACCGCTACGAGGCCGAGATCGCTGCCAACAAAGCGGCAGATGCCAAATACCGTTGACCTTCCTGCATTGATCCGCTGAACCAAAACAACACCGAGGAACGCCTGCCCACCGCTCGTCCAAAACCGAGGGTGACAGAAAGAAGCCAGAACCATGGACGTCCAATCTGCCCTTTTTTACGCCTTTTCCGCGGTGCTGTTGTTCGCAGCCTTTCGCGTGATCACGGCCCGCAACCCGGTCCATGCGGCCTTGTTTCTGGTGCTGGCCTTCTTTCAGGCCTCGGCCCTGTGGCTCATGCTCAAGGCCGAGTTCCTGGCCATCACCCTGGTGCTCGTTTATGTGGGTGCCGTGATGGTGCTGTTCCTTTTCGTGGTGATGATGCTCGACATCAACATCGACAGCATGCGCAAGGGTTTTTGGAGGCACTTTCCATTGGCTGCCTTCATGGGCGCCGTGATTGCCCTGGAGATGGCCGCCGTGCTCATGGGTGGCTTTCGCGTCACAGCCCCGCCTGCGGCTGCTGCGGCCAGTCAGGCAGCCGCTGATTATTCAAACACCAAAGAGCTGGGCAAGGTGCTGTACAGCCAGTACCTCTTGCCCCTGCAGGCCGCTGCCGCCTTGTTGCTGGTGGCCATCATTGCAGCGATTGCACTGACCTTGCGTGAGCGCAAGGATTCCAAGGCCATCGATCCGTCCTTGCAGGTTCGGGTCAAGAGAAACGAGCGCGTGCGCTTGCTCAAGATCAATCCGAGCTCGGTGGCCCCTGCGCCCGAGCCAGCGCCAGGCGCCGAGGAGGGCAAGGCATGATTTCCCTGGGACATTTCCTGACGCTCGGTGGCTTGCTGTTCGCGTTGTCTTTGATCGGCATTTTCCTCAATCGCAAGAACTTGATCGTTCTGCTCATGGCCATTGAACTCATGCTGTTGGCTGTCAACATGAATTTTGTGGCCTTCTCTCACTACCTGGGCGATATGGCTGGGCAGGTTTTTGTTTTCTTCATCCTCACGGTCGCTGCCGCGGAGTCGGCCATCGGCCTGGCCATTTTGGTGCTGCTGTTTCGCAACAAGTCCAGCATCAATGTGGACGAACTCAACGCCCTCAAAGGCTGACGTCTCGCAAGGCCCCTTGACCTACCCGCGCATGAGAAGAACACGATGAGTCAAACGCTTAACGCCTCCACCTTGTTGGCCGTCCCCATGGCGCCGTTGGTCGGCTCTTTGCTGGCCGGTGTTTTCGGAACGGCCCTTGGTGGCAACCGCATCGGTCGTACTTTGAGTCACAGCCTGACCATCCTGGGCGTGCTGGTGGCTTTCGTTATTTCGGCCATGACGCTCAAGAGCGTTGCCTTCGATGGCGCCCACTTCAATGAAACGCTCTACACCTGGATGGTCGTTGGCGGGCTGAAAATGGAGGTGGGCTTTTTGATCGATGGCCTGACGGCCATGATGATGGTTGTGGTCACCTTTGTCTCACTGATGGTGCACATCTACACCATCGGCTACATGCACGAAGACAAGGGCTACAACCGGTTCTTCGCATACATCTCGCTGTTTACTTTTTCCATGCTGATGCTCGTCATGAGCAACAACATGCTGCAACTGTTCTTCGGCTGGGAAGCCGTTGGTTTGGTTTCGTACCTGCTCATCGGCTTTTGGTTCAACAAGCCCACAGCCATTTTTGCCAACATGAAAGCCTTTCTGGTCAACCGTGTGGGTGATTTCGGCTTCATCTTGGGCATCGGTTTGATCGCCGCGTACGCCGGCTCTCTGAACTATGGGGAAGTCTTTGCCAAGGGCAATGAGTTGGCTGCCTTGAAGTTTCCGGGCAGTGACTGGATGCTGATGACCGTCATCTGCATCTGCCTGTTCATCGGTGCCATGGGCAAGTCGGCGCAGTTCCCCCTGCATGTTTGGCTGCCCGATTCGATGGAAGGTCCAACCCCGATCTCGGCGCTGATTCACGCGGCCACCATGGTGACCGCAGGCATCTTCATGGTCGCCCGGATGTCGCCGTTGTATGAGCTGTCGGCCACTGCGCTCAATTTCATTTTGGTCATCGGCGCCATCACGGCGCTGTTCATGGGTTTTCTGGGCATCATCCAAAACGACATCAAGCGGGTGGTTGCGTATTCAACCCTCTCTCAGCTTGGCTACATGACGGTCGCCCTGGGCGCATCGGCCTATTCGGTAGCAGTTTTCCATCTGATGACCCATGCGTTTTTCAAGGCGCTGCTGTTCCTTGGAGCGGGTTCGGTCATCATGGGTGTGCACCACAACCAGGACATACGCTGGATGGGTGGTCTGCGCAAGTACATGCCGATCACCTGGATCACTTCGCTGCTGGGCTCATTGGCGCTGATCGGAACGCCGTTGTTTTCGGGCTTCTATTCCAAGGACAGCATCATCGAAGCGGTTCATTTCAGTTCCCTGCCAGCCGCAGGTTTTGCCCATTTCGCCGTGCTCGCCGGGGTGTTTGTGACGGCTTTTTATTCCTTCCGGATGTACTTCCTGGTCTTTCACGGCAAGGAACGCTATGACCAAGATCCCCATGCCCACCACGATGGTCATGAGGGTCACGGTGCAAAGCCCCATGAATCGCCCTGGGTGGTCACATTGCCGCTGGTGCTGCTGGCCATCCCCTCGGTCTTTATTGGCTACTACACCATCGCCCCAATGCTTTTTGGCGACTTTTTCAAAGGTGCGATCACGGTCAATGCCCAGTTACATCCTGCCATGGCCGAGCTGACCAAGCTCTTTCATGGGCCCATGGCCATGGCCAGCCATGCGCTGTCGACGGCGCCGTTCTGGCTTGCGCTCGCAGGGGTGGTTGTGGCCTGGTACTTCTATCTGATCAATCCAGCCGTACCTGCCGCGATAGGTCGGGCTTTGCGGCCGGTGGTTGTTGTCCTTGAGAACAAGTACTACATGGACTGGTTCAATGAAAACATACTGGCCCGTGCGGCGCGTGCCCTGGGTGTCGGGCTGTGGAAGGGCGGCGACCAGGCCGTGATCGATGGGGCTGTGGTCAACGGCTCATGGCGGTTGATCGGCTGGGTTTCGGCCTCGGTGCGCCAGTTGCAGTCGGGCTTCATTTATCACTACGCACTGGCCATGATCGTCGGCATTTTCGTGCTGATGACATGGTTCGTCTGGCTCAATAAATAAAAGAGGGTACACATGGGTTTGCTGAGCCTGGCGATCTGGACGCCGATTGTTTTTGGAATGGTCTTGCTGGCCCTAGGCCGTGATGAGCACGTCAAGGCGGTGCGCGCATTGGCCCTGATGGGCGCTTTCATTGGCTTGCTGTTGACCTTGCCCTTGTACTCGCAGTTCCAGCAAAACACCAGCGCGATGCAGTTTGTTGAGAAGGCATCATGGATCCCGCACTTCAACGTGCATTACCACCTGGGCCTTGATGGCATCTCCTTTTGGTTCGTGCCGCTGACTGCCTTCATCACGGTGATTGTGGTCATCGCCGGCTGGCAGGTGATTGAGCAACGCGTCAACCAGTACATGGGTGCCTTTCTCATTTTGTCTGGGCTGATGATTGGAGTGTTCAGTGCGCTCGATGCGATGCTGTTCTTTGTCTTTTTTGAGGCGACCCTGATACCGATGTACTTGATCATTGGTATCTGGGGGGGACCGAACAAGATTTACGCCGCCTTCAAGTTCTTCCTGTACACACTGCTGGGCTCCTTGCTTATGCTGGTGGCGTTGGTCTATCTGTACAACAAGTCGGGCGGCAGTTTTGACCTGGCTGCCTGGCACAAGCTGCCCTTGGGCATGACCGCCCAAACCTTGTTGTTTTTTGCCTTTTTTGCGGCCTTTGCGGTCAAGGTGCCCATGTGGCCGGTGCACACCTGGTTGCCCGACGTGCACGTGGAAGCCCCCACGGGTGGATCGGCCGTGCTGGCGGCCATCATGCTCAAGCTTGGCGCCTATGGTTTTCTGCGCTTTTCCATGCCCATTGCTCCAGATGCGTCTCGCGAATGGGCCTGGCTGATGATTGCCCTGTCGCTGATCGCGGTGATCTATGTGGGGCTGGTTGCCATGGTGCAGCAGGATATGAAAAAGCTGGTGGCCTACTCGTCGGTGGCGCACATGGGGTTCGTGACCTTGGGCTTTTTCATTTTCAATGATCTGGGTGTTGCTGGCGCTCTGGTGCAAATGATCGCCCACGGCTTTGTTTCGGGCGCCATGTTCTTGAGCATTGGGGTGTTGTACGACAGGGTGCACTCGCGCGAGATCGCCAGCTATGGTGGGGTGATCAACACCATGCCCAGGTTTGCGGCATTCGCCTTGCTCTTTGCGATGGCCAATTGCGGCTTGCCAGGTACTGCGGGTTTTGTGGGCGAGTGGATGGTGATTTTGGGCGCGGTCAAGTACAACTTCTGGATCGGTCTGGCAGCCGCTACCGCCCTGATTTTTGGTGCGGCATATACGCTGTGGATGTTCAAGCGGGTCTACCTGGGCGAGGTGGCCAATGACGATGTGAAGAACCTCAGTGACATCAATGCCCGCGAATTCCTCATGCTCTCCTTGCTGGCTGCAGCGGTGCTCTACATGGGCATATTTCCCAAGCCCTTTACCGACGTGATGGATGTTTCAGTGGCCGACCTGCTCAAGCACGTGGCCCTGTCCAAGTTGAACTGACCCGCACTCCGAGAAAACAATTCAGAGCTTTCCCATGATTGACACACTCAGCTGGTTCGTGGTCTACCCGGAAATCATTTTGCTGGTGATGGCCTGCGTGATCGCCATCGTTGACCTGGGCGTGAGCAGCCCGCGTCGGGGCTTGACCTATGTGCTCACGCTGCTGACCCTGGCTTGGGTTGCGATCGTCACCGGATCGCACGCACTTGCCGGCGAAACCGTCTATGGTTTTGGCAAGATGGTGGTCAGTGAGCCCATGGGCAATTGGCTCAAATGCTTTGCTGCCTTGGCCCTCATGGCTACGGTGGTCTACGGCCGGCCTTATGCTGCCGACCGTGACATGCTCAGAGGCGGTGAGTTTTTTACGCTGGGCTTGACCTCCTTGCTCGGTGCCTTCCTCATGATCTCGGGCCATCATTTTCTGGTGCTCTACATGGGGCTGGAGTTGATGACGCTCTCGAGTTACGCCATGGTTGCGCTGCGCCGCGACCATGCAAATTCCACCGAGGCGGCCATGAAGTACTTCGTGCTCGGCGCCCTGGCATCTGGCTTTTTGCTCTATGGCCTGTCCATGATTTATGGCGCCACGGGCAGTCTGGATGTCTCTGAGGTGTTCAAGGCCATCGCCAGCCGGGAGGTCAAGCACCAGGTGCTGGTGTTTGGGCTGGTCTTTGTGGTTGCGGGATTGGCCTTCAAAATCGGTGCCGTGCCTTTTCACATGTGGTTGCCCGATGTCTATCACGGCGCACCCACGGCCGTGACCTTGGCCATCGGTGCGGCACCTCAGTTGGCTGCCTTTGCCATCGTGATCCGTATTTTGGTGCAGGGCCTGTTGCCGCTGGCCATAGACTGGCAGCAGATGCTCGGTGTGCTGGCCGTTGGATCTTTGCTGGTGGGAAATTTGGCTGCGGTGGCCCAAACCAATCTCAAGCGCATGCTGGCGTTTTCCACCATCGCCCAGATGGGCTTTTTGCTGCTCGCCATGCTCGCCGGTGTTGTGGGCGGTGACAAACTCAACGCGCAGTCTGCGTATGGCGCGGCCATGTTCTATGTGATCACCTATGTGTTGACCACCCTGGCGGTCTTTGGTGTGATCATGCTGTTGGCCCGTGAAGGATTTGAATCCGAGGAGATTTCGGATCTCGCAGGTTTGAATCAGCGCAGTCCGCTTTATGCGGGCGTTATGGCTGTGGGCATGTTCTCACTGGCGGGTGTGCCTCCTCTGGTTGGCTTTTATGCCAAGCTTTCTGTGATTGATGCACTGCTGTCGGCACAGGGCAACGAGTATTTGTATCTGGCACTGTTTGCCGTGATGGTGTCCTTGGTTGGCGCGTTCTATTATTTGAGGGTGGTCAAGGTTATGTACTTTGATCCGGTACCCGCCCATGTGCCGGCGGCCATTGATGCGGACAGCGATGTTCGGGTCGTTTTGACACTCAATGGGGCTCTTGTTCTCCTGCTTGGTTTGCTGCCGGGTGGCCTGATGACCTTGTGCTCGCAGTCGATGGGCAGTGTGCTCAAGTCCCTGGGCTCCTGAAGAGGTTTCAGCCGTTCCATGACCTCATCGACCCTGGCCTGGATCGTCATCTCGCTGGCTTTTGTTTCGGCCAATCTGCCATTTCTGAGCAACCGCTTGTTTTTGGTGCGGCGCATGGCGGGCACCAAGGGGTTGGCCTGGCGACTGCTGGAGATGGTGTTGCTGTATTTCTTGGTGGGGCTTGTGGCCTTGTTTCTCGAGCAGAGCATCGGGCAGATCGCTTCCCAAGGCTGGGAGTTTTACGCCGTGACGGCCAGCCTTTTCCTGACGCTGGGTTTTCCCGGCTTGGTTTACCGTTACATGTACAGGCG
>JAJTGH010000092.1:8277-14162 GCA_021299555.1 Comamonadaceae bacterium
GAATCGTGCGCGGCGCCCCCGGACGAACATCTGCGCGAGCAAACCCTCTCGAGTGAGGAACTGCTCAGGGGCAGTTTCTTGCACGCGGTGCGCGATCAGGTGCGGTTGCCCGACGGCGCAGTGGCGACGCGGGAGTATGTGCTTCATCCGGGCGCTGTGGTGGTGGTTGCGCAACTGCCAGACGGCCATTACGTCCTCGAGCGCCAGTGGCGCCACCCCCTTGCGCGCGCATTCACCGAATTTCCTGCTGGCAAACTCAATGCGGGGGAGGTGCCACTGCTGTGTGCCCAGCGCGAGTTGCAGGAAGAAACCGGCTACCGCGCCCGGCAATGGGCTTATGCCGGCCCGGTTCATCTGGCCATTGCCTACTCGACCGAAGTCATTCATGTTTTTTTTGCGCGGCAACTCGAAGCCGGCGAGCGTCGACTCGACGAGGGTGAATTCTTGGATGTGTTTAGCGCCAGTCTTGATCAAATGCTCGACTGGGCCCGACTTGGGCAGTTGAGCGATGCCAAAACACTGTTTTGTCTGTTGTGGGCGCAAAACGTCAGTTCGGGTGCTTGGTCGCTGGATTGGCAGCCGGCTTGAGGCGCGTGGGTCGCCTTGGGACCCGTGTAAAGTCCCTTGTCAGCACACCCGACCGGGATGGCGGGATAATTAAGTGATGAAAGTCTTGGACCTCAAATGTGCGCACGAGCATGTGTTCGAGGGGTGGTTCGCCAGCGAAGATGATTTTCAGTCTCAACTTGGGCGTGGTCTGGTGACCTGTCCGGTGTGCGGCGATGCCCAGATTGCAAAGCAGCTCAGTGCGCCGCGGCTGAACCTGGGCGCTGCTGCGCCCGAGCCGGCCCGGCCGGCGGCGCCCTCGGGCGAAGTGACGGCAGCGATGGCCGGCCCCCAAATGCAGGCGCTTTGGCTCAAGGCAATGCGTCAGATCATGGCCAACACCGAAGACGTGGGCGACCGATTTGCAGATGTCGCTCGGCAGATGCATTACGGCCAAGAGCAGGAGCGGGGCATTCGCGGGCAAACCACGGCCCAGGAGGCCGCGGAGTTGCTCGAAGAGGGCATCTCTGTGATGCCCTTGATCTTGCCGGATGCGCTCAAGGAACCCCTGCAGTAGTGGTAGGGTGCTCTGGACAAATTGAGCCCTCGAATCCAGCGGCGGCTTAAAGCCGTTCGTGGTTCATCGGCCGTACTCGGCGCGCAAAATCCTGGCTGCCTCTGCCATGGCGCGCAGTTTGCCGTCGGCCACTTCGCGCGGCAGGTACTTCATGCCGCAGTCGGGCGCCAGAATCACCTGCTCGGGCTTGATGTATTGCAGCGCTCGCTTGACGCGCGCAGCCACCACCACCGGCGATTCAATGGACATATCTTCCAAGTTCAGGCAGCCGACCATGATCTGCTTGCCCGGCAGGCTTTGAAGCACTGAGCAGTCGAGGTTGGACTGCGCTGTTTCGATCGAGATCTGCTGGCAACTGCAGTTGGCCAGCTCAGGCAGGAAGTTGTAGCCATTGGGCCGGGCGTGAATGATGGCGGCATAGCCAAAGCAGATGTGCACTGCGGTGGTACCGGTCACACCTTCCAGGGCCCGATTGAGTGCCCGGATCCCGTACTGCCGTGCTTTCTCGGGCCGGGCTTGCATGTAGGGCTCATCGACCTGCACCACGTCGGCTCCGTGGGCAAACAGGTCCTTGATTTCCTCGTTGATGGCCACCGCGTAGTCCATGGCGGCTTCTTCCTCGGAGGCGTAAAAATCGTTTTGCGCTTGCTGCAGCATGGTGAAGGGGCCGGGAACCGTGATCTTGACCTGGCGCGCGGTGTGTTTCTTCAAGAACAGCAGGTCTTCCACCTCGATCGGGCGCACCCGCTTGACCTTGCCCACGATCCGGGGCACCGGGTTGGGGTGGCCCGAGCGGTCGAGCGCAGTACCGGGGTTGTCGATGTCCACTCCTTCGAGGGCGGTGGCGATGCGGTTGGAATAGCTCTCGCGCCGGATCTCGCCGTCGGTGATGATGTCCAGCCCTGCATCTTCCTGGGCCTTGATGGCCAGCACCGTGGCATCGTCCATGGCTTGCTGAAGATGGGGTTCAGCCACCCGCCACAGTTCCTTGGCCCGCACCCTGGGCGGAAAGCGTCCGGCCAGCTTGACGCGGTCGATCAGCCAGTCGGGCTGGGGGTAGCTGCCAACAATGGTGGTGGGGAAAAGCATCTTGTCTCCTGGTGACGAATGAATTTGCCACACATTGTTACCCAAAGACCACCCGGTCTGGTTCTGCTCCTGCCTCAGGGATACAAACCCCGCAACTCCCGGGTGTGCAGGATGCGCCGGCAGGCCACGATGAAGGCGGCGGTACGCAGGCTGACTCGGCGCTCTCGGGAGATCTCCCAAACCGCATTGAAGGCCTCGGTCATCACCCGCACCAGCCGGCGGTTGATCTCGTCCTCGTCCCAGAAGAAGCTGGAGAAGTCCTGCACCCATTCGAAATAGCTCACCGTCACCCCGCCTGCATTGGCAATCACGTCGGGCACCACCAGGATGTTGCGCTCGGCCAGGATGTCGTCGGCCGCTGGGGTGGTCGGGCCGTTGGCACCCTCCAGGATGAGGCGCGTGCGCAGCCTCAGGGCCCGCTCGGCGGTGATTTGATGCTCCAGGGCTGCTGGAATCAGAATGTCCGACTCGACATCCCAGAAAGCCTCCAGGGTCAGGGGCTCGGCCTGCTCAAAGCCGGCCACACCGCCGTGGCGTGCGCTGTGAGCGAGCAGAGCCTCAAGATCGAGCCCCGCCTCCCGATACAGACTGCCGGTGTGGTCCTGCACCGCGACCACGCGCGCTCCGGCCTGTGCGAAGAGCCGGGCGGCTACCGCGCCCACGTTACCCATGCCCTGAACGGCCACCCGAGCGCCGGAGAGGTCCAGGCCCAGATGTTGCGCGGCGAGCTGGCCGACGGTGTAGACGCCGCGTCCGGTGGCCTCGCGCCGGCCCAGCGAGCCGCCAAGGTCGACCGGCTTGCCAGTCACCACCCCGGTGGTGGTGGCCCCCACATTCATGGAGTAGGTGTCCATCATCCAGGCCATGGTCTGCTCGTTGGTGTTGACATCGGGTGCTGGGATGTCCTGATTCGGTCCGATGACAAAGCCGATCTCGCTGGTGTAGCGACGGGTCATGCGCTCGAGTTCGCCGCGCGAGAGGGTGCGTGGATCGACCCGTATGCCGCCCTTGGCTCCGCCGTAGGGCACGTTGACAGCGGCGTTTTTGATCGACATCCAGGCGGCCAGCGCCATCACTTCGGACAGTGTCACATCCTGGTGAAAACGCACGCCGCCCTTGCCCGGGCCGCGCGACACGTTGTGCTGGACCCGGTAGCCCTCGAAGTGGGCGACCTGACCATTGTCGAGTTCGATGGGCACGTCGACGATCAGAATACGCTTGGGCCGCCGCAGGGTTTCAGCCCAGCGAGAGAGGCGCCCCAGATGGGGGAGGACGCGGTCAACCTGTTCGAGGTATTGACCCCAGGGACCGAGATCGTCGGCCTTGAGGTAGGACAGTGGGTTGTGTACGGGCAGGTCGATGTTTGCGACCGGCTCAAGCGCTAGGCTCATGGGACTTCCTTGTGGGAATAAAGGAGCCTCAAGCTTAGGCGGTGTCGATGCGCCCGTCCAAGTCAGATTTCGCCTTGATCCATGCAAGCCGCGCATGGACGCTCTTGCAGGACTTAGATGTTTTCTAAGCGTTAAATTGCAGAGCCGCCAAGCGAGCGTACAAGCCGCCTTGGCTCACCAATTGTTCATGCGTGCCTTGCTCGACGATGCGGCCCTTGTCGAGCACCACAATGCGGTCGGCCCGTTGTACCGTGGCCAGCCTGTGGGCGATGACCAGGGTGGTGCGGCCCTGCATGGCGCTGTCGAGCGCGGCCTGCACCATGCGCTCGCTTTGCGCGTCCAGGGCCGAGGTGGCCTCGTCGAGCAGCATCAGCGGCGGATTTTTCAGCAGCGCCCGTGCAATCGCGATGCGCTGTCGCTGCCCGCCCGACAGGCGCACGCCGCGCTCACCCAGAAAGGTGTCGTAGCCTTCGGGCAGACCCTCGATGAACTCGTCGGCAAAGGCCGCCCGTGCGGCAGCGCGCACCTCGGCATCGCTGGCCTGCGGCCTGCCGTAGCGTATGTTTTCCAAAGCGCTGCTGGAGAAGATCACTGGGTCTTGCGGCACGATGGCGATGCGATCGCGCAGGCCTTGCAGGCTCAGCTGCCCGATCGGCGTGCCGTCGAGCACGATGCGGCCCGACTGCGGTTCGTAAAAACGCAGCAGCAGCGAAAACACCGTGGTCTTGCCGGCGCCGCTGGGCCCGACCAAGGCCACCGTCTCGCCCGGTTCAATTTGCAGCTCAAAGCCGCTGAGCGCCGGCTGGCTGGGCCGGGAGGGGTAATGGAACTCGATGGCCTCAAAGTGCACCGCGCTGCCGGCGGCGGGCAGCGGTGGCGCCAGTGGCACAGCGGGCGAGGCAATGCTGGAGCGGCTGCCCAGCAGCTCCATCAGGCGCTCGGTGGCGCCAGCGGCGCGCAGCAGGTCGCCGTAGACCTCGCCGAGCACCGCGAAGGCGCCCGCAAGAATGATGACGTACATCACCGTTTGGCCCAGATGGCCGGGGGTGATCTCGCCGCGCAGCACCGACTGCGTACCCTGGTACAGGCCCCACAGCAGCGCCGCTGAGCTGGCGATGATGATGAAGGCCACCAGCACCGAGCGCGCCCGGGTGCGTTTGACCGCGGTGTCAAACGCCTGGTCGGTGGCCCGGGCAAAGCGCTGGGCCTCGCGGCTTTCGGCGCTGTAGCTTTGGACCACCGGGATGGCGTTGAGCACTTCGGCGGCAATCGCACTGGAGTCGGCCACCCGGTCCTGGCTGGCGCGAGAGAGCTTGCGCACCCGGCGGCCAAAACGCACCGTGGGAATGACCACCAGCAGCAAGACCCCGATCACCTGCACCATCACCCAGGGGTTGGTCCAGATCAGCATCAGGAGCGCGCCCAGGCCCATCACCCCATTGCGCAGGCCCATGCTCAAGGACGAACCGACCACCGTCTGCACCAAGGTGGTGTCGGTGGTCAGGCGCGAGAGCACCTCGCCACTGGGAGTGCGCTCAAAAAACTCCGGGCTTTGCTCGAGCACATGGCCGTAGACCGCGCTGCGCAGGTCGGCAGTCACCCGCTCGCCCAGCCAGCTGACCAGGTAAAACCGCCCGGCCGAGAACAGGCCCAGGGCCACGGCCACCAGAAAGAGCTGGCCAAAATGTCCAGCCAGCGCGCCGCCGGCCGTCAGGCCGCCATCGATGAGCTCGCGCAGCGCCAGCGGAAACACCAAGGTCGCGCCGGCAGCCAGCAGCAGAAACAGCAGGGCCAGCGCGATGCGCAGGCGGTAGGGTTTAAGAAAGGGCAGCAGCCCCGACAAGGACTTGGGCGAACCCTTGGGCGCATCAAGAATTTTTTGGCTCACGCCCTCAGTGTAGGCCCGTGGCGTGTGACTGTCCCGCAGACGCTGTTTGCAGCCCGAATGCGCCGCATCCTAGTGACGAAGGAAGTCCTTGAGAACCGATAGTGTGGCATCGGGCGCTTCGGCCATCTCGTGGTGGCCGACCGGGACCGTTCGCACCTGAAGGCTCAGGCCGCGCTCCCGGGCCCGGTCGATCAGGGATTGGGCAGCCCGGGGCGCGGTCATCTGGTCGACTTGCCCCAGCAGGAACAAGACAGGGCACTGCAGCTGGTCTATGGCGTCCAGCCCGCCCGCGTAGCGGTCGCAGGCCAGAAAGCCGCGGTGGACCAGATTGACCCGACGGTTGCTGGCCAGGATGCGCTTGTTGAGCGCGATGCTCGCGCCATCGACCCAGGTG
>JAJTGH010000092.1:14235-18914 GCA_021299555.1 Comamonadaceae bacterium
AGCCGCTTCCAGCAGTGCCGCCGAGACCCGCATCGGAAAGGCGGTGCCGACCAGTGCGGCGTGGCTGATGCGCTCTTTCAAGCGGGCGGCCGCCTCCAGCGCGATCAGCGAGCCCCAGCTGTGGCCGACCAGGGCGGCGCGCTGCACGCCGGCGGCGTCGAGCATGGCCTGCACAAAGTCGGCGGCCTGCTCGACACTGGCCGGTGCCTCGCCTTCGCTGCGCCCATGCCCGGGCAGGTCGACGGCCAGCACATTGAAGCCGTGGTGGGCCAGGTAGCGGCTTTGCAAAATCCAGACGCTGTGGTCGTTGAGCACGCCGTGAATGAACACCACAGTGGGTTGCGCGGGATTGAAGGGTTTGCCGCCGGTGTAGAGGTAGGTGCGCGCGCCCAGAACTTCGAGTTGCATGGTCAGGCTCCCGCTTTCTCGGCCGCCTTCAGGGCCCGCTTGAGGTCTTCAATCAGGTCGGCCGGGTCTTCCAGGCCGATCGACAGGCGTATCGTGCCTTGGCTGATGCCAGCCCCAGCCAGGGCCGCGTCGTCCATGCGGAAGTGGGTGGTGCTGGCCGGGTGAATGACCAGGCTGCGGCAGTCGCCCACATTGGCCAGGTGGCTGAACACCTTGAGCGCGTCGACGAAGGCCGCACCCTGTTTGCGGCTGCCCTTGAGGTCGAAGCTGAATACCGAGCCGGCCCCGCGCGGCAGCAGACGCTGGGCCAGCGCATGGCTGGGATGCTCGGGCAGCATGGGGTGGCCCACCCGGCTGACCAGGGGGTGGGCATGGAGAAACTCGACCACCTTTTCGGTGTTGCTCATGTGCCGGGCCATGCGCAGCGGCAGCGTTTCCATGCCTTGCAGAATCAGCCAGGCGGTGTGCGGGCTCATGCAGGCGCCGAAGTCGCGCAGGCCTTCGCGCCGCGCGCGCAGCAGAAAAGCGCCCACCGTACTCTCTTCGGTGAACACCATGTTGTGAAAGCCGGCGTAGGCTTGGCTCAGTTGCGGGAATCGGCCGCTGGCTTCCCAGTCAAAGCTGCCGCCGTCGACCACCAGGCCGCCGACCACCGTGCCGTGGCCTGAGAGGAACTTGGTGGCCGAGTGGTAGACCAGGTCGGCTCCATGTTCGAAGGGCTTGAGCAGCCAGGGCGAGGTGAGTGTGGAGTCAACCAGCAGCGGCACGCCCGCGCTGTGTGCGATCTCGGCCACCGCCGCGATGTCCAGCACGTTCAGGCCCGGATTGCCCACCGTCTCGCCAAACAGCAGCCGGGTGTTGGGGCGCAGCGCCGCCCGCCAGGCGTCCAGATCGCCTGGCTTGACAAAGGTGGTCTCGATGCCAAAGCGGCGCAGGGTGTAATGCAGCAGGTTGTGCGAGCCACCGTAAATGGCCGATGAGGCAACGATGTGCGAGCCGGCATCGAGCAGCGTGGCCACCGCCAAGTGCAGCGCCGCCTGACCGCTGGCCGTGGCAATGGCGCCGATGCCGCCTTCCAGGGCCGAGATGCGTTGCTCCAGCACCGCATTGGTGGGGTTGCTGATGCGCGAATACACATGGCCGGCCCGCTCGAGGTTGAAGAGGCTGGCGGCCTGGTCGCTGGACTCAAAGACGAAGGAGGTGCTCAGGTGTATGGGCACGGCGCGTGCGCCGGTGGTGGGATCGGGAGCGGCACCGGCGTGCAGCGACAAGGTGTCGAATCCGGGGTCTAGGTGTCCGGGCATGGCGAGACGATCTCCTGGGTGTCGGTTCTCTGGCTTCAAAACACCAATTGTGGGCTATATTGACGGCTATAACAGTGTCGGCGTGGTTAAGTCGGCAGCACCTAAGCCAAGGAGGAGTTGGGCATGAAAGTCGCGGACATACTCAGAGTCAAGGGCGGGACTTTGTTTACGGTCAAGCCTGACCAGGCCTTGGCCGAGGCGGCGCAGATCATGGCCGACAGAGACATAGGTTCGCTGGTTGTCATGGACCACGGTGACCTGGTGGGCATGCTGACTTTTCGCGAGGTGATCGTCAGTGTGGTCAAGAGCGGTGGCAGTTTGGGCTCGACCCTGGTGCGCAGCGCCATGGATGACCACCCGCTGACCTGTACCCTGGGTACTGAACTCGACGAAGTGCGCCGCATGATGCTCGAGCGCCATGCCCGCTATATGCCGGTCATGGACAGCCGCACCCTGATGGGGGTGATCAGCTTTTATGACGTGGCCAAGGCGGTGGTGGACAGCCAGAACTTCGAGAACAAGCTGCTCAAGGCCTACATCCGTGACTGGCCGGGCGAGGACCAGGCCAGCGCCAGCAAGTAAGACGGACAAGGCGGGCCAGGTCTGCCGCCGGCTCGGGGATAATCTCTGGCATGAGCGGCAACACCTTTGGACATCTTTTTGCAGTCACCAACTTTGGTGAATCCCACGGGCCGGCCATCGGTTGTGTGATCGACGGCTGCCCGCCAGGGCTCGAATTGTCCGAAGCGGATCTGCAACCCGATCTGGACCGGCGCCGACCTGGCACCAGCCGGCATGTGACCCAGCGCAATGAGCCCGATGCAGTGCGCATTCTTTCCGGGCTCTACGAAGGGCGAACGACAGGCACCCCAATTTGCCTGCTGATCGAAAACACCGATCAGCGCAGCAAGGATTACGGCAACATCCTCGATACCTTCCGGCCCGGTCATGCCGATTACACCTACGCCCACAAGTACGGTCTGCGCGATCCGCGGGGTGGCGGTCGTTCTTCAGCCCGTCTGACAGCGCCGATGGTGGCCGCCGGTGCGGTGGCCAAGAAATGGCTGCGGTTGCAATACGGCACGCTGTTCAGGGGCTGCATGACCCAGATCGGCGAGATGCCCATTGCGTTTGAGTCCTGGGAGCATGTAGAGTCCAATCCTTTTTTTGCTCCGCTGGCCGATGTCTCGGCGCTCGAGGCCTACATGGATGCGCTGCGCAAATCGGGCGATTCCTGCGGCGCTCGGCTTCGCGTGGTGGCCACTGGGGTGCCGGTCGGCCTGGGGCAGCCCTTGTACGACAAGCTCGATGCCGACATCGCCTACGCCATGATGGGCATCAATGCCGTCAAGGGCGTTGAGATCGGCGCCGGTTTTGCCAGCGTTGCGCAGCGCGGCAGCGTGCACGGTGACGCGCTGACCCCGCAGGGATTCACATCGAACAACGCCGGCGGTGTGCTGGGCGGGATTTCCACGGGGCAGGATCTGGAAGTGGCCCTGGCCATCAAGCCGACCTCGTCGATCTTGACGCCGCGCCCCTCTATAGACCGACAGGGCCAGGTGACCGAGGTGGTGACCAAGGGCCGCCATGACCCTTGTGTGGGCATACGCGCCACACCGATCGCTGAAGCCATGTTGGCACTGGTGGTCATGGAGCATGCACTGCAACACCGGGCCCAGTGCGCCGATGTGCAGCCTGAGCTGCCCCGAATTGCCTCGCGTGGGCCAGCCTGAGCGGGCCATGGCCAGCCAGCGCCAACTGGCGGCCTTGTCGGCCTTGGTGGCTACGTATTTCGCGCACGTCGGCTTTTTCAACCCCTTTCTGCCACTTTGGCTCAAGGACATGGGCCTGAGCCTGGTCGCTATCAGCGTGTTGGTGTCACTGCAGTCAGCCAGCCGCTTGATCGCTCCTTACGGATGGGGTTGGCTCAGCGACCACACCGGACGGCGCACGCTTTTACTGCGCTATGGTGCCAGCGCATCGTTGCTGCTGTCCCTGGGGCTTTGGTGGGATGGCGGTTTTTTCTGGCTCTTTGCCGTGCTCCTGCTGCTCTTTGGTCACACCAGCGGCATGATGCCCATGAGCGAGGCTGTGTTGATCAAGATCGTGAGCCAGAGCGGCGAGTTTGACTCACGGCGATACGGGCGGGTACGCGTATTCGGATCGGTCGGATTTCTGGTCACCGTGATCGCCGCCGGCTGGTGGTTTGAGACTTACGGCATGCAGCATTTTCCATTGGTGACCATGCTGACCATTTCAGCGGTGGCCGTCAGCGCCTGGTGCCTGCCCAGCGTCAAAGAGCCGGTTGTGGCCCAAGCGGACAAGCAGAGCGTATGGCCGCTGCTGCGCCAAAGATCGGCTCAGCTGTTTTTTGGATCTGCTTTTTTCCACGTGCTCGCTCACATTGGCGTTTACGCTTTTTTCTCTCTCTATCTCGATTCATTGGGATACTCCAAGACCACCATCGGCTTGCTGTGGGCCCTGTCGGTCCTGGTGGAGGTCGGGTGGTTTTTCACGCAGTCGCGGTGGCTGCCTCGACTCAGGCTGACCGGCTGGCTGGTGGCGTGTGCAGCGGTGATGGCCCTGCGCATGGTGATGACTGCCGGCGCAGCGGATCAGTTGTGGGTTCTGATGCTCGCGCAGTGCATGCATGCGGTCACTTTTGCGACCCATCACACGGTTTGTATGGCTTGGCTGTCCCAGAAATTCTCAGGTCAATTGCTCGGTCGTGGGCAAGCCCTGTACACAGTGATCGCCTACGGCCTGCCCGGTGTGCTTGGTGGTCTGGTGGGAGGCGTGGTCAGCAGTCGCTGGGGCTTGGAAAGCGTTTTTTGGCTGTCGGTGCCGGTGTCTGTGCTCAGTGCGCTCCTGGCCTGGGGCGCCTGGCGCACCGATCGCTGATCGGATCGGCGTCGCTGCGTTTGGCTCTTACTTTTCGGGCTCGAGGGTCAGCGTGCCCACAGTGTG
>JAJTGH010000093.1 GCA_021299555.1 Comamonadaceae bacterium
TCGTTCAGTGGGGGGTGTTTCCAGTGGTAGCCGGTGCGGGCCTGCTCATGTGGATCCGACCGTGGTTGTCCGGGCGCGCAGCCGATACCAAGAGCCCATGAAACGCCGCGAATTTCTCACCCGTTCTCTGGGTTTTGCGACGGGTGCAGTCGGCCTCGTCGCAGCAGGTCCTGCTGGTGGGGCGATGGCATCTCCAGGAGAGGGGCATCGCGTCCAGGATCTTGAGCTCTTTGACGCCGACCGACAAAGGCCCGTGCCCGCGCGCCTTTACCTGCCCTATCAGGCCAGTCCTGGACACCCGGTGCCTTTGGTCGTCTTCTCGCACGGCCTGGGCGGCTCGCGCATGGGCTACAGTTACCTCGCCCGGCACTGGGCCAATGCCGGCTTGGCCAGCCTGCATCCGCAACATGTCGGCAGTGACAACAGCGTGTGGCGAGGCAATCCGTTGGAATTGCTACAGCGCTTGCAGACAGCGGCGCACGAGTCCGAAGCCCTGGCCAGGGTGATGGATTTGCGTTTTGCCCTGAACCATGTCCTCGCCTCAGATCAGGGTCAGCTGTTTAATGCCTCAAGCATCGCAGTTGCCGGTCACTCGTATGGCGCGAATACGGCCATGCTGGTTGCCGGCGCCCAGGTGAACACCGGCAATCCAAACTTGACCGACCTTCAGGACCGGCGGATCAAGGCTGCCATCCTCATTTCGGCACCGCCATTGATCGGACAGGGACCTGCGCGTCAGGTGCTCGGCGCAGTGAGCTTGCCAACGCTGCACATCACCAGTCTGGAAGACACCATCAATCTGCCAGGGTACCGAAGTACGGTCGAAGACCGCATCGCCATCTTTGACGCCATGACCCAATCGCCCAGAACGCTGGCGGTGTACAACACAGGTGGTCACAGCATCTTCACCGACCGCACCACGCGCAGCGGACCCGAGACCAGTGCTCGTGTAAAAGCCGCTACTGAGGAACTTTGCACGATCTTCCTTCGTCGCTCGCTGAACTTCGGCCATTTCCCGGCCAGCACGGAAGGCATGACTGCTCAGCCGGCAGTGAGGACAAATCCTGTTGCGCTGACGGATGCCTATGAAGGGCAGCAAGGCCTGTCTCAATGGGCCTATCGCCACAAAGATCTACTGGATCGGTTCACCAGCAGGCAAACGTGATGGTTGCCACGAAGCCAACATGACTTTGATTGGTATCGGCAACCACTCACTGCTTGGCTATTCGGTACGGCGCTAAAAGGCCAATTTTTCGATCACTCCGACCAATGGCTTTGAAACAAAAAGCGTTTGTATAGATCAAACAAGCGTCGACCCTTCGGCAACTCCTGCAGGAGCAGCTTGATCGATCAACATGAGCCAAGTTACTCCCAGAGAACCGCGGGTTGTATTGCCGAAAATCAGTAGATTCGAGTGATGGAACAGTGCCGGTCAGAAAGCCTGCACCCAGCGGCGACCAAGCAACCAGGTAGACGCGCTGGACTCAATATCGTAGAGCAGAGAGTTCCTGATGGATTTCCGGGGTGGGATCCAGAAAATCCAAATGAACTGTTTAACTTAGAATCGCATGCTAACCACTCATTCCATCGGACTGCCTTCGGCAGCCGGTGAATTCAAACGTTACGTATGCGTGAACCGGCGGCTCGGCCATGTCCGGGTGATCTCAGATCCAGCCCACCCGCGCGTCGTGCGGTATGGTCTTGACGCCATATGGATTTGAATCCATAATGATGCCTGTGAACTGGACCGTTCTTTTCCACGATGACTTCGACGGCGAGTTCGCCTCCTTGGCAGAGGACCTGCAGGACGAGTTGTTGGCGCATGCGAAATTGCTGGCGCAGTTCGGCCCGAGCCTGGGGCGGCCCACGGTCGATACGCTCAAAGCATCGCGTCACGCCAACATGAAGGAGCTCAGGTTTGCGTGGAGTGGTGAGGTCTGGCGCGTGGCCTTTGCCTTCGATCCCAAGCGTCAAGCCATCCTCTTAGTGGGCGGCGACAAGGGTGGGGCGGACCAGCGACGGTTCTACAAACGATTAATTGCGACGGCTGATGATCGATATGACGACCATCTTGCGTCGCTGAACGAAGACAGTAAGGACTCCAATCATGGCAAGAAAACTCGATGACCTGTTGGCGGCGCTGCCGCAGGAGCGGCGCCAGCGCATTGATGCGCGCTCGATGGAGTTGGCGACCTTGAAGGACTTGCGTCAGGCCGCTCAGCAAACGCAGGAGCAGCTGGCTGCGACCCTGGGCGTCGGCCAGGACACCATCTCCCGGCTTGAAAAGCGCAGCGATATGCTGCTCTCCACCCTGCGGCACTACGTAGAAAGCATGGGCGGCCAGTTGAACCTGGTGGCGCAGTTTCCCAACCGTCCGCCGGTGGTGATTGAGCATCTGGGCGTGCAGCAGCCGGTCGCATCCAGCAAGTCAAGTCCTCGCCGCGCCCGCGCTGCGGCCTGACGGGACTCGCACTCTTCCTGCAGTCCTCGATTCATGGATGAGGGATGAGCAAAGCTTGGAGTCCAGATTAGGTCATGTATCCCAAAACATTTGCGCAAGCCATCAACGAACCGGCTCGCGCATCGTCACGAACTCCTCGGCCACTGTTGGGTGGATACCCAAGGTGCCGTCGAATACGGATTTGGTGGCGCCAGCTTGCATGGCCACGGCAAATCCCTGCACGATCTCACCTGCGTCTGATCCGACCATGTGCAGGCCAACCACAAGATCTGTGCCGGCATCGACCACCAGCTTCATCAAGGTACGCTCGGTGCTGCCGCTCAGGGTGTGGCGCAAGGCGCGGAACTCAGAACGAAACACCAGGACGTCGCTGAACTGTTGCCGGGCCTGCACCTCAGTCAAGCCTACGGTGCCGACATTCGGGTGCGTGAAGACCGCTGTCGGGATCAGCGCGTAATCCATCTGCCGCGGGAGTTTTCCGGCGACAGGGCCGAACAAGTGGTCGACCAACTGCATGGATTCACCCAGCGCTGCCGGCGTCAACTGCACGCGGGCCGTCACATCGCCCACGGCATACACATTCGGTACATTGGTACGGTAGTTGGCGTCCACCACGATGGCGCCCTCACCCGATTGGGCCACGCCCGCGGCCTCCAGCCCCAGTCCCCGCACATTCGGCACACGGCCGGTGGCGTACAGCACGGCATCCGCCACGACATGGCCGCCATCTTCCAGCAGCACGTGCAGCCCATCGGCTTCGCGGGTGATGCGCCGCACATCGGCGTTTAGCCGCAAATCCACGCCGTGCTTGCGCATTTCCTGGGCGGTGAAATGCCGGACTTCCTCATCAAATCCCCGCAGCACCTGAACACCCCGGTACATCTGGGTCACCTGGCTACCCAGGCCTTGAAAGATGGAGGCGAATTCGCAGGCGATGTAGCCGCCGCCCACAATCAGCAGGCGCGCCGGGAAAGGGTCCAGATCGAACAACTCGTTGGAGGTGATGACGAACTCGCGCCCATGAAAATCGGGTACGTTAGGGGTGCCGCCGGTGGCGATCAGGAATCGTTCGGCGGTCAGGGTTTGGTGGTGGGTTGAGCCATCGGCATTCAAAAGGGCCAGGCGCACCGTATGGGCATCGAGCAGTTGCGCACGGCCATGGAGCACGGTCACGCCTGCACCGCGAAGCAGTTGGTCGTAAACACCATTAAGGCGTGCAATCTCCTGCGCCCGCCGGGCTTTGAGGAGACCCCAGTCGAGGGTGGGCACCTCGGATTGCAAGCCATAGCCCCGGGCCTCGACAGCCGCCTGCGCATAGTGAGCGGCGTAGCTATACAACTTCTTGGGGATGCAGCCGACGTTGACGCAGGTGCCACCAAGACCGGCCACTCCTTGCGCTTCTGCCAAGGCGACACGGACCCCTCGCTGGGCAGCCAGGCGTGCAGCCCGCACGCCGCCGCTGCCACCGCCAATGACAAAGAAATCAAAATCGTATGCGCTCATGTGACTGCCAAGCCTTGGTTTATAAAAATCTTCAGTTGTGATGACTGTCTGTCGGTCCGCGCGTGGCCAGCTTCGTTTCGCTTCGAGTGATGATCCAGAAGATCGCGATCAATCCATAGTTCAAAGCAAGCTGCCAAGGATCGTTCCAGGCCCACCCATCAAACCCTCGCTGCGTGACCGGATAAAGCACTGGGGAAGGATAAAAGTCTGCCGAGTGGGTGAATACATCAATAACGATATGCATCCACCAACCCAACAAGGGCAACCACAGACGCCGCAAGAACATCCAACTCATAAGTGTGACCACGACGGCTACCAGCGCGCTGTGCATGGCGCAATGCAGGTGGTGCGCCATGAGTTCCACCATCGGCGGCAACACTGGCTCATAGCGTGGCAGCGCATGGAAATAGGCTTGCATGGCCGACCAGCCCTGCGGCGTTGTCAGGGCTGCGGTCACGATGGGCGTGAGTTGCACCAGATCTGGCGCAACGGCGAGGGCCATCGTCCATGTTGCAGTGCTGCGCTTGATCGGTTGATGGCGACCACACCAGCGACACATCACCGCGGCCCACAGTCCGTGCGCTACGACGTCCATCGTGGTCCAAGCCGAATCGCAGTGGCGGGCGGGTTGTCGCAGATGCGCACCTTGACCTCACCGGCGCAGTACGTCCAGCCACAGCTTCTGTTCTTCCGTCAATGCCGTGTCGGGGGTGAGCATGGCGCTGCCCAGCGCAGAGCGAATGGCCGCCTCTGGTTCGGGCAGCGCTTGTGACAGCAAGGCATCTAGCACCTTGGCTGCCTTCTTTAAGGTGGATCCGTATAACTCGAAGATCGACGCCACGTTGACGTGCTGTGACGGATCCTCCAGCCAGCAGTCATAGTCGGTGACCAGGCCCACCGTGGCATAGGCCATCTGGGCCTCCCGGGCCAGGAAGGCCTCGGGGACGTTGGTCATGCCCACCAGGTGGCAGCCAGCCTGGCGCAGGAAGTGGCTCTCGGCCTGGGTGCCCAGGCGCGGTCCCTCGACGCAGGCGTAGGTGAGTCCGCGATGGACTTTCAGGTCACACCGGGCGGCAGCTGAATGCACCGTATCGACCAGTACGGCGCTGACGGGTTTCGCCGTCGACACATGGGCCGCCACGCCCCCGCCGAAAAAGGTGCGCTGGCGCTGACCCCGGGTCCAGTCGAAATACTGCTCCGGTATCGCGAGGTCCCCCGGCCGGATTTCGAGCGCCAGGCTGCCTACCGCCGAAAAGCCCAGGAGCATTGTGGCGCCAGCCCGCTTCAGGGCAAACACGTTGGCGCGGTAGTTGACCTCGTGCGGCAGCAGCCGGTGCCCTGCGCCATGCCGCGCCAGGAATAGCACCTCGTTCGACCTCAGCCGGCCACGCAGGACCTCGCCGGAGGGATCGCCGAAAGGCGTCGTGTTCCGGGAACGATGGGTGATCTCGAGACCCGGAAGTTCATAGAGGCCGGTGCCTCCGACGATGGCGAGCATGTTCAGTCCTCCTGGCGAATGACTTGATGGGGGTGGTAGTGCGGACCGCCCTCGATCCGTTCGAAATACGACGCATGGGCATCGGTGCCGGCGGGCCATTGCGCCAGGAAGGCCAGTCGCACGGCGGCCGGATCGACCTCGATGGCCAGGGCATCGACGTGGAGCCCCCGATGCATCACGCTGGCGCGGCTGCCCTTCGCCTCGCATGGCCTGACTGCGATGCGCGTGACCAGGCCTGCCGGGTCACCCCGGAAATTCGGCATCCCCGCCGCGCCGTTGTTGAAGACCCAGCCCGGTGCGCGATGGGCGCCCAGGCCCAGGCGCTGGAACACGGGCAAACAGGTATGGCTGCTCGCGAACGCATCGACGTTCCCACAGTGGAACCAGTCCCGCACCCGATCGCGGTGGCTGGAATCGCGCAAATGCTCCTGCGCGAACCCCCAGCCCGCCAGCGACTGGGCGTCACCGTGGACAATCCCGATCCGACAGTCACCCACCTCGGCTGTCAGCCACATCGGCAAGTCCGACAAGGCGGCGCGCTGGCCGGGCGTGACGGCGCCGCGAAGCCGGCGCAGGATGCGATTCGACCGCGCCACCACCGCATCGCCCACCCAGTCGGGATAGGCGCAGCCGCAACCCGCATCGCCCTGCGGGTCAGGATCCGCCAACTCGGTCTCCACGTTGCCCCGAAGTGCCGTGTGCGCCAGCACCGCCTGCTGTACGCGCGCAAACCGGGCCGGATCGGCGTCGAACCAGTGGAAGTCGCCGTTGAAGACGAGGCGCTTGCGGCCCTGCTCCGCATCGAAGAGCCGCAGGATTTCCAGCAAGGCCGACTCGTTGCCATAAAGCCCGCCGACGACATACAGGACCTCCAGGTCACGCAGTGCAGCGGCCGGCGCTTGCCGGAAAACCTCGGGGCCGTAGTGGTAATGCAAGGGGCAGGTTCGTCCGGGGGTCGCGATGGTATCCATCGGCAGGGTCTCCAGTTTCGTAGAGGTTTTTCAGCAGGTCAGGACTCAGCGCCTGAAGGGGCACATCGAATACCAGGCGCCCCTCCCTCAGCCCAATGACCCGGTCTGCCAAGTGAGGCAGCAGCTCGGTGTCGTGGACCACAGTCAACAGCGTGGCATCGGCCGCAAAAGCCGCCAGCGCGTCGCATGCTTGCAGTGCGGCCGCAGGATCCAGCGCCGAGGTGGGCTCATCGGCCAGCAGCAGCTTCGGGCGCTGAAGGCGCAGGCGGGCGAGGCTGACTTTCTGGCGTTCGCCGCCCGAGAGGTGATCGGCCCGCGTGTCAATGCGATCCTCCAGGCCCAGGTCGGCAAGCGCCTGGCGAGCCTCACGAAGCAGTGATTCCGGGTAACAGCGCAACCAACTTCGCCACAGCGGCATCGCACCCGGTCGGGCCAAGGCGCCAAGCACCACGTTCTCCAGCGCGCTCAGGCGGGCGACCAGGTGCAGGCCCTGCATCACCTGGCCGATCTCGGCGCGTAACGCCCGCCACTGCGCGGCGTCCATGGCGTTCGGCCCTGCACCCGTGACCTCGCGTCCCAAGACTACGACATGACCCTGCGATGCGCTCGCAAAGCCACCCAGGACCTTAAGGAGCGAACTCTTGCCGGCGCCATTGGGCCCGATCAAGGCCACGCGCTCGCCATGACGGACGGTCAACGAGGGCACATCGAGAATGCGTCGCCCCTTGATCTCGAGACGCAGGTCCCGGACATCGACGACAGCCTCAAGCAGCGGTGTGTTCACAGCACTCACAACAGTGCCTTTCGGATGCGACGAGACAGCGCATCAAACGCCATGACCAGCGCAATCACCATCAGGATGATGGTCGCCAGGCGGCTCCACTGGAACAGGCTGACGGCCTCGGAAATCAGCAAGCCGAGGCCGCCGGCACCGATCAGGCCGAGGATGGTGGAATCGCGGATGTTGAACTCCCAAACGTAGAGGTGGTTACTGACGAATTGGGGCAGCACCGAAGGCCAGACAGCGCTGAAAAAAACCTGTGAGGGCGAGGCACCCGTTGCCCGCACCGCGTCCACGGCTCCCATGTCGATGGTCTCGATGCTCTCCGCGTACAGCTTGCCGTACGTGCCCATGGAGTGCAGCGCAATGGCCAGGATGCCCGCCGTGGGGCCCAGTCCCACGATACCGACCAGCACCAGGCCGAAGACCAGCGTGTGGATGGCCCGCAAGGTGTCCAGGAGGATGGAGGCCGTGCGCGAGGCCCAGGCTGGAGCGTTCAGGTTGCGTGCAGACAAAAGGCCCAGGGGTAAGGCCATCACGGCGGCCAACAACGAGCCCAGGGTGGCGATCTGGAAGGTCGTCCAGGTGGCGCGCCCCAGGCCCGCGAGAAACCGGGCCTCCACTTGCTGGCGATTCTCCACCCTCAACAGGGTGCCATCGTCACTGCGGTACTCCAGCCGCTCCGGGCCCCACCAAAGGTCGAGGAAACTGGGGTAGGCAAACTCCGATACCGTCTTAAGCAGGTTGTGCCAAGGCGCACGGCCCCAGGACAGATCGCCCGCCGCAAGTAGCGTCAGCAGGCAAGCCAGCACCAGCCCTGCGTAGGCCAGCACCAGCCCGAAAAAGTCGAGTCTGCCCCGAGGCAGCCGAGGCCGAGTGCCAAATGTTGCCGACGGTTGCATCGCGTCTTACTGCCTCGGGGTCAGCTTGCCGGTGGCCAGGCCGGCGTCCCGAATCGGTTTGTAGAAGGCGTTGTCGGTGTTGACGAAGCCGGTGTAGTTGGCCGGCAGCAGCTGCGGCTGGCGCTTGAGCAGAGGGCCAACCTCCAGCAAGGCCTCCTGCACGCGTTTGACGAAAGCCTTGTCCTTGTAAAGCGCGGCGCTGACGGCCACCGCATCGTTGGGAAGCGGCGCCGACTGCCAGATGATCTTGCTGCGCTCTGCCCGGATGAGACCTTGGTCGATCATGGCAGTGCGGTTGCGGTTGTAGTCCGCACCGGCGTCGAGCTGGCCCGCGGTCACCTGGGTCTGGATCGCCTGGTGCTTCGTGTACAGGACACGAGAAAAATGCTTCTCCGGGTCGATGCCCTGTTGCATGAAGAAGTGCAGCGGGATCAGGTAGCCCGACGTGGAGCCCTTGTCGCCAAACGCAAACGTGCGCCCTTTGCCATTGGCGCCGATCAGGTCCTGCGCGCTGTTCAGCCCCGATTCGGGATGGGTCACGATCATGGCGAAGTATTCGGGCTTGCCTTGGTAGAGGATGGTGGAGACCACCTGCGCATCGGAGAAATGGTTGGCCAGGACGTAGCCCCAGGGGCCCATCAGGGCGATATCCGTTTCGCCGTTGGCCAGGCTCTTGGCCAGACCTTCCCAACTGTCGACCGTGCGCAGTTCCACCGGGCGGCCCAGGCGTGCCGACAGATGCTGGGCCAGAGGGCGGTAGGTGGCATCATTTTTTTCCCGGTCGGGCTGGAACATGCCCACTCCGAACTTCAGTGGGGCGCCTTGTGCGAGCACGGGTGTGGACCACAGGGGAGCAGACAAGGTGACGGCCGCTGCAGCGACCATCAAGCGACGGGTGAGGCTCATGGAATTTCTCCTTGGAGGTGGATCGGTCTGGTGCTATCGGACGCAAAGCGGCGCACGAAGCGGCGATCAATGCGGTCTTTCCACAGCCAGGCCCAACGGCCGGACAGGCTGAAGCGTCCACGCGAGGCAATGGCACGGCCGTCTGCAGTGGACAGCAGGGATAGAAACGTGGATTGGGGTGTGTAAGGCTGCAAGGCCGCCCCGGTCAGCGCCGCGCGCAGGTTGTGCGTCAGCACAGGCCCCATCCGGACCGCGTATACCCCAGCTTTGGGCAAGGGCGTGTGCCATTGAGCGCAATCCCCAACCGCAAAAACCCGGGGGTGGGACAACGAGCGCAGGCTGGCATCGATCAGCACGAAGCCGTCCGCGCTGGTCGCCAGGCTGCTCCGGCGGTCCGGGTCACGTTGCCAGGGATGGGCTTGCGCACCCGTGGCCCAG
>JAJTGH010000094.1 GCA_021299555.1 Comamonadaceae bacterium
CGCCTGAACACCCCGCCAGCCAACCTCACACGCTGGGACGAATTGGTGTACGAGACCGAGCACCCACAAAACGAGGTCAAGGTGGCCATCGTCGGTAAATATGTCGATCTTTCAGACAGCTACAAATCGCTCAATGAAGCCATCCGCCACGCCGGTATGAAAAATCATGCGCGGGTGGTCATAGAGTATCTTGACTCCGAGACCCTGACCCCCGACAACGTCTCTCAACTTGCCAAATTCGACGCCATCTTGGTGCCAGGCGGCTTTGGCAAACGGGGCATCGAAGGCAAGATCTGCGCGGCGCGATTTGCACGGGAAAACAAACTGCCCTATCTGGGCATTTGCCTGGGCATGCAGGTGGCCACCATCGAATTTGCCCGCCATGTTGCCGGCCTGGCACAAGCCAATTCCACCGAATTCGAGCCCGAGAGCCCGCACCCGGTCATTGCGCTGATCACCGAATGGGCGGACGCCGACGGCACCATCAAGACCCGCAGCGAAAAGTCTGACCTCGGCGGGACCATGCGCCTGGGCGCTCAAAGCTCGGATGTGGCCGCTGGCACCCTGGCCCACCAGATCTACGGCCAGGTGGTGACGGAGCGGCACAGGCATCGCTACGAGGCCAACGTCAATTACTTGGACCAGCTGCGTGCCGCGGGTCTGGTCATCTCTGCCTTAACACAGCGAGAGCAACTCACAGAGATCGTTGAACTGCCTCAAAGCATCCACCCCTGGTACGTGGGCGTGCAGTTCCACCCCGAGTTCAAGTCCACCCCCTGGGATGGTCACCCGCTTTTCAACTCTTACATCAAGGCCGCGCTGGATCATCGGGGCGCGGGCAAGTCGCTGAAAGTGGTCGCATGAAGCTGTGCGGCTTCGACGTTGGCCTGCACCAGCCCTTCTTCTTGATCGCGGGCACCTGCTCCATCGAGGGGCTGGAAATGTCCATCGACGTGGCCGGTCAACTCAAGGAAAGCTGCACCGCACTGGGCATCCCCCTGATCTACAAAGGCTCGTTTGACAAGGCCAACCGCTCCAGCGGTACCAGTGCGCGCGGCGTCGGGCTTGATGCGGGCCTGAAAATTCTCGATGAAGTCCGCCGCCAAATTCAGGTTCCCATCCTCACCGATGTCCACGACCAATCTCAGGTCAATCCCGTGGCCAGCGTGGTCGACGTGCTGCAGACCCCCGCCTTCCTGTGCCGTCAGACCGACTTCATTCGCGCCGTGGCGCAGTCGGGCAAACCGGTGAACATCAAGAAAGGGCAATTTCTTGCCCCCTGGGACATGAAAAACGTGATCGACAAGGCCCGCACGGCTGCTCGTGAAGCCGGCCTGTCCCAAGACCGTTTCCTGGCGTGCGAGCGTGGCGTGAGCTTTGGCTACAACAATCTGGTGGCCGACATGACCAGCCTGGCCGAAATGCGCAAATCCGGGGCTCCAGTCGTGTTCGACGTGACCCATTCGGTGCAAAAACCCGGGGGACTGGGCAGCAGCAGCGGCGGTGCGCGCGAGATGGTGCCCGTGCTCGCCCGCGCCGGCATTGCGGCAGGGGTGGCCGGGCTGTTCATGGAGACCCACCCCAATCCGGCCCAAGCATGGTCAGACGGGCCCAACGCGGTACCGCTCAAACACATGCGCGCTCTGCTCGAGACCTTGCTCGCCTTGGACGCCATGACCAAAAAAAGCGGCTACCTCGAAGACCACTTTACCGCCTGAATCCAGCCATGCCCAGCGCCTACATCATCGCCAACGTCAGCGTCACCAACCCTGCTCAATACGAAGAGTACAAAAAGCTGTCCACAGTGGCCATGCAAACCTACGACGCGCAGGTGTGCGTACGTGGCGGCGCCATTGAGGTGATCGAAGGTGACTGGCATCCCGAGCGACTGGTCATCCTCAAGTTCCCCTCGATCGAGAAGGCCCGGCTCTTTGAAGCCTCCCCCGAGTACGCCAGCGCCCGCAGCGCGCGCCAGGGTGCCGCAGTCATGCGCATGCTGTTGGTAGAAGGCGTCTGATTGAATTTTGTTTTAACCCTCTCCCAAAAAGAAAGAAAGTGCAATGAGTGCCATCGTTGATATCGTCGGTCGCGAAATTCTTGACAGCCGTGGCAACCCCACGGTCGAATGCGACGTTCTGCTCGAGTCCGGCGTCATGGGCCGGGCGGCCGTGCCCTCGGGTGCGTCCACCGGCTCGCGCGAAGCCATCGAGCTGCGCGACGGCGACATGTCACGCTACCTGGGCAAGGGGGTGCTCAAGGCGGTCGAGCACATCAACACCGAAATCTCTGAAGCCGTGCTCGGTCTGGACGCCAGCGAACAAGCGTTTCTGGACAAAACCCTGATCGACCTGGACGGCACCGACAACAAGTCGCGCCTGGGCGCCAATGCCACCCTGGCCGTCTCCATGGCGGTGGCCCGCGCCGCCGCCGAAGAAGCCGGCCTGCCCCTGTACCGCTACTTTGGCGGCTCTGGCGGCATGCAGATGCCCGTGCCCATGATGAACGTGGTCAACGGCGGCGCGCACGCGAACAACAACCTGGACTTGCAGGAACTGATGATCATCCCGGTGGGTGCACCGAGCCTGCGCGAGGCCATCCGCTACGGCGCGGAAGTGTTCCATGCACTCAAGAAAATCATGCACGACAAGGGCATGAGCATCGCGGTGGGTGACGAAGGTGGCTTTGCCCCCAATGTGCCCAGCCATGCCGCGGCCATTGAAATGATCTTGCAAGCGATCGATCAGGCCGGCTACGTGGCGGGGGAACAAATTGCCTTGGGCCTGGACTGCGCGGCCAGCGAGTTTTACAAGGACGGCAAGTACCACCTCGAGGGAGAAGGGCTGAGCCTGACCGCGTCCGAATGGACCGACATGCTGGCCACCTGGGTGGACAAATACCCGATCATCAGCATCGAAGACGGCATGCATGAAGGCGACTGGGATGGCTGGAAGCTGCTGACCGAGCGGCTGGGCAAAAAAGTTCAACTGGTGGGCGATGACCTGTTTGTCACCAACACCCGGATCCTCAAGGAAGGCATCGACAAGGGGATTGCCAACTCCATCCTGATCAAGATCAACCAGATCGGCACCCTGACCGAAACCTTTGCCGCCATTGAAATGGCCAAACGCGCCGGCTACACCGCCGTGATCAGCCACCGCTCGGGCGAGACCGAGGATTCGACCATCGCCGACATTGCGGTGGGCACCAACGCCGGCCAGATCAAGACCGGCTCGCTCTCGCGCTCAGACCGCATGGCCAAATACAACCAACTGCTGCGCATCGAAGAAGATCTGGGCGATATTGCCAGCTACCCGGGCCGCTCGGCCTTCTACAACCTGCGCTGAACCCGCTAGACTTCGAGCACATGAGCAAACGCGTCATCACCGGCATCTTGCTGAGCCTGCTGCTGATCCTGCAGGCTCAACTGTGGTTCGGGCGTGGCAGCCTGCCCAACGTGCGACAGATGCAGGGCAAGCTCGAAGAACTAAGCGCGCAAAACAGGGCTGCGCAAGTTGAAAACGACCGACTCGCAGCCGAGGTGCGAGACCTCAAAGAGGGTCTGGGGATGGTCGAAGAAAAAGCCCGCAGTGAATTGGGCATGGTCAAGCCCAATGAAATCTTCATCCAGTACAGCAACAAGTAAGCAGGCCCGTGGACCGGTCGAACGCGTCTTCGCGCTTAAGGGCCACCACTTTGGTGGCCGTGGTCAGCCACGACCGCTTGCGCGCGCAAGCCTTCGAGGCAGCCTTGCGCCTGGCCATATCGGGCATTGACCAGGCCAATCCCGAGCAACTGCAATTTGTACATGGCGATCAAGCTCAGACGGCCGATGCTGCGGCCCTGACCCTGCTGCTCGCCTGGGAAGACGCCAACCCCGACGCCGGGGCTTCGAGCCTGAGCGCGCTACAGGCCCACCAGACACTGCGCCGGGCGCTGCAAACCCGAGGGGTCACTTTTTCCGTGTTGCGCGGTGATCCACAACACCAGTTGCAACAAGCCCTGGCCGCCTTGTCTCGGTTTCAAACCGCGCTCAAGCCACCCGGGGCCCAGACCCTGCGCCCCCCTGGCTGGCAGGCGAGCTGCCAAAACTGCGACGACCCCGACTGCGAGCATCGCCTGCTGAGCGACTTGCTGGCCCGTCGCTAGCCATTGCCTGCAATTTGCGGCTATTGCAGGCCACTGGAAGCCGGCGGCTGATCGGTCTGGCCGGTGAACAAATGCGCAGCATCGACCGCATCAAAACGGTACTGCACGCCGCAAAAGTCGCAGCCGACTTCCACCTGCCCCTGTTCGGACAAAATCGACCGGACCTCGTCGTGCCCCAGGCTTCGCAGCATGGAGGCGACGCGCTGGCGCGAACACTTGCAGGCAAAGCGCGGCCGCAAAGGCGCGTACCGCGTCATGGGCTCCTCCCAAAACAGACGGTGCAAGATCTCATCGGCGCTCAGCCCGAGCAACTCCTGCGGCTGCAAGGTGGCCGCGAGCAATGCAATGCGCTGATAGTCTTCGTTTCGACCGATCTGGTCTTCGTTGGCGTCGCGGTCCATCTGACCGGCCAAATTGCCCTGCCCCATCACAGGCAAGCGCTGGATCAGCAAGCCGGCTGCCAACTCGCGATTGGCCGCCAGGACCAGACGCGTGTCGAGCTGCTCGCTTTGCAGCATGTAGTGCTCCAGCACTTCGCTGATGTTCTCGAGCTTTTCCTGTTTGTCGCCGAACAGCGGCACCACGCCCTGATAAGGCTGCTGGCCCGGCAGGCGCTCTTGCGGGTCGAGTGTGATGGCGCAGCGTCCCTGGTTGTTCACATTGACCATCTGGCTCAAGGTGGCCCCAGTGGCCACACCCGCCCCGCCCAGCGGGCCCAAGGTGGCGGTCGCACGCAGGCTCAGATCCGACTGCACCTCAACCACCGCCAGCTTGAGCGGGCCATCGCCAGAAATTTGCAGCACCAATGCGCCGTTGAACTTGATGTTGCCCTGCATCAGGGCCCCAGCGGCGGCCATTTGGCCAAGTAAATTTTCAACCTCTTGTGGATAGCCACCTGCAGCCTGGCGGCGGGCCAAAATGTCCTGCCAGGTATCGGTCAGACGCACCAACATACCGCGCACCGGCATGCCGTCAAAAATGAATTTATGGAGTTCCGACATGGGAGCCGATCTTGCATGAGAAACAAAGGCCGGGCGCAGCGCAGCGTCTGGCCAGCGAAACGGGCCTGAGCTCAAGCGATCTGCTTCAGGCCTGCCTTGAATTGTCTGGCGTTGTCCACATAGGCGAGCACGTTGCGCCGAATCCCGGCAATTTGCTCAGGCGTGAGGTGGCGTACCACCTTGGCGGGACTGCCCAAAATCATGGAACCATCTGGAAATTCCTTGCCCTCAGTCACCAAGGAGCCGGCCCCAACCAGGCAATTTTTACCGATGCGCGCGCCATTGAGAATGATCGAACCGATGCCAATCAAACTCCCATCACCGATGGTGCAGCCATGCAACATGGCCTGATGTCCCACGGTCACGTACTGACCCACCGTCATGGGCATCCCGATGTCAGAGTGCAGCACGCTGGCGTCCTGAATGTTGCTGCCCTGCCCGATGAGTATGGGCTCGTTGTCGCCGCGCAGCACTGCGCCGAACCAAACGCTGCTGTCTTGCTCCAGCACCACCCGACCCATGACCTGGGCGCTGGGCGCAACCCAGGCGCTGTCGTGGATCTGGGGGATGAGATCGCCAATCTGATACACCGCCATGGACGCCTTCTCCGCAGGAAAATCGTCGATTGTAGAAGTCTGGCGGTATCGCGACCGCCCCGGGGTGGCAACAGGCTCTGGCAAACCCTGATTGCCGTGGCGGGCAGTTCGGCTAGTGTGGCGTTTTGACGCCCGGAATCTGCCATGAAAACCACCCGTAGACACACCCTTAAAGCCAGCGCCGCGCTGCTGGCCATGCCCGCTCTGGTCAGCCCCTGGGCCCGCGCTCAGGACCGCTACCCCTCACGCAACATCAGCCTGATCTGCCCCTGGCCAGCCGGAGGCAGCTCGGATGCGGCAGTCAGGTCCATCGGCGAAGCCCTGGGGCGGGCCTTGGGCGGGGCCACCGTGACCATCGACAACAAGCCTGGCGCAGGCGGCACGCTTGGAGCCAGCGCCATGCTCAATGCCAAGCCCGACGGCTATACCCTGACTCAACTGCCGCTGGGCATCTACCGCCTGCCGCATATGCAAAAAATGCCGTTTCATCCGGTCAATGACCTGACGCATATCGCCTGCCTGACCGGCTACACATTCGGCATCGCCTGCACCAACGACGCGCCCTTCAAGAACATCACTGAGATGGTGGCCTGGGCCAAGGCCAATCCCGGAAAGCTCAGCTACGGCCACACCGGGGTGGGCACCACGCCGCACCTGGCCTTTGAGGAGTTCGCCGACAAGGCGGGATTTAAGACCAATCACATTCCCTACAAGGGTTCGGCCGAAATCCTGCAAGCGATCCTGGGTGGCCAGATTCCCGTCATGAGCGGCACCACCGAATTTGTGCCGCATGTGCAGTCGGGACGGCTGCGCTTTCTGGCCACCCTCGGCCGCCAGCGCACCAAGGCCTTTGCGGATGTCCCCACGGTCAAGGAAAGCGGCTGGGACACCATCACAGAATCGCCTTTTGGCATCGGCGGACCCAAAGGCATGGACCCGGCTCTGGTCAAACTGCTGGAGACGGCCCTGGCCAAAGTCAATCAGGACCCCAAGGTGCTGGAGGTGTATGACCGCTACTTTCAACCGGTGATCTGGATGGACAGTGCCGAATACAGCCGCTATGCGGCACGCACCTTTGCTCAGGAGCGTGCCACCATCGAGCGGCTGGGGCTCCTGCCCAAGGGCTGAGCGGCACACAAGCCACCCCGTCACTGAGCGCGTGCCGGAGCCGCGCTGCCTTTATCATCACCGGATGAGCTGTCTACGCAGTCACGCGCTGGCCTTGATCGTCTTGCGCGATGCCGATGAAAAAGCCAATGCGCTCAGCCGTTGGCCCGAAGACCTGGCCCTGGACACCCGGGCCCGTTGGGCCGAGCCCGAGGGTCTGCCGGGCCGCAGCAACAAGCCCAGGCTGCTGCCGCCGCGCGATGTCCCGCAACGGGCGGTGGGCACCGCGCAGGGTCGGGCCGGCCTGATCCATGCCCTGGCCCACATCGAATGCAACGCCATGGATCTGGCGCTCGATGCAATCTGGCGATTTCCCGACCTGCCCGAGGCCTACTACCGCGACTGGCTCAAAGTGGCGCGTGAGGAAGCCCTGCACTTTTCGCTGCTGCACCAACATCTGCAGTCCATGGGCTACCGCTACGGAGACTTTGACGCCCACGAGGGGCTGTGGGACATGGCCAGACGCACCCAAGATAACCTGATGGCCCGACTGGCCGTGGTGCCGCGCATTCTTGAAGCACGCGGACTCGACGCCTCACCCGCTGTGCGGCACAAGCTGCAATCGGCCGGCGACCGAAAAGGAGCCCAGATCATCGACCTGATCTTGCGCGACGAGATCGGCCATGTGGCCATTGGCAATCACTGGTTCGGCTGGTTGTGCGCCAGGCATGGCCTGTCGCCCAGCGAGCAGGGCCGCTTGCTTGCGCGCCAATATGGCGCCCCCGAACCGCGTGGCCCCTTCAACCTGGAGGCACGCCGGGCCGCAGGCTTTGCGCCCGAGGAGCTGGCTGAGCTGGGTTTGTGAAACCACGGCGGCACAGCCTCCTGCGCACGCTGTGTAGGACCCGGCCTGGTTCAGCGCGCTGCCGCCGCCTCAAAACAGTGACGGCGCGCGTGCACACCTGACAACCCGCTTGCCGCCGCGCTTTGCAGATGGCCCCTGCGGCCGTTAATCTGCCTTCATGAGCCTTGCGGCCAAGGTGCGAACGCCCGCGCAGCCCATGGGCTTGCCTGGCTTGAATCTTGGAAAGCGTGGCCAAAGAGGCAATCGATCGGCTTGAACTTTGAGAAGGGCCAACCCATGCTCTTGCGTCCATCGCTGCTGCAATCCACTCCTTCTGGCCCCATCCCTTCCCAATTGCGGGTGGAACTGCCCTCCGGAATTTCGCTTGGGGCGGCAGATGCCCCGGTTCGGGTTCTGCTGCGGCGCTGGTCCAGCCTGCCGCGTCTCAAGGCTGGCCGAATCGGTGAGCTGGCGGATGACTATGTCGAGGGCCGGGTAGAGTTGCAAGGCAGCAT
>JAJTGH010000095.1 GCA_021299555.1 Comamonadaceae bacterium
GCAATTGCATCTATTTTTGTCATGGATCATCGCCGCTTCACGCCATTAATCGCCACGCCAGGATGTAATAAAGTCTCGTTCATGAACCGCCCTTTGTCTGCGCCAAAAGCCCAACTGACCGGCATCAAGGCCGTTCTCTTTGACGCCTACGGCACGCTTTTTGACGTCTACAGCGTCGCGCTGCTGGCCGAGCAGCTGTTTCCCGGCCAGGGCCAGTCCTTGAGCGTGCTGTGGCGAGACAAGCAAATCGAGTACTCGCGCCTGCTGACCGCAAGCCGCAAGGGCCCACAGCGCGAGCCGCTGTACCAGCCCTTTTGGGAGATCACGCGGGCCGGCTTGCGCTATGCCTGCAAGCGCCTGCAACTGAACCTGAGCAGCGGGCTCGAAGAGCGGCTGATGAATCAATACCGGCACCTGTCGGCTTTTCCCGAAAACCGCGAGGTGCTGCAGGCCTTGCGCGATCGTGGCTTGCGCACCGGAATTTTGTCCAACGGCGATCCGGCCATGCTCGATGTGGCCGTGAAGTCGGCCGGGCTGGGCGAGCTGCTGGACCACGTGATCAGCGTTGACAGTGTGCGCAAATACAAAACCGATCCCGAGGCCTATGCCCTGGGCGAACGGGCCACGGGTCTGCCCGCCTCGCAAATTGCGTTTGTCAGCAGCAATGCCTGGGATGCGCTGGCCGCCACCTGGTACGGCTATGCCACGATCTGGGTGAACCGCCAAAATATTCCCTTCGAAGAATTGGGCACCGAACCCGCATACACCGGCAGCACCTTGCGCGCCGCCCTCGACGCCCTGAGTCCGGCCTGAAAGCCGGCGACCCGTTAAGACCATTGAACCCCTCTCGTAGAAAGACCCCGCCATGACCGAACGCACACCAGCCCATCGCCTGCAAGTGGACACTCAATTGCACCGCTTTATTGAAGAGCGTGTGCTGCCCGGAACGGGCGTTACGAACAAGCAGTTTTGGAAGGGCTTTGACGCGCTGGTTGCAGATCTGGCGCCCAAGAACATCGACCTGCTGGCCGAACGCGATCGGCTGCAAAGCGAGCTCGACGCCTGGCACAAGGCCAACCCAGGGCCGATTGCCGACATGAAGGCCTATCGCAAATTCCTGCAAAGCATCAACTATCTGGTCAAGCCACCAAAGAAATTCAAAATCACCACCAGCAAGGTGGACGACGAATTGGCGATACAAGCGGGCCCGCAGTTGGTGGTGCCCGTGCTCAACGCCCGCTACGCGCTCAACGCGGCCAATGCGCGCTGGGGCTCTTTGTACGATGCGCTTTATGGCACCGACGCCATTTCCGAGGCCGACGGATGCGAAAAGGGCAGCGGCTACAACCCCAGGCGCGGCGCCAAGGTCATTGAATATGCACGCCACGTGCTTGACCGCACCGCGCCTCTGCGCAAGGGCTCGCACATCGACTCGGTGGGCTACCGGATCAAGGAGGGCAAGCTGCAGGTCCAGCTCAAAGACGGCAGCAAGACAGGTCTGGACAACGCCAAGCAATTCGTGGGCTATCAGGGCGACGCGGCGGCGCCGAGCTCGGTGCTGCTGGTGCACCACGGCCTGCATCTGGACCTGCGTATTGACCGCAATACCCCCATCGGCGCCAAAGATCCGGCGGGCGTTTGCGATCTGGTGCTCGAAGCGGCGTTGTCGACCATCCTGGACCTGGAAGACTCCGTGGCTGTGGTTGATGCCCAGGACAAGGTGCTGGCCTACAGCAACTGGCTGGGAATCCTGCAAGGCACGCTGACCGAAGAGGTGAGCAAAGGCGGCAAGACATTCACCCGCGGCCTCAACGGCGACCGTATCTACACCGCGCCCTCGGGCAAAGGCCAGGTCAAACTGCACGGCCGCTCGCTCATGTTCGTGCGCAACGTCGGTCACCTCATGACCAACCCGGCCATTTTGTACACCGACAAGCAGGGCCAGGTGCGCGAGATCCCCGAGGGCATCATGGATGCAGTGATCACCACCGCCATTGCGATGCACGACCTCAAGCGCAATGCCAAGTCGGCCATACGCAACTCGCGCAAGGGCTCGGTCTACATCGTCAAGCCCAAGATGCACGGGCCGGCCGAGGTGGCTTTTGCCGACGAATTGTTCACCCGCGTCGAAGCCATGCTGGGGCTCAAGCCGAGCACCGTCAAACTGGGCATCATGGACGAGGAGCGTCGCACCAGCATCAATCTCAAAGCGTGCATCGCAGCCGCGAAGAGCCGTGTGGCCTTCATCAACACTGGCTTCCTGGACCGCACCGGCGACGAAATGCACACCGCCATGCATGCCGGCCCGATGCTGCGCAAGGGCGACATGAAGTCCAGCGCCTGGATCCAGGCCTACGAGCGCAACAACGTGCTGGTGGGCCTGTCTTGCGGCCTGCGCGGCAAGGCACAGATCGGCAAAGGCATGTGGGCCATGCCCGACCTGATGAAGGCCATGCTCGAGCAAAAGATTGGCCACCCCAAGGCTGGCGCCAACACAGCCTGGGTGCCCAGCCCCACAGGAGCTACGCTGCACGCCCTGCACTACCATCAGGTGCTGGTGAGCGATGTGCAGAAAGGGCTGGAAAAGATCGACGCCGATGCCGAGCGCGAAACCCTCTTGAATGGCCTGCTGACCATTCCGGTGTCGTCCAACCCCCAATGGAGCGAAGCCGACAAGCAGCAGGAACTCGACAACAACGCACAGGGCATCTTGGGCTATGTGGTGCGCTGGGTCGACCAGGGCGTGGGCTGCTCCAAGGTGCCCGACATCCACAACGTTGGCCTGATGGAAGACCGCGCCACGCTGCGCATTTCGAGCCAGCACATGGCCAACTGGCTGCGCCATGGCGTGGTGAGCGAAAAGCAGGTGCGAGAGACCTTCGAGCGCATGGCCGCCGTGGTGGATCAGCAAAATGCGGGCGACCCGCTGTACCAACGCATGGCCGGCCGCTTTGACAAGAGCTCGGCCTACAAGGCCGCCTGCGATCTGGTGTTCAAGGGCAAGGAGCAGCCCAGCGGCTACACCGAGCCCCTGCTGCATTCCTGGCGACTAAAGGTCAAGGCCGCAAGGCCCTGAGTCCTGCTCCGCTGACGGGTCACAGCGGCAAACGCCGACAGGGGCCGGGGGCGCCCGACGACACCTGCGGCGCATGACCGCATGCAGCATGGTGACAGACCTCAGACTGCGCACCGGGCGACCTGCGCCCGCGCTGCGACCTTTGTCCATGCTGCTGCCCAAACACTCGCCCTCGCATCCCATGCCCCTGCCCGGCACACCCGCGCCGGGCGAGCAGGACACGCCAACGCACCAGCCGATCGATCCCGACGATGGCGCACCGGCCGCGCCCATTCCTCCTGACCAAACGGACGCCGACTGGCTGCCCGCACCTTGAAGCGCACGCGCTCTTGGCCTGGTGGCATGACCTTGCTGGAACTGCTGGTGGTGCTGTCGATCGTGGCGATCGCCACAGTGGCCGTGGTCTGGAGCCTGCGTGACCCTGTGCTCGGGCAATTGCAACAGGAGGCTGCTCGACTCGCGGCCCTGCTCGAAGGTGGCAGGGCCGACTCACGCGCACGCAATCAGGCGCTGCGTTGGCGGGTTCAAGGCAGCGGCTTTGAATTTGAAGGCGAATTCGGCGGACCCTGGCCCGATCGCTGGTTGTTTGAATCGACACAAGCACAGGTCAAGGGGGCCGACTCGATCGTGCTTGGGCCCGAGCCTGTGATCGGCCCTCAAGCGGTGATGCTGATGCACACGCTGCACAACGATCGCAGGCTCTGGGTGAGCACCGACGGAGCGCGACCGTTCGAGGTGCGCACATCGCCCGCGGCTGAACCTTCGGTGCATGCGGTCCAAAGACCAGGCGCCTGATGCCGATGCGCCGCGCCGGCTTGACGCTGATCGAAGTCCTGGTTGGGCTGACCGTGATGGCCGCTATGGCGCTCATGGGTCGATCGGTGATCGACAGCATGCTGCGCAGCGTGGCCTTTGCCAATGAGCGCAGTTCGCAATTGAGCGGCCTGCAAATGGGCTTGTCGCAATGGTCCCGCGACCTCGACCACCTGAGCACCACCCCTTACGTCAATGCGTTGCAGTGGAACGGCCAGGTGCTGCGCCTGGTGCGTCGCTCATCGAGCGAAGATGCGCTCTGGGTGGTGGCCTGGACGCTGCAAGGCGGACTCTGGCGGCGCTGGCAATCGGCGCCGATTCGCGACCGCCAGACGCTGGTAAAGGCCTGGCAGGAGAGTGCCAGCTCGCCGGGCATGGGCCAGTCCCAGGCCTTGGGCAGCGTCGTCGACCTCATGCCCCTGTCCCGATGGCAGATCCAGTTTTGGACCGATGGGCGCTGGTCTGAAGCGGGCGCAAAAGGCAACACATCGGATGCAGCGGACGACCGTCTGGTCCAGGCACCTTTGGCCGTGCGGCTGCATCTGAGTCTGACAGACAGATCAAATACCAGCACGGGCCTGAAGCTTGACTGGATGGACCGCAGCCAGCCATGATGCACGCTCGCCCGGGTGCAGCCATCGTGTCAGCGCTGCTCATGGTGGCCTTGGTGGCCAGCCTTGCCAGCACCGCGCTTTGGCAGGGTTGGCGCAGCGCTCAGGGGGAGTCAGCGATGCGCCAACAGGCGCAGGCCCGATGGCTCCTGGGCGGGGCGCTCGACTGGGCCTTGGTGCTGCTGGCCCATGACGGTCAAGATTCAGGTGCCGTGGATCATCTGAACGAAGCATGGGCACGTCCGCAGGATCACTTGCCCATAGACCGGTTTTTGACTGGCGCCCTTGCATCGGCCCGGCCCGCGGCGCAGCTGGAGATGCCGACCGAATCGGGGCCCTGGCTGAGCCTGCAACTGATCGACGCACAGGGCCGACTCAATCTGTTGAACCTGCTCGAAGGCGCAGCAATCTCAGAGCCATGGCTCGAGGTGTTCGCTCGGCTGTTCGATCAATTGGGCCTGCCGCAGCAGGAGCTAGAGACCTTGACCCGGGGTCTGCTGCAGGCCAGCGCGGGCACCTCGCAAGGCGCCGGGCCCAACTCACCTCTCATGCCACAACGCCCTGACGACCTGTCCTGGCTGGGCCTGACGCCGTCAACGGTCGCTGCCCTGCAGCCCCACCTGAGCGTGCTGCCAGGGCGCATGCCGGTCAACCTCAATACAGCCGGAGCACCGGTGCTGCAAGCGGTGCTTGGTCTGCCCGCCGCAAAGGTGCAGCAACTTCTTGAGCGGCGCAAGGCGCAGCCCCTGGTCAGCCTGGACGGTAGCAACATTGGGCCACAGCCCGGAGCAAGCCGGGTGGGCTTGAGCTCGCAGTTTTTTGAAGCCCACCTGCTGGTGGAACTGGGTCCTCAATGGCGACTGAGCGAGCGCGCCTTGCTGCAGCGCCAAGGTTCGACCGTTCGGGTGCTGTGGCGGCAGTAGGCTGCGGGCAGCTGGGACAAACCGGCATGCAAAAGCCTGGCGGGCCCGCACTGCGGGATAGATACCGCTTGACGATTTAGTTCAGGCCTTAATAATTGAGCTGGTAAGTAGATCGCCGCCACGATTGAGCAGCCCTGTTACTCCCAGTGGGCTGCACGCCAGAGGAGCCCCGCACCATGTCCGACCGTCCCGCCCGCACACCGCGCGACCCCTTCGTCGACGAGCGCCTGCCAGCGCCCGAACTGTGCCCGCACCTGCGATACGACCTGCCGGGCTTGAAAATTTCCGATCGGACCAATCTGGTCGATGCCCTGATGAACCAGGCGGCAACCAACGGCTGGATAGACCGGCCTTTCTTGCGCTCAGAGCAGGCCACGCTGAGCTATCGCCAAGCCAACGAAAGCATTTGCCGCATTGCGCAGGTTCTGACCCAGGACTTTGCCTTGATACCAGGCAACAGGGTGCTGTTGCGCGGGGGCAATTCGATCGCCATGGCCTTGGCTTGGCTGGGTGTGGTCAAGGCAGGGCTGGTGGCGGTGGCCAGCATGCCGCTGCTGCGAGCCAAAGAGTTGCGCGAGATCATCACCAAATGCCAGCCAACCCTGGCGCTGTGCGACGCCAGTTTGCTCGATGAACTCAAAGCCGCGCAGGACGGCACCGTCTTAAAGACCATCGTGCCCTTCAACCTCGCCGACACGCCCGGCTCCCTGGCGGTCTTGGCCGACGCCAAGGACGGTCGGTTTGCGCCGTCGGACAACCTTGCGGACGACATGGCCATGATGGCCTTCACCTCAGGCACGACCGGCAGGCCCAAGGCTGTGCTGCACTCGCACCGCGACATCTTGGCAGCCTGTGCCGCTTGGCCAGGACAGGTGCTCAAGGCCACGCCCGATGACATAGTGGTCGGTTCACCGCCTCTGGCCTTTACCTTTGGCCTGGGCGGACTGCTGCTCTTCCCGATGTGGGCTGGCGCCAGCGTTTACTACCCCAGCAAGCCCTACACGCCGCAGTCCATGCTCGAGACCATACAGGCCATCGGCGCGACGATCAGCTACACCGCGCCCACGTTCTACCGGCAGATGGCGCCGCTGGTGCGCGCCAGTCAGGCGAGCACCCTGCGCATCTGCGTGAGCGCGGGCGAAGCACTGCCGCAGGCCACGCGCGCGCTCTGGCTCGACGCCACCGGCATCGACATGATGGACGGCATCGGCGCCACCGAGATGTTTCACATCTTCATCTCCAGCGTGCCGGGTCAGACCCGAGCCGGCGCCATTGGGAAGGTGGTGCCCGGCTACACGGCCAAAGTGGTGGACGACGCAGGCCAAGAGGTACCGCACGGGACCGTGGGCAAGCTGGCGGTGATCGGGCCGACCGGCTGCCGCTACCTGGACGATGAACGCCAGAAAAACTACGTCAAGGACGGTTGGAATCAACCTGGCGACGCCTTCATGCAAGATGCCGACGGCTACTTTTTTTACCAGGCCCGCGCCGACGACATGATCATCTCAGCCGGTTACAACATTGGCGGCCCGGAAGTCGAGGATGTGCTGCTCACGCACCCGGCCGTGGCCGAGTGCGGCGTGATCGGCGCCCCCGATGAGGAGCGCGGGATGGTGGTCAAGGCCTTTGTCGTGCTCAAAGCGGGGTACGCCGGCGACGAGGCCATGGTCAAGGCCTTGCAAGACCATGCCAAAGCAGCCATCGCACCCTACAAATACCCGCGCCAGGTGGCGTTCATGAGCAGTCTGCCACGCACTGAAACTGGCAAGCTGCAGCGCTTCAAGCTGCGACAGAACACGCCTTGAGACGCCACAAACGACAACGCCAACCGCAAGGGTTGGCGTTGTCGTGCATTGGTTGCGCGGGCAAGATTTGAACTTACGACCTTTGGGTTATGAGCCCAACGAGCTACCAGGCTGCTCCACCGCGCGTCAGAACAATGATTGTAATCGCAATCGGACATCCGTGCGGCCCTCGATGCCGATTTTTCGCAAAGAATTTCAACACGATGCGATCGAGCACTGACCCGAGGGTCAACACACGCGCACCAATCAAGGGGCTGCAAAAAGAACGCCCACTCAAGGTGGGCGCTTTTGTCTTGCGGGACGGGCCGGTTTACTCGGCCTTGCCCTCAGCGGCTGAGGCATCCTCACTGAGCTCGGGCCGATCGACCAGCTCCACCAGCGCCATGGGTGCGTTGTCGCCCACGCGGAAACCCATTTTGAGGATGCGCGTGTAACCCCCAGGACGGGCCTTGTAACGCGGGCCGAGCTCAGCAAAAAGTTTGACCACCACGTCGCGATCGCGCAGACGGTCAAAGGCCAGACGCTTGTTGGCCAAGGTTGGCTCTTTGGCCAGGGTGATCATGGGCTCGATCACGCGGCGAAGCTCCTTGGCCTTGGGCACCGTGGTCTTGATGGCTTCATGCTGAATCAGCGAATTCATCATGTTGCGCAGCATGGCCAGTCTGTGGCTGCTGGTGCGATTGAGTTTGCGAAGTCCGTGTCCGTGACGCATGTGCTTGTCCTTTCCAATTTTCTAATCCGGGCAGCCGTATCAGGTACTGCCCGTGCACAGCCTGCCCTTTGAGGGGCAAGCTTGGGTGTCAGCGCTTGTCCAGACCGGCCGGGGGCCAGGCTTCCAGGCGCATGCCCAAGGTAAGGCCGCGCGAAGCCAGCACTTCCTTGATTTCGTTGAGCGACTTGCGACCCAGATTCGGGGTCTTGAGCAGATCGTTTTCGGTGCGCTGAATCAGGTCACCGATGTAGTAGATGTTCTC
>JAJTGH010000096.1 GCA_021299555.1 Comamonadaceae bacterium
CGCTCGTGAGCATGGATTTGGGTTGCTCAAGCTGTTTCCAGCCGCGCAGGCTGGCGCTGTGGCCATGCTCAAGGCCTTGGCCGGGCCATTGCCCGACATGTCCTTCTGCCCCACCGGTGGGGTGTCTTTGGCCAACCTGGCCGAGTACCTGCAGCAACCCAATGTGGCCATGGTGGGCGGCTCATGGCTCACCCCGGCCCAGGCGGTGGCCCAGGGGCGTTGGCAGGACATCACCCGCCTGGCCGAGCAGGCCGTGGCAGCAGCTGTCCGAGCCTGAGTCGGGCATCCTCTGTAGTCAGAGCAGCGCCCTCGGCCTGATAGGCCGTGCCTCACATGCGCAGACTGCGCCAGGCCATGAGCGCCACATCCGCGGGCCCCAACTCGATCCTTTGGTGCAGCACCGCGGGTCCCAGGGCGTGCACCCGCTGCGCGATGCGCAGGCCGCCTTGCACCACCAGGCGCAGTTCCCATCCGGCGCGCCCAGGTACCCGCCGCACCAGCGCAGCGCCTTGGTGCATCAGGTCGCAGGCCCATTGCAAGGCCGCGTGAAGCAAGCCTTCGAAGGCCGGTGGGTGCTGGCCTGGGCGCAGGTCGTCGGCGACGAGACCGTGCTCGGCCAGCAGGTCGCGGGGCAGGTAGATGCGCCCGCGCGGCAGGTCCTCGCTCAGGTCTTGCCAGAAGTTGATCAACTGCAAGGCGGTGCAGATGGCATCGCTCTGTCGCAGCGCCACTTCGTCTTCGATGCCGTACAGGTGCAGCAACAAGCGCCCCACCGGATTGGCCGAGCGGCTGCAATAGTCGAGCAATTGCGTGCGGCTGTCGTAGTGCTGTTGGACCACATCTTGTTCAAAGGCGCTGAGCAAATCACACAGCAGCTTGAGCGGCAGGCTGAAGTCTCTGAGCACTGGCGCCAGTGTGTCAAAGACCCGTGGCCATCGGCCACTGCCGCCCTGGCCCTGGGCGCAGGCGAGCAGGTCGCTGCGGTATTGGGCCAGCGCGGCCAGGCGCTCGCCAGGGGCAGCGTTGCCTTCGTCGGCCAGGTCGTCAGCGGTGCGTGCAAAACCGTAGATTGCGCGCACCGCGGGCCTAAGCCGGGGCGGGCACAAAACCGATGCCACCGGAAAATTCTCGTAATGGTCGACGCCGTGGTGGGGGGAGGGCATGGTCACGATCGCTTGCCCCCAAGGTGAGGGGCTGGCCACGATTGTCGCCGCAGCCTCAAACACCTGTGTCACTTTGGCAGCGGCTAGAATTGGCCACAGCGATGACGGGGGTGAGGACCAGGCGCTGCCGGTCCGGGCATCCCCGTTTTGGTTTTCATCTGCGCGGGTGGCGAAATTGGTAGACGCACCAGGTTTAGGTCCTGACGCCAGCAATGGTGTGGGGGTTCGAGTCCCCCCCCGCGCACCATTCGGGGCATCGCTTGCCCGTTTGGCCTTGGGTTCTTGGCCCGGGCAACTTGCCCTGCTGGGCTAGAATCAAAGGTTTCCGATCCCGCCGCCAAGAAGGTTTTTTGAGGCCGGCCGGCTCGGGCAAAAATTTTGTGACGACGGGCCCGGTGACACGCCTTGAGCGGCCTGATCGACTCAGCACCTCACGATTTTTAGGAGCAGAACATGGCCGTGACCGTAGAAACGCTGGAAAAACTCGAGCGCAAGATCACCCTCAGCTTGCCGGTTGACACCATACAGAACGAGGTGCAAAGCCGACTCAAGCGGCTGGCGCGCACCGTCAAGATGGACGGCTTTCGCCCGGGCAAGGTGCCCATGAACGTGGTGGCCCAGCGCTATGGCTATTCGGTGCACTACGAGGTCATGAATGACAAGGTCGGTGAGGCCTTCTCGGTCGCTGCCAACCAGGCCCAGCTGCGCGTTGCCGGTCAGCCCCGGATCAGCGAGAAGGAGGGCGCTCCCGAGGGCCAGTTGCAGTTCGATGCGGTCTTTGAGGTCTACCCCGAGGTGCGGATCAGCGATTTGAGCGGCGCCAGCGTCGAGCGCGTGAGCTCCGAAGTCAGTGGCCAGGCCATCGACAAGACGATTGAAATTTTGCGCAAGCAGCGTCGCAGCTTTGCCCAGCGCGCCATGGACGCAGCGGCTCAGGAAGGCGACCGCGTGACGGTCGATTTCGAGGGCAAGATCGACGGCGAGCCGTTTGCCGGCGGCAAGGCGGACGACTTTCAGTTTCTGGTGGGCGAAGGCCAGATGCTCAAGGAGTTCGAAGAGGCGGTTCGGGGCATGAAATCTGGCGAGAGCAAGACTTTCCAGCTGAGCTTTCCTGCCGACTACCATGGCAAGGACGTGGCCGGCAAGCAGGCCGACTTTCTGGTAACGGTCAAGAAGATCGAGGCAGCCCATTTGCCCGAGGTCAATGAAGCTCTGGCCAAGTCATTGGGCATAGCCGAAGGCACGGTGGAGGCGCTGCGCGCCGACATCCGTAAGAACCTTGAGCGAGAGCTCAAGTTTCGGGTGCTGGCGCGCAACAAAAACGCGGTCATGGACGCGCTGGTCGCTCAGGCCGAGCTGGAAATACCCAAGGCCAGCGTGCAGGCCGAACTCGAGCGCATGGTCGAAGGCGCCCGTGCCGACCTCAAGCAGCGCGGCGTCAAGGATGCCGACAAGGCACCGATTCCCGAAGACCTGTTTCGCCCGCAGGCTGAAAAGCGCGTGCGTCTGGGCCTGGTGGTCGCTGAACTGGTGCGTGCCAACAACCTGCAGGCCCGGCCTGAGCAGATCAAAGCCCATGTGGACGAGTTGTCGGCCAGCTACGAAAAGCCTGAAGAGGTGGTTCGCTGGTACACCAGCGACCGCCGTCGCATGGCCGAGGTCGAGGCCGTGGTGATCGAAAACAACGTCACCGAGTTCGTGCTGTCCAAAGCCAAAGTCAGTGACAAGGCGCTGGAATTTGACGAACTCATGGGCCAGTCCTGATCGTTTCTCCGAGCGATTGAGCCTGTTCGTGGGGCTTGTGCCGTGCGGCGCAGGCCCCATCTTGTTTTGGGTACAGTATGTCTGGCCAGTCCACCCCGGGCGTTTGACCCTACGGAGATCATTGCAATGAAGCCTTTTGAAGTTTTTTCCGGCCCGCGCGCCGGCGCCCTCGATACGCAGGCCCTGGGCATGGTGCCCATGGTGATTGAGCAATCCGGTCGTGGCGAGCGCGCCTATGACATTTACTCGCGGCTGCTCAAGGAGCGGGTGGTTTTTCTGGTCGGGCCGGTCAATGACCAGATGGCCAACCTGGTGGTCGCGCAGTTGCTGTTCCTTGAGAGCGAAAACCCCGACAAGGACATTTCGCTCTACATCAACTCGCCGGGCGGCTCGGTCAGCGCCGGCATGGCGATTTTTGACACCATGAACTTCATCAAGCCCGACGTGAGCACCCTGTGCACCGGCATGGCCGCCAGCATGGGCGCTTTTCTTCTGGCCGCAGGCGCCAAGGGCAAACGCTATTCGCTGCCCAACTCCAAGATCATGATTCACCAGCCTTTGGGCGGCGCGCAGGGCCAGGCCACCGAGATCGAGATCGCGGCGCGCGAGATCCTCAAGACGCGTGAGCAGCTCAACAAGATCCTGGCCGAAACCACGGGCCAGCCGCTGGACAAAATCAACATCGATACCGAACGCGATTACTTCCTGTCGGCCACCGAGGCCAAGGACTATGGCCTGGTCGATCAGGTCATTGCCAAGCGGCCTTGAGGTTAGAACCCGTCCCACCGGCAGCGGCGAGGCGGTCGTCGGGCATGCCCTTTGTATTGGTTATCATTGATCATCTCCGTTTCCCGGTGCCCCTGCGGGCTCCGTAAAGGCTAGTTCCCCATGCCCGAGAAAAAAGGCTCATCAGGCGAAAAGACGCTCTACTGCTCGTTTTGCGGCAAGAGCCAGCACGAGGTCAAGAAACTCATCGCCGGGCCTTCGGTCTTCATTTGCGACGAGTGCATTGACCTGTGCAACGAAATCATCCGCGATGAGTTGCCCGCCATCGATGAGGGCAAGGCGGCTCGGGGCGACCTGCCCACGCCGGCCGAGATCAAGGCCACGCTCGACGCTTATGTGATTGGCCAGGAGGTGGCCAAGCGCATGCTGGCCGTGGCGGTCTACAACCACTACAAGCGTCTGCGCCACAAAGAGTCGGCCAAAAAAGACGATGTGGAGTTGTCCAAGAGCAACATCTTGCTCGTCGGCCCCACGGGCTCGGGCAAGACTTTGCTGGCACAAACCCTGGCCCGCACGCTCAACGTGCCCTTTGTCATGGCCGACGCCACCACCCTGACCGAAGCCGGCTATGTGGGCGAAGACGTCGAGAACATCATTCAGAAGCTGCTGCAAAGCTGCAACTACGAGGTCGAGCGCGCCCAGCGCGGCATTGTCTACATCGACGAGATCGACAAAATCTCGCGCAAATCAGACAACCCCTCCATCACGCGCGACGTCTCGGGCGAGGGTGTGCAGCAGGCCCTGCTCAAGCTCATCGAGGGCACCATGGCGTCGGTGCCGCCTCAGGGCGGCCGCAAGCATCCGAATCAGGACTTTTTGCAGGTCGACACCACCAACATCCTGTTCATCTGCGGGGGCGCTTTTGCAGGCCTGGAAAAAGTCATTGAAAGCCGAACCGAGGCCTCAGGCATCGGCTTTGGCGCTTCGGTCAAGAGCAAGAAGTCGCGCAGCCTGACGGACGTGTTCAAGGACGTGGAGCCTGAAGACCTCATCAAATTCGGCCTCATCCCGGAACTGGTTGGCCGCCTGCCGGTGGTGGCCACGCTCGACGAACTCACCGAAGATGCCCTGGTGCAAATCCTGACCGAGCCGCGCAACGCGACCGTCAAGCAGTTTGGCAAACTGATCGCCATGGAAGGGGTAGACCTGGAGATCCGGCCCTCGGCCCTCAAGGCCATCGCGCGCAAGGCCCTGGCCCGCAAGACCGGCGCCCGCGGCCTGCGATCCATTCTTGAGCAGGCCCTGATTGACACCATGTATGAGCTGCCCAATGCCAGCAATGTCGAGAAAGTGGTGGTCGATGAGTCCACCATCGAAGAAGACAAACCGCCCTTGCTGGTTTTGCGCGAGGCCGCCAAGAAGGCCTGAAAATTGCTTTTTTGTCACCAAAATGGGTCGCAGGCTTGAAAAAAGCGGTTTTCGGCCCATCTGTGAACCATGTTCTGCCGCTTTTTGGCGGGGCACCGGCAGCTTTTCGCCGCAAGGCCTAGCCGTCGGCATTGACTGAAGGCCAACTATGTCCGGACATCCCTCGTTGCCTGCGATCGCCATTGACCTGCCCCTGCTGCCTTTGCGCGATGTGGTGGTTTTCCCGCACATGGTCATTCCCCTGTTCGTGGGGCGGCCCAAGAGCATCAAGGCGCTGGAGTCGGCCATGGAGGCCGAGCGCCGGATCATGTTGGTTGCCCAAAAGGCGGCTGCCAAAGATGAGCCCTCGGCCGACGACATGTTTGCCGTCGGTTGCGTGGCCACGATCTTGCAAATGCTCAAGCTGCCAGACGGTACGGTCAAGGTCTTGGTCGAGGGGCAGCAACGGGCCCGCGTCAACCGCATCACCGAGGGCGAACACCACTTCAGTGGCAACGTCACCCCGGTCGAGCCCCAGGCGGCCTTGCCCGGTGAGCGCGGCAGCGAGCTCGAGGCCCTGCGCCGGGCTGTGATGCAGCAATTCGACCACTACGTCAAGCTCAACAAGAAAATTCCGCCCGAGATCCTCACCTCGATCTCCAGCATCGACGACGCCGGCCGTCTGGCCGACACCATTGCGGCCCACCTGCCGCTCAAGCTCGACGCCAAACAGATCATTCTGGACCTCGACGCTGTGCAGGCCCGCCTGGAAAATCTGTTCGAACAGCTCGAGCGCGAGGTCGACATTCTCAATGTCGACAAACGCATCCGGGGCCGCGTCAAGCGGCAGATGGAAAAGAACCAACGCGATTTCTACCTCAACGAGCAGGTCAAAGCCATCCAGAAGGAGCTCGGTGAAGGCGAGGACGGCGCCGATGTCGAAGAGATCGAGAAAAAGATCAAAGCGGCCAAGATGCCTGTGCAAGCGCGAAAAAAGGCCGAGGCCGAGCTCAAGAAGCTCAAGCTCATGTCCCCCATGTCGGCCGAGGCCACCGTTGTGCGGACCTATATCGACGTGATGACGGGTCTGCCCTGGAGCAAGAAGACCAAGATCAAGCACGACCTGGCGCTCGCCGAAGACGTGCTCAATCAAGACCACTATGGTCTGGAGAAGGTCAAAGACCGCATCGTCGAGTATCTGGCCGTGCAGCAGCGTGTGGACAAGGTCAAGGCCCCCATACTTTGCCTGGTCGGACCGCCGGGCGTGGGCAAGACCTCGCTCGGTCAGTCGATCGCCAAAGCCACCGGCCGCAAGTATGTGCGCATGGCCTTGGGCGGCATGCGCGATGAGGCGGAAATCCGCGGCCATCGCCGCACCTACATCGGCGCCTTGCCCGGCAAGGTGTTGCAAAGTCTGTCCAAAGTGGGCACACGCAACCCGCTATTCCTGCTCGATGAGATCGACAAGCTGGGCACCGACTTCCGCGGCGACCCGTCGAGCGCCTTGCTCGAGGTTCTTGATCCGGAGCAAAACCACACCTTCAGCGACCATTACGTCGAGGTTGACTTTGACCTGTCTGACGTCATGTTCGTGGCCACCTCCAATTCAATGAACATCCCGCCGGCCCTGCTCGACCGGATGGAAGTCATACGCCTGGCCGGGTATACCGAAGACGAAAAAACCAGCATTGCACTGCGCTACTTGCTGCCCAAGCAACTCAAGAACAACGGCGTCAAAGACGGCGAACTTGACGTGACAGAGGAGGCGGTGCGCGATATCGTGCGCTACTACACCCGCGAAGCCGGTGTGCGCTCGCTCGAGCGCGAGCTCTCCAAGATCTGCCGCAAGGTGGTCAAGGGCATACAGCTCAAGAAGATGCAAGCCAAGGTGGTCGTGACCTCGAGCAACCTCAATGACTTTTTGGGTGTGCGCAAGTTCAACTTTGGACGCGCAGAAAAGACCAACCAGGTCGGTCAGGTCGTGGGCCTGGCCTGGACCGAGGTCGGCGGTGACCTGCTGACCATTGAGGCAGCCATCATGCCGGGCAAAGGAGTCATCACCCGCACTGGCTCGCTTGGCGACGTCATGAAGGAGTCGGTCGAGGCCGCACGCACCGTGGTGCGCAGCCGCTCGCGGATTTTGGGCATCAAGGACGAGATGTTTGACAAGCGCGACATCCACATCCACGTGCCCGATGGTGCCACCCCGAAAGACGGTCCGAGCGCCGGCGCCGCCATGACCACGGCCTTTGTTTCTGCATTGACCGGCATCCCGGTGCGCAGCGACGTGGCCATGACCGGCGAGATCACGCTGCGCGGCGAGATCACGGCCATTGGCGGCCTGAAAGAAAAGCTGCTCGCTGCGCTGCGAGGCGGCATAAAGACCGTGCTCATCCCGGAGGAAAACGCCAAGGACCTGCAGGAGATCCCGGACAACGTCAAGAGCGGCCTGGAAATCATTGCCGTCAAGTGGATCGATCAGGTGCTGCAGGTTGCGCTCGAGCGCGAGCCCGTGCCACTGAGCGACGAGGAAGTTGCAGCGGCCGCAGCGGCAGCCGCAGCCGCAGCCGCAGCCGCCGTGACCCAGCCCCCCGTCTCGGGCTCTGGCGTGATCGATCCGGTCAAGCACTGACCTGCAGAGCTTTAGTCAGAAATGCTGGGGCGGTCCACAGAGGAAAAAAAGCGCTATACTTGTGGCTTGCTAAGCGGGAATAGCTCAGTTGGTAGAGCGCAACCTTGCCAAGGTTGAGGTCGACGGTTCGAGACCGTTTTCCCGCTCCAAATTCAAAGGGCAGCACCTCAAAAATGCTGTCCTTTTCTATTCGCAGCCATGCGGCTCGCTGTGAATGGAAGGATCTTGGCTCCTGCCCGGGATCCAATGCCTCACAAGGCGCGGTAGCAAAGCGGTTATGCAACGGATTGCAAATCCGTCTAGCCCGGTTCGACTCCGGGCCGCGCCTCCAGCACACACGCATCACTGAACCATCGGTGGTGCGTTTTTTTTCGTGTGCACACCGCTGCACACTGGCTGCACACTTTCTGCAGGGGGCTGTACTTGCGGCAGGCTGCTGCAAAGGTGAT
>JAJTGH010000097.1 GCA_021299555.1 Comamonadaceae bacterium
CATCGCCGATGCGGTCGGCCGGCAGTTCGAATTTTGCAGCGGCCTGCTCTCGGGTGAGCACGGTTTCCATGCCGGTGTTCTGGCGCAGTCGCTCACACGCTTGCTCGGCAGATACGCCCGAGGGCAGGTAGATGGTGGCAAAAGAGCCCAGGGCGCCGTGGTGCACCACATAGGGATCGGTGATGGGCAGGATGACCCGCGCGGCGCCTGCACCCAGCCAGGCGTCAAACCAGTCCTGAAGGTAGATCACCTGAGGTTGCCCGTCCATGCCCACTTTGGCATTCATGCCGTGGTCTGCCGTCAGCGCAATGGTGCAGCCCATCTCGTCGAGTTGGCCCAGGTGGCGGTCCATCATGGCGTAAAACTGGTTGGCGCCGTCGGTGCCGGGGGCATACTTGTGCTGGATGTAGTCCGTGGTTGACAGATACATCACATCGGGCCGTTGCTCGCGCATGAGCCACACGCCGCTGGCAAACACGAATTGCGACAGGTCGGCGCTGTACACGCTGGGCAGCGGCATGCCCACCTTGGCCAGCACGTCGTCGATGCCGTTGACCGCCAGCGAGCACTGGTCGGCCTTCTCGGCAGAAAAGCAGATGCCGCCACTCATCTTGTGGCCCAGCAACTGACGAAGTTTGTCCTTGGCTGTGACCACGGCGACCTTTTTACCGGCGTTTGACAGCGCGGCCAACACGGTGGGCGCACGCAGCCACTTCGGGTCGTTCATCATGACCTCGGTGCCGGTGGCGCTGTCGTAGAGAAAGTTTCCACAGATGCCGTGCACGCTGGGCGGCGCGCCTGTGACGATCGACAGGTTGTTCGGATTGGTGAAGGTGGGCACGACGCAGTCGGCCACCAGACCGGTGCCTTGTGCGAGCACACGCTTCATCCAGGGCATGTGGCCGGTGGCAACGGCCTGGCCCAGGTAGTCGGGTTCGCAGCCGTCGACACAAACGACCACCACCGGTTGACGGGGCAGGGCATAGCTGCGGTTGTTGACGTTCAGAGTCATGGGGGTCTCGCTTGAGTGGACTTCAGGAGGATGCGGCCGCGTTTTGCAGCCTGTCTTTTTGCAAGGTGCGCTCGCGGCTCATGAGCACATGCTGGCGCAAAGCTTCGGCGGCCCGGGCACAGTCACCTGACGCAATGGCGCACAGCATTTCGCGATGCTCGGCGATACTGGTGATCAGATGCCCATGTTCGGCCAGGTTGCGCAAACGCAGCAGTGACAGCTCACGGGTGAGCTTGCGGTAGAGGGCCAGTAATTTTTGGTTGCCCTTGCGGTAGAGGGCCAGTAATTTTTGGTTGCCGGCAAAGCTGACCATGCGTTCGTGAAAGGACACATTGAGCGCGTGGTAGCGAGCCTCCTGACCGTCGGCGACCGCCTCCTCCATTTGCCCGATCAGGGTCTCGAGTTCTTCGAGCTGGGCTCTGGATGCGCTTTGGGCCAGGGTGGCACCTACGTGGGCTTCCATCATGGCGCGCAGTTCGTAAATCTCCAGAGCCTCTTCAATGGGGATCTGCCGCACGAAAACGCCGCGGTTTTTCTCCAGTTGCAGCAGGCCTGCTTCTTCAAGCACCCGAAAAGCCTCGCGCACCGGCCCCCGGGAGACGCCAAGCCGGTCGGCCAAAAAAGCCTCGGTCAGCTTATCGCCCGGACCGAGCTCTCCCGTGGAGATCATGCGTTCGATCTCTTGCTGCACCGCGCTGGCCAGGCTGCTGCTGCGCAGCATGGCGATGGTTGAGAGCGCAGAGCGCCCCAGCAAGTCTTCCATGGGAGATTCGGCCGTATTCAAACTGGGCATGGAATTCATTGGACCATAAAATCGTATATTGTCAACAATCAACAGAAAACAATTGACAGCAACCCAGCAGTGAATTCAAATAGTCGTGTGGGCCTTGTCATCAAATTGACATGCGCCGCGCCGAGAGTCGAGTGTTTGTTTAACTTCGTTAAAGGACTGCGTATGCGCGCTCTTCGCAAATCTTTGATCACTGCCGCTGGCCTGTTGTTGGCCGCATCGGCCTGGGCTCAAAAGACCCAGCTGCTGGTTTACACGGCCTTGGAGACCGATCAACTCAAGGCCTATCAAGAGGCCTTCAACCGGGTCCATCCTGACATCGACATCAAGTGGGTGCGCGATTCCACCGGTGTGATCACGGCCAAATTGCTGGCCGAAAAAAACAACCCGCAGGCCGATGCTGTGATGGGAGTGGCTGCGACCAGTCTGGCCCTCATGGACAAGCAGGGGATGTTGCAGCCTTATGCGCCGCTCAACCTTGACGCCATCATGAGCCAGTACCGGGACAAGAAAAATCCGCCGGCCTGGTGGGGCATGGACGTTTGGGGCGCAACCATCTGCTTTAACACCGTGGAGGCCAAAAAGCGCAACATCCCCAAGCCCGAGACCTGGAAGGATCTGACCAAACCGGTGTACAAGGGCCAGATCGTCATGCCCAATCCAGCCTCCAGCGGTACGGGCTATTTTGATGTGATCGCATGGCTGACTTTGTTCGGCGATGACAAGGGCAAAGGCGGCGGCTGGAAGTACATGGACGGCCTGCATGAAAACATCGGCCAGTACACACACTCGGGCTCCAAGCCCTGCAACATGGCATCGAGCGGTGAGTACGTGGTTGGCATTTCGTTTGAATACCGTGCCAATGCCAACAAAGCCAAGGGCGCGCCCATCGATCTGGTCTTCCCCAAAGAGGGCTTGGGCTGGGATCTGGAGGCTTTTGCCATCCACAAAGGCACCAAGAAGCTCGACGCCGCCAAGAAGCTGGCCGACTGGGCTTCCAGCAAAGACGCCATGATTCTTTACGGCAAGAACTTTGCCATCACGGCGCAGCCGGGCGTGGCCCCGCCTTTGGCCAATGTACCCAAGGACTACGAGGCACGCCTGGTCAAGCTCGACTTCAATTACGCGGCCAATGAGCGTGAGCGCATCTTGGCCGAGTGGACCAAGCGCTACGATGGAAAGTCCGAAAAGCGCTGAATGTTGAGCTTGTGGCCGCCTGTCCCGCCGAGGGTCAGTGCGGCTTTTTGATGCCATTTCATGTCAGACCGTCCCTACCTTTGCCTGCGGCGCATCAGCAAAAATTTTGGGTCGTTCAACGCCCTGCGTGACATCGATCTGGACATTGCCAGCGGCGAGTTGGTGTGCTTTCTTGGGCCATCTGGGTGCGGCAAGACCACCTTGCTGCGCATCATTGCCGGCCTGGAGGTTCAAACCCAGGGCCACATTGAACAGGGGGGGCGAGATGTCTCGACCCTGCCACCGGCCGATCGAGACTACGGCATCGTTTTTCAAAGCTACGCGCTGTTTCCCAATTTGAGCGTGGCCGACAACGTCGGTTACGGTCTGGTCAACCGACGCCTGCCCAAGCCAGAGATCCGTCAGCGGGTCGACGAACTTTTGGCCTTGGTGGGTCTGCCGGGCAGCGCAGCCAAATTCCCCAGCCAGCTCTCGGGTGGCCAGCAGCAGCGCATCGCCCTTGCCCGGGCTTTGGCCATGCGGCCCGGACTGCTGCTGCTCGACGAGCCTTTGTCCGCATTGGATGCCCTGGAGCGGGTGCGGCTGCGTCAGGAGATCCGCTCCTTGCAGCAGCACTTGGGCGTGACCACGATCATGGTCACACACGATCAGGAAGAGGCGTTGAGCATGGCCGACCGCATTGTGGTGATGAACCACGGCGTGATTGAGCAGGTCGGTACGCCCTTGGAGATTTACCGGGAACCGGCCAGCGGCTTTGTGGCTGATTTCGTGGGCAGGGTCAATGTGCTGCCGGGGCAGTTGCAGGGTGGGGCGCTGAAGTTGGGTCGTTTGAGCATCGACTGCACCCGGGTGCCAGCGGCGCACAACCGCAGCGGCGCGGTCAAGGTCTATGTACGGCCTGAGGACATATTAGTGCGTGCCTCTGAGCCCGGTGCTTTGCAGGTCGATGCCCGCATCACCAAGATCGAATTTCTCGGCGCGTTTTGCCATGTGCTGGTGGACGCGCCCGACATCAGCGCCAGTCCAGTGGTGGTGTATCTCTCATTGAACTATCTGGCTGAGCAGGGCCTGAGTCTGGGCTCCAGCATCCTCTTGACCCTGATGCCCGAGCGCATCAAGCTGTACTGAGGCTGCCCCGGCATCGACCCATGGCTGAACTTGGCCTGAACATCGTTCGACAAACCGCCCATTGGAGCGAGTCGATGGCCCGTTGGATGCTGGCCGCAGTGTTGTTGTTCATGCTCGCTTTTCTTGCTGCACCCTTGCTGGCCATCTTGCTGCAAGCCGTGCAGGATCCGCAGGGCGGCTATGTGGGGCTGGCCAATTTTTGGGCCTATGTACAAACGCCGACCCTGCTCGCCAGCCTGTGGAACAGCCTTTGGGTGTCGGCCATGGTCACGGTGATCGTGGTGCCCATGGCCTTTGTGTTTGCCTACGCGCTGGCGCGCTCGTGCATGCCCGGCGCGGCTGTTTTCCGCGGCATCAGCTTGATTCCGCTGCTGGCGCCGTCGTTGCTGTCTGCGATCTCCCTGATTTACTGGTTCGGCAACCAAGGCGTGCTCAAGGATGTCATGTCGGCCTTGGGGGTGGCGCAAATCTATGGGCCTGTGGGCGTGGTGATCGCCGAATGCTTTGCCGTCTTTCCTCATGCCGTCATGATTTTGGTCACCGCCCTGACCTTGGCCGATGCACGGCTGTACGAGGCGGCTCAGGCGCTGGGCACCAGCGCGCGCAGGCAGTTCTTCACCATCACGCTGCCGGGGGCCAAGTACGGGCTGATTTCGGCGGCCTTGGTCAGCTTCACGCTGGTCATGACCGACTTTGGTATTCCCAAGGTGATTGGCGGCAATTTCAATATGATGGCCACCGATGTGTTCAAGCTGGTGATCGGCCAGCAGGACTTTGCCAAGGGTGCGGTGGTGGCTTTGCTGCTGCTGTCGCCGGCGGTGCTCAGTTTTGCCGTGGACCGCTATGTCAGCCGTCGGCAGACGGCCATGCTCACCGCTCGCGCGGTCGCACTGCAGCCCAAGCCCTCGGCCTGGCGCGACCGCTGGCTATTGCTTTATTGCTTGCTGGTGTCCGCTTTGATGCTGGCCATGCTGGGCATGGCGATATTTGCCAGTTTCGCCAGTTTTTGGCCATATAACCTCAGCCCTTCTCTGCAGCACTATCGTCTGGGGCTGGTTGATGGCGATGTTGGCGAGGGCTTTGTCAACAGCCTGAAGATGGCTTTTGGCACGGCGCTGTTTGGCACAGCGCTGGTGTTTTCGTCGGCCTACCTGCTTGAAAAAACCAAAGGCGCGAACGTCTTGCGCACGCCGGTGCAGGCCATGTCCATCATCCCGATGGCCGTCCCCGGCCTGGTGCTCGGCCTGGGCTACATTTTCTTTTTCAACATCCCGAGCAACCCTTTGCATGGGCTCTACCACACGCTGACCTTGCTGACCCTGTGCACCATCGTGCACTTCTACACCACCGGACACTTGACCGCAGTGACGGCGCTCAAGTCGCTTGATGCGGAGTTCGAAGCCGTCAGTGCTTCACTCAAGGTGCCGTTTTACAAGACCTTCTGGCGGGTGACGGTGCCCATCTGCACGCCAGCCCTGATCGATATCGCCCGCTACTTTTTCATCAATGCCATGACCACCATTTCTGCGGTGGTGTTTCTGTATTCGCCTCAAACCAAGGTCGCATCCATAGCCATCCTCAATCTCGATGAGGCCGGTGACATCGGGGCGGCCGCGGCCATGGCTGTGCTCATCGCGGCCATTTCGGCTCTGGCCACTTGCGTGTTTGCCTTGCTCGGTGCGTGGGTGGGGCGTCGAACCCAAGCCTGGCGCAGGCGCTGAGTCACCGCAGGCTGAGCCATGTTTTCGACGGTATGAATCGATAGTCAAGGAGGATGTTTCCCATGAATGCGGCCCATCGCGATGCCATCTTGCTCACCCCCGGCCCCTTGACCACGACGCTGCGCACCAAGATCGCGATGCTGCGCGATTGGGGCTCTTGGGACAGCGACTTCATTGCTGTCACGGCCCGCGTGCGACGGGCCCTGCTGGAGATCATCAGTGGCCAAGACACGCACGTTGTGGTGCCCTTGCAAGGCAGTGGCACTTTCAGTGTGGAGGCGGCGGTGGCCACGGTGGTGCCGCGTGAGGGCCATGTGCTGGTGCTCGACAACGGCGCTTATTGCAAGCGGGCGGCCAAGTTGGCCACGCTGATGGGCCGAAAGACCACGGTTGCGCCCTTTGATGAGGCGCAGGCGATTTCACCGCAGGTTCTTGCCCAGCGGCTTTCAGACGATCCGAGCATCACGCATGTGGTCATGATCCACTGTGAGACCGGTGCGGGCGTGCACAACCCGCTGCAGGACATCGCACGGGTCTGCGCTGAGCATGGCAAGGGACTGATCGTTGATGCCATGAGCTCGTTTGCTGCTCTGGAAATCGACGCACGTGCGGTGCGCTTCGATGCCCTGATCGCTGCCAGCGGCAAATGCCTCGAGGGTGTCCCGGGCATGGGCTTTGTCTTTTTGCGAAAAGACATTGTGGCTGCTTGCGAGGGCAACTGCCAGTCGCTGGCCATGGACTTGCATGACCAGTACATCTACATGGAGAAAACCGGGCAGTGGCGTTTTACACCCCCCACCCATGTGCTGGTGGCGCTTGACGAGGCGATCGCGCAGTTCCAGGAAGAGGGGGGGCAGCCTGCGCGGTTGGCGCGTTACCAGGGCAACTACCAAACCCTGATTGACGGCATGGCTGATTTGGGTTTCAAACCGTTTTTGGATCCTTCCATTCAGGCGCCCATCATCGTGACCTTTCACGCGCCCGCTGATCCGCGCTACGAATTTCGCCGTTTTTACGAGGCTGCCAAACGCCATGGATTTATCTTGTATCCGGGCAAGCTCACGCAGATAGAAACCTTTCGGGTTGGTTGCATTGGCGCCATTGGCTCTGTTGAAATGCAGCAGGCGGTGCACGCCGTGGCTCTGGCGCTCAAGGATTTGGGGATTGCCAGTGGTGCGCCAGCCTGAGGGCGTACAGTCGATCGATCAAGGCGTGATCGGACTTTGAAACCAAGGAGTCACAGACATGGCATCTAAAGCTTCCTCTTCAGGCAAGGCACCCGCCCGCGCGCGCGCTTCGGCGCAGCGCCAGGCCGAGCCTCACCCCGCGCTGGCCTCGGTCGCAAAAAGTGGCACTGGCAAAGTCAAGGTGGCCGTCAGTGACATCGACGGCATCTTGCGCGGCAAGTATTTGCATGTCGACAAATTCATGGGTGCGGCCCAGCCGCATCCGGCCGGCGGCTTTGGCTTTTGCGATGTCGTTTTTGGCTGGGATGCGCAGGATCAGTGCTATGACAACACCACGGTCACGGGCTGGCAGCATGGCTTTCCGGACGCCCTGGCCCGAATCGATCTTGACACGGCGCGCCGCGTTCCCTGGGACAACAACGTGCCCTTTTTTCTGGGCGAGTTCGTCAACGCCGATGGCAGCGCCTATCCGGTGTGCCCAAGGCAAACGCTCAAGCGGGTGCTGGCGCGGGCTCAAAAGCTTGGCCTTCAGCCCATGGCCGGGATGGAGTTCGAATGGTTCAATTTCGCCGAGACGCCGCAATCGTGGGCGGGCAAGCGCGGTGTTGGCCCGGAGCCGATCACCCCGGGCATGTTTGGCTATTCGCTGTTGCGCATGGGCGATCAACGCGGATTTTTCAACGCCCTGATGGACGAGATGGCCGCCTTTGGTGTCCCCATCGAGGGCCTGCACACCGAGACCGGGCCGGGCGTGTACGAGGTCGCCATCGCTTTTTCTGGGGCGCTCGAAGCTGCTGACCGGGCCATTTTGTTCAAGACCGGCGCCAAGGAGATCGGCAAGCGCTTTGGCATCATGCCCAGTTTCATGGCCAAGTGGGCGCAGCAGTACCCGGGCTGCTCCGGTCACATACACCAGAGCCTGTCGGACGGCAAGAAGAACCTGTTTTTCGATGCCCGGTCGGATCGCGCCATGAGCCCGCTTTTTGAGAGCTATCTGGCCGGCCAGATCGCCTGCCTGATGGAATTTGCCCCCATGTTCTGGCCCACCATCAACAGCTACAAGCGTCTGGTTGACGGTTTTTGGGCACCGGTCAAGCCGACCTGGGGCATCGACAACCGAACCGCAAGCTTTCGTGTGATTGCCGCCTCGGCGAAATCGACCCGCCTGGAGACGCGGTGCCCGGGCGCCGACGTCAACCCCTATCTGGCCATGGCGGCGGTCATCGCAGCGGGCTTGCATGGCGTTGAAAAGGGTTTGAAGCTGACCACAGCGCCCATCCGCGGCACCAATGAAGGGGCGGAAAACGTCCCGCGTGCACCTCGCACATTGATCGAGACCACGACCGCCTTCGAGCGATCGGACATTGCCCGAGACTGGTTCGGTGATGCCTTTGTCGACCACTTTGCCGCGACCCGGCGCTGGGAGTGGCGGCAGTGGCTCGATGGTGTGACCGATTGGGAGCTCAAGCGCTACTTTGAGATCATCTGAGCGTGCTCCAGTGGCCGCGCATCGTTTTAACCAGGAGTGACTGTGACTTTGTCCCGTTTTGCCTTCCCTTGCCCCATAGTCTTTGGTGCCGGTGCGCGCCATGAGGTGGCTGAACATCTGCGCAATGCCGGTGTCCGCCGGCCCCTGATCGTCACCGACCGCGGTCTGGCCGCCTTGCCTTTGCTCGATCAATTTCGCGGCCTGTTGCAAGGGCTCGAGGTGGCTGTTTATGCTGGCGTGCACGGCAACCCGACTGCCTCGCAGGTGATGGCCGGTGCCCAGGCCTTCAAGGACCACCGCTCCGATGCGGTGCTCGGCTTGGGGGGTGGCGCATCTCTGGATGTGGCCAAGGTGGTGGGCGTGATGGCCACGCACCCGGGTGACATCATTGAGTATGCGTGGGACCATCCTCAGGTGCGCCCCATCGATCGCGATTTGCCCTATTTTGTGGCCCTGCCCACCACCTCGGGCACAGGTTCGGAAGTTGGCCGATCCAGTGTGGTGAGCGAAAACGAGAGCCACCATAAAAGGGTGATCTTCAGTCCGCGCATCCTGGCGCGCACGGTATTTGCCGATCCGCAGTTGACGCTTGGATTGCCGGCCGCGGTGACTGCGGCCACGGGCATGGACGCGCTGACCCACAACATCGAAAGCTACCTCTCGCCGGCCTATCACCCCCTGTGTGACGGCATTGCCCTGGAGGGCACACGCATCGCGGCCGCTGCGCTCGAGCGGGCGGTGCATCGGCCCGACGATCTGCAAGCGCGCAGCGACATGATGATGGCCTCGATGATGGGGGCCATCGCATTTCAAAAGGACCTCGGGGCTGTGCAC
>JAJTGH010000002.1 GCA_021299555.1 Comamonadaceae bacterium
GAGTATCCCTGCCTGCCCGCATGCGCTGAGCCAGTGAATGCGCGATGAATTCGGTCGCATTCTTCCTTTCCGCTCCCTCATTGCCCTCTACGGGATCACGCACAGCGGTGGCGCAACCCCGACGCATCTTTTCCAAGTGGACTTCCCCATGGCTCACTTGCATCAGATACGCAACAAGGCCGGCGCACCCGAATCTCCCCTTGCCCGCAAGTGGATGAAAGAACGCAAGGCCTTTGTGTTCGATCCCAAACTCCATACTCATTGGCCGGAGATCGATCGTGACTGGTTGAGATCATTCCAATCTCATGGTTTGGTCAACGCGGTGGTCAGCGGATTCATCGATGAGAGCATCTGCACTGGGTCATATCTGAGCTTGCATGGTGTCCCCGGCCACGCCTTGCGCCATGCAGCGGAAACCTTGGAGGTCTGGTCCAGACCGCTGCATGAAATGCTGTTGCGCTGTGTCGAACGCACCAGTGCGCTGTACGGACCCACCGGCCCCCGCTGGGATCTTCTGACACCCAAGGAAATGATCATTGCCAAGGCCGCAGCTCAGGGGAAAGGCAATCTGGCCATCGCCAATGAACTGGGTCTGTGTGAGAGCACGGTCAAGACCCACATGAACAACGTATTGGGAAAGCTCAAGCTCAACAGCCGCACCGAACTGTGTGTGGCTTTCAATGAATGGCCGCCCGAAGGCATGCGCGGCATCTACGTTCTGTCATGAACACACCGGAGAACCTATGGAACAGTCCACCACCCATGCAAACGCCTACAACTCTAGCAACGACTCCGTTGCTCTTTCCCCCCGACGATCGCGCGTGACGCAGGCGCTGCTTCCGGTCGGACTGAGCCTGCTGGGTCTGGCCAGCGTGATGGGATTGCCGAGATTCAGAGAAGACTTGCAGGGCTGGGGCTTTCCACTGGCTGCGCTCGTCTTTGCGGGAGTGTTTCTTGGGGCACTTGAACTGGCTCGTCGTCGGCGAGATGCATTGACAGCCAACACGGCCGGCGCGCTGGGGGTACTGCTGATCTCGGCCCTGATGTGGTCGGTGGACAAGCAATTGCGCACCCTGGTCCAGTTTTCGCCCCCCATCCCGCTGGCGGAGAGCCTGAGCGTCATGGCGTGCGCGGCACTGCTATGGTTTTACCGACTGCCAAGTCTGTCCGGTCTGCTGTCTATCGGTTTGTACATGGTGGCCTCTGAAACGCTCGCGCAAGCCACCCAGAAGGGAGGCGAACCCTGGAGCAGCCTTCAGATGTGGCTGCCTGCCTGGATGGGTGTGCTCAACCTGAGCGCAGCAGCATGCACGGACAAATTGCGGCCGGCGTGGAAGTCACATGCATCTTGCCTGCACCTCATCGGCCTAGTCCTGATTGAGACCGGCGCTTGGCTTGCGATACAGCGCCAGTGGGTACCGCTTTGGGGGTTCTTTGCCCTGCAAGCCATCCTCTTGGCTGGCATGTTCTGGCTGCGCCGGCATGCCTTGGTGGCATTGCTCCTGGTGATCACGACCCTGTTCGTGTTTCTGGTGCTGGGGCCGATGACCATGGGCACTCCCATGGGCTGGGACTTGATCCTGGCGGCACTGGGTATCAGCTTGCTGCTGTGGTACGCACTGTGGTTCCTCCTGCGAAGGCGCACCGCGGCAGGCGAGCGCGCCAGCGCAGATCCGACGACAGCCGCGCCCCCGCCGCCCCCGGGCCAGGCCAACGCCGCCTGACAATCAGCGCCTGTCGCGCCGCGCCTGCACAGAACGCGAGAGCGTTTCCAGAACATCCAGCGACTGGTCCCAACCCAGGCAGGCATCGGTGATGCTCTGGCCGTAGGTCAGGGCCGAAACGCTGTCCTTGCCGGGCGAAAACTTCTGCGCGCCCTCCTGCAGATGGCTCTCGACCATCACGCCAAAGATCTGACGTGAGCCAGCGGCGATCTGGCCGGCAATGTCACGGGCCACGTCCATCTGCTTTTGGTGCTGCTTGCTGCTGTTGGCGTGGCTGCAGTCAACCATCAAGGTCGGTGGCAAACCGGCTTTGCGCAAATCGTCGCAGGCCGCCTGTACGCTGGCAGCGTCGTAGTTGGGCGCCTTACCGCCGCGCAAGATGACATGGCAGTCCTTGTTGCCGTTGGTCTGGACGATGGCAACCTGACCGTTTTTGTGTACCGAGAGGAAATGGTGGCCGCGCGCCGCCGCCTGGATCGCGTCTGTGGCAATTCGGATGTTGCCGTCGGTGCCATTTTTAAAGCCGATGGGCGCCGAGATGCCCGAGGCCAACTCCCGGTGCACCTGGCTTTCGGTGGTTCGCGCACCAATGGCACCCCAAGCAATCAGGTCGCCAATGTACTGCGGCGAGATCACATCCAAAAATTCGCTGCCCGCCGGCAAGCCCAGGCGGTTGATGTCGATCAGCAGCTGCCGGGCCATGCGCAGACCTTCATCGATGCGGTAGCTCTCGTCGAGGTAGGGATCGTTGATCAGGCCCTTCCAGCCTACGGTGGTGCGCGGCTTTTCGAAGTACACGCGCATCACGATCTCCAGCGTGCCGGCGTATTTCACACGCTGCTCGAGCAGGCGCCGGGCGTAATCCAGTGCAGCCGCCGGATCATGAATCGAGCACGGACCGATGATGACCAACAGACGGTCGTCACGACCGGCCATGATGTCGGCAATGCCCGAGCGGGTGCGCCCAATCAGACTCTCGGCGGGAGTGCCATGAATCGGGAAAAAGCGAATCAGATGCTCGGGCGGCGGCAGCACGGTGATGTCCTTGATGCGTTGATCATCGGTCTGGCTGGTTTTGTCGATTGGACGCGCATACCAGGGCTCGCCGGTGGTCGGGGTGCTTGCATTCATGACGGACTCCTTGTGCTGAAAACGAAAGCTAAAAAAAAACCGCCGGGGTTTCCGGCGGTTTTGGTAGAGGGTCTGCTGCGTTTGTTGTCTGCTTACGCGCTGGCCTCTCGACCGCCGGGGGCGTCAGAGATCCAAAAGTAAGAAAAATAAAACGTTGCAAAAGTCATGAAGAGAATATAGCACAACCTCAATCGAGCCCACAAACGATGCCGGCCGTGCACACTCAGGCCGTTCCGCCGACCGTCAAACCGTCGATGCGCAGCGTCGGCTGACCCACGCCCACTGGCACACTCTGGCCTTCCTTGCCGCAGGTGCCCACACCCGAATCAAGCCTCAGGTCGTTGCCGATCATGGACACGCGGGTGAGCGCGTCCGGTCCATTGCCCACTATGGTGGCGCCCTTGACCGGGTACTGGATCTTGCCGTTTTCCACCCAATAGGCCTGGCTGGCTGAAAACACAAATTTGCCCGAGGTGATGTCCACCTGACCGCCGCCAAAATTGGTCGCGTACAGGCCTTTTTTGATGGACGCTACGATTTCATCGGGGCTCTTGTCGCCGCCCAGCATGTACGTGTTGGTCATGCGCGGCATGGGCATGTGGGCATAGCTCTCGCGCCGGCCGTTGCCGGTGGGCTTGACCTTCATCAACCGGGCATTGAGCGAGTCCTGGATATAGCCTTGCAAAATGCCGTCTTCTATCAGTACGTTGCGGCCGCTGGCGTGGCCCTCGTCGTCCACATTGAGGGAGCCGCGCCGATCGGCCAGCGTGCCGTCATCGAGCACCGTGACGCCTTTGGCGGCCACGCGCTGTCCGATGCGCCCGGCAAAAGCGCTCGAGCCTTTGCGGTTGAAGTCGCCCTCCAGGCCATGGCCGACCGCCTCATGGAGCAAGATCCCGGGCCAGCCCGGGCCAAGCACCACAGTCATCTCTCCGGCCGGCGCGGGCCGCGACTTCAGGTTGGTCAGCGCCGATTGCACTGCCTCGTCGACATATTCGCTCACCAGGGCGTCGTCAAAATATGCCAGGCCAAAGCGGCCACCGCCACCGGCTGATCCCATCTCGCGCCGGCCCTTTTGCTCGGCGATCACCGTCAGGCTCAGGCGCACCAAGGGCCGCACGTCGGCAGCCAACATGCCGTCGGCACGGGCCACCATGACCACGTCATACTCCATGGCCAAGCCGGCCATCACCTGCACGACGCGCTTGTCCTTGGACTTGGCCATCTTTTCAACTTTTTCAAGCAAGGCCACCTTGGCGGTGCTGTCAAGCGTGGTGATCGGATCGAGCCCCGCATACAGCGATCGGCTGGAGGCCACCTTGACACTCGGGGCCCGCGCTTTGACGCGGCGGCTTGCGCCGCAGGCGGCTATCGTGCGCACCGTTCGCGCCGCATCGAGCAAGCTCGCCTCAGAGATATCGTCAGAATAAGCGAACGCGGTTTTCTCACCACTGACCGCACGCACGCCCACCCCCTGGTCTATGCTGAAGGAGCCGGTCTTGACGATACCCTCTTCCAGGCTCCAGCCTTCGCTGCGTGTGTACTGAAAATACAGGTCGGCGTCGTCAGCGCCATGAGAGCTGATCTGTGCCAGGGCCCGACCCAGGTGCGCTCGAGTCAGACCGAACGGCGCGAGCAAAAGCTGCTCTGCCACGCGCAAGCGATCCTGGGTGCTGCTCTGACTGAGTCGGGCATGAGGCAAGGACGCCGGGAGCCCGGCAGCATGGGAATTGAGGGTATTCATGAGGCCATTGTAGGAAGACATCCCGCAAGGCTGCGGCCGAGTCGCACAAAGACCAACTTGGGCAATGCGCTCAGGTTTGCACCAGACGCTTGGCCCGTGCAATCGAAAGCAGCATGCCCAACGCCAGCCCGAGCGTTACCATGGCCGTTCCCCCGTAGCTGATGAACGGCAGCGGCACGCCCACCACGGGCAAGATGCCGCTGACCATGCCCATGTTGACAAAGGCATAGGTGAAAAAGATCATGGTGATGGCCCCGGCGAGCAGTCGGGAAAACAGGGTGGAGGCATCCAAAGCAATGGCCAGGCCCCGCAATACAAAAAACACAAATCCCGCCACCAGGGCCAGGGTGCCCAGCAAACCGAATTCTTCGGCGTAGGCGGCAAAAATAAAGTCGGTGGTGCGCTCAGGGATGAATTCCAGATGGGTCTGGGTGCCAGCCATGAAGCCTTTGCCAAAAAACCCGCCGGAACCGATGGCAATCATGCCCTGGATGATGTGAAAGCCCTTGCCCAGCGGGTCGCGCGTTGGGTCGAGCAAGGTGCACACGCGCTGCCGCTGATACTCGCGCAGCAAAGGCCAATCCACGCCAGGGGCGCACCACTGCGGCTCCATCAGGACCAACAAAAAGATGCCCACGAGGGCCAGCACGATCGGCGGGATGACCAGACGCCAACTGAGCCCAGCAAAAAAAATAACCGACAGGCCGGCGCCAAGCACCAGCAACGCGGTGCCCAGGTCGGGCTGCCTCATGATCAAACCCACCGGCAAGGCCAGCAACAAGGCGGCCGCCAAGAAATCGAGCGGCCGCAGTTGGCCCTCGCGCTTTTGAAACCACCAAGCCAGCATCAAGGGGGTGGCGATTTTCAAAATCTCGCTCGGCTGTATCACCACACCCACATTGAGCCAGCGCGTCGCCCCCTTCTTGGTCAGGCCAAACAGCGCCACAGCCACCAGCAGGGCCACACCCAGCCCGTACAGGGGCAGGGCCAGATTCATCAGCCGCTGCGGAGGTACCCGAGCCACCGCAAGCATGATGGCGCAGGCCAAAAGCATGTTGCGGCCGTGGTCAACAAACCGCGTCCCATGGTCATAGCCCGAGGAATACATGATCACCATGCCGGCGGCAGCCAACATGGCAACAGCGCAAAGCAGAGGCGCGTCCAGCCCTTCCCACAGAGGCGAGAGGCGCCGCCACAGCGAAGGCTTATCAAGCACAGAAGACATGGCCACATTATCGTCCTGCCCCGCTCAAACAGGCCTCGAGTCCACTGGCTTCGAAGCAGCGTAAGCTTGCGGCATGGAACCTCTGACCCATCTGCTTTACCTTCATGGTTTTCGCTCCTCGCCGCAATCCGCCAAGGCGCGGCAGATGGCGGCCTGGGTGGCCGAGCACCGGCCCGATCTCACCTGGTGGTGCCCGCAACTGCCACCCTCACCCGGGCACGCAGCGCGATGGCTTGACGAGGGCACGCGGGCGTGGCCCTCGTCAACCATGGCCATCGTGGGGTCGTCCTTGGGTGGCTTTTATGCAACCTGGCTGGCCGAGCGGCGTGCTTGCCGGGCGGTGCTGATCAACCCGGCGGTCGATCCGGCGCGCGATCTGGCACGCCATATCGGTGAGCAAAGCAGCTGGCACGATCCGGCCGAGCGCTTTTTCTTCGAGCCATATTTTGTAGACGAGCTGCGCGCCCTGGAGGTCGGCGATTTGCTCCAGCCCGAACGTCTGCTGGCCGTCATTGCCACCGGCGATGAGGTGCTCGATTGGCGCGAGATGCATTCGCGCTATGCCACCTGCCACCTGCGCATCGTCCAAGGCAGCGACCATGCCCTGAGCGACTTCGAGCAGCACCTGCCTGCCATCCTGACCCACCTGGGGCTGCACGCTTGAAACCTGGCCGTGGTCGCCGCGGCCAAAAGCCTGAAGCGGCAGGGGGGCCACTACACTAAAGCCCCCACAAAAAGGTGCCCACTTGTACGTATTGTTCGAAGATGCCGGCAAGTTTCTTGCCGGCCGCATCCTGACTCAGGCCGAGGCCTCGCTGCAAGTCGAGCTGGACTCGGGCAAGCGGGTCAAGGTCAAGGCCGCGCATGCACTGATCCAGTTTGACAAACCCGCGCCGGGCGATCTGATGAAAGCGGGCGCGCAATTGGCCGCCGAGATCGACCTGAACCTGGCCTGGGAATTTGCCGGCGAAGAGGAGTTTGGCTTTGCCGATCTGGCCCGCGACTATTTTGACCCGGATCAGGCGCCCTCGCCGGCGCAGCAAGCCGGCGCGCTCATGGCTTTGTACGAGGCGCCGCACTACTTTCGCCGCGCTGGCAAGGGCCGCTTCAAGAAGGCACCGCCCGAAATCTTGCAGCAAGCGCTGGCCGCTATCGAAAAGCGCAAACAAATCGCAGCTCAGATCGATGCCTGGGCCAACGATCTGGCCGCTGGCCATTGCCCGGCGCCGATCGCCGAGCAACTCTATCGCATCTTGTTCAAACCCGACAAGAACAGCCCGGAATACAAGGCGGTGGTTCAGGCAGCCCAGAAAACGCACAAACCGCCACTCGATTTGTTGCAGCAAGCCGGCGCCATCACTTCGGCCTACCAGTTCCACTGGCGCCGCTTTTTGTTTGAGAATTTTCCCAAGGGGGTCGACTTTCCATCGGTCCAGGCACCCGACGTGGGGCAGGATCTGCCGCTGGCTCAGGTGCAGGCCTTTTCAATCGACGACTCGAGCACCACTGAAATCGACGACGCGCTGTCGGTGCGAGGCTTGGGCTCGGGCACGGTCACGCTCGGAATCCACATCGCGGCGCCGGGCCTGGCCGTGCAGCCGGCCAGCACCATCGACGCGCTGGGTCGCGCACGCCTGTCGACCGTCTACATGCCTGGCCACAAGCTGACCATGCTGCCAGATGCCGTGGTGCAGCACTACACGCTGCAAGCGGGCAGGCCCTGCCCTGCGGTGTCGCTGTATGTGACGATCGACGAGGCGACTCTGGCGGTCAAGGCCAGCCATACGCAGCTCGAGCGCGTTCCGATCGCAGAGAACCTGCGGCACGACCAGCTCGACCATGTTTTCAACGAGGATTTTTTTGCCAGTCCTGCAGCCGCCAGCGAGCCCGCCTGGGGCGCCGAATTGCGCTTTGCGCACCGCCTGGCCAAGCGGCTCAAACTCGAGCGCGAGCAGGTGCGCGGCAAGCCCGAAAACTTCAACCGGCCCGACTACAACTTTCGCCTCGACAAGGCAGCCGACGCCGAGCCTGAAGGCAGCGAAACGGTACTCATCAGCGTGCGCCAGCGCGGCGCGCCGCTGGACCTGATTGTCGCCGAGGCCATGATCCTGGCCAACAAGACCTGGGGGCTTTGGATGGCCGACTTGGGCGTTCCGGGCATCTACCGCAGCCAGGCAAGCATGGCGCCAGGCGTGAAGGTGCGCATGAGCACCAAAGCCCTGCCGCATGCCGGACTGGGCGTGCCGGCCTACGCCTGGAGCACCTCGCCGCTGCGCCGATACGTGGACCTGGTCAACCAGTGGCAGATCATTGCGTGTGCCAAACACGGTGCAACCGCTGCGCTGGCAGCGCCGTTCAAACCCAAGGACACCGAGCTGTTTGCCATCATCTCGGCCTTTGATGCGGCCTACACCGCCTACAACAGCTTCCAGGCCGGCATCGAGCGCTACTGGACGTTGCGTCACCTGAAACAAAACAACACCACCGAGCTGACCGCCAGCGTGATCAAAGACGACCTGGTGCGCGCCGACGACCTGCCGCTGGTGCTCTCGGTGGTCGGCGCTCAGGGCCTGGCGCGGGGAGCGCCTGTGCGCATCAAGCTCGCAGCGATTGACGAGATCACGCTGCACGTCAGCGGTACGGTGACCGAGCGCCTGAACCTCGCGCCGGGCGTTGCCGTGGACGAGGAAGACCTTGAGGGCGGCGAGTCTGAATTGGCGGCCGGGCCGATCTCGATCGCGGTGGACGTGAGCGATGCGCAGGACAGTGATGCGCAGCCGGGCGCGCCCACAGATTCGGCGACGGCGCAGCCAACGCCCTGAGCGTTTAAAGGCAGTGCAGATCCCATGAAGACCGTGCTGCGTCTGCTGGGCTTGTTGCTGTTGGCCTTGCTGAGCCTGCAAATTTACTTTGCCGCTCGCATCGTGCTGATGCGCTGGGTCAATCCAGAGTCGACCAGTTTCCAGCGCAGCGAAGCGGCGCGGCTGGTGACCAGCACCGGCCGCTTGATGTGGCGCCAGCAATGGATGCCTTACAGCAAAATCGCCCATACGCTCAAACGCGCGGTGATCGCCTCGGAAGATGCCAGCTTCACCGAGCACGATGGGGTGGACCTTGAAGCGCTAGAAAAAGCCTGGGAAAAAAATCAGAAGGCAGAACAACTCGCCAGACAGCAAGCCGAGCGACTGGCCCAACAGGCCAAACGCAAGGCCGCCCAGCAAAAAGCCCAAGGGCAGGTCGCATCCACACCGCCGCCAGCCCCCCCGCCTGCGCCGGCCGCCAAAATCATCGGCGGCTCGACCATCACCCAGCAGCTGGCCAAAAACCTGTTTCTCTCGGGCGAGCGCACGCTGGTGCGCAAAACGCAGGAGCTGGTGCTGACCTTTATGCTCGAGGCCTTTTTGAGCAAGCAGCGCATCCTGGAGATCTACCTCAACAGCGTGGAGTGGGGCGAAGGTGTGTTCGGCGCCGAAGCGGCGGCGCAGCACTACTACCGCAAAAGCGCTGCCCGCCTGAGCGCCTACGAAGCGGCACGGCTGGCCGTCATGCTGCCGCGGCCACGCTACTTTGAGAAGCTGCCCAATTCGCCCTACCTGGCCTCGCGGGCACAGACCATCACCGTGCGCATGAACCAGGTGGATCTGCCATGACGTCGGCCAGCAGCTTGCGCATCCTGGGCATCGATCCGGGCCTGCAGGTCACCGGCTTCGGCGTGATCGAGGTACAGGGCATGGCGATGAGCTATCTGGCCAGCGGCACCATCCGCACACAGGCCCAGCGCAGCCTGCCCGAGCGGCTCAAAGTGCTGTTCGAGGGCGTGCGCGAGGTGGTCGAGCGCTATCAGCCCCAGGTCTGTGCGGTTGAAATCGTGTTCGTCAACAACAACCCGCAGGCCACACTGATGCTCGGTCAGGCGCGCGGCGCCTGCGTCACCGCCCTGGTCAGCGCCGGACAAACAGTGCGTGAATACACGGCCTTGCAGCTCAAGAAAGCAGTCGCCGGGCACGGGCGTGCCGGCAAAGCCGAGGTGCAGCAAATGGTGATGCGCCTGCTCAAGCTGCCCGGTTTGCCGGGCCCGGACGCAGCCGATGCCCTGGGTCTGGCCATCACCCATGCGCAGGTCGGCGCCGCCATGGACCGCATGCGCGCAGCCAGTGCCAAGGCGGACCCGAGGGGCAGCGGTGCGGGTCTGCCGCTGTCTGGCCGCTACCGAGACGGACGCAGCCGCTGAGGGCCTGCTTGACCCTCGCCTCTGGTGGTCGGTCAGACGGGGGAGTTTTTTAAACCCAACTCACGCCAGAGCGTTAGTGCCTACAGGTTCGACGATCAGAGCGCCTCGGCGCAGCTGGTCACGCTCCATCGATTCAAAAAGTGCCTTGAAATTGCCTTCGCCAAAGCCCTCATCGCCCTGGCGCTCGATGAACTCGAAAAAAACCGGGCCCAAGACAGTCTGCGAGAAGATCTGCAGCAGCACGCGCCTGTTGCCGGCGTGCGTGGAGCCATCGATCAAAATTCCGCGCGCTTGCAGAGCAGACACATCCAGGCCGTGCCCAGGCAAACGCTTTTGCAGCATCTCGTAGTACACCGCATTGGGAGCAGTCATCAGGGGGATGCCAGCGAGCTGCAGCTCATCGACCGTGCGGACCAGATCGTCGGTGACCAGTGCCACGTGCTGTATGCCCTCGCCCGAGAACTGCATCAGGAATTCCTCGATCTGCCCGGCGGTCTTGCCCGCCTCCTCGTTGAGCGGAATGCGAATGCGCCCGTCGGGAGCGGTCATGGCCTTGGACGTCAGGCCAGTGTGGTCTCCCTGAATGTCGAAATAGCGCATCTCCCGAAAATTAAAAAGCCGCTCGTAGAACGCCGCCCAATGCGCCATCCGGCCACGATAGACGTTGTGGGTGAGGTGGTCCACGGCCTTCAGACCCACGCCGCTGGGCTGCCGATCCACCCCGGGCAGGAACTCAAAATCGATGTCGTAAATGCTCCGGCCTTCTTCGAATCGGTCGATCAGGTAGAGCGGCGCACCGCCGATGCCCTTGATGGCCGGCAGGCGCAGCTCCATCGGACCGGTTGGGATGTCCAAAGGCTGGGCACCCAGATCGAGTGCGCGGGCGTAGGCCTGGTGCGCGTCCCTGACACGAAAGGCCAAACCACAGGCCGACGGGCCATGCTCAGCGGCAAAGTAAGCGGCCAGTGACCTGGGCTCGCGGTTGACAATGAAATTGATCTGGCCCTGCCGGTAGAGCAGCACATCCTTGGAGCGGTGCCTGGCCACGAGCGAAAAGCCCATTTTTTCAAACAAGGGCTCCAGAACATTGGGGGTGGGGGAGGCAAATTCGACGAACTCGAAGCCCATCAAGCCCATGGGGTTGTCAAACAAATCAGTCATGGCGATCGCTCCAGGGTGTTGATGTCGGCTCCCCTCACTTTAGGTGCGACATCACGCATCGAATATGCAAATTTCGGCTTTTTAATTCATAAAAACGCATTAATCATGCAAAATAAAGTCTATGAATGATTCATTTGAACTGGATTCGATCGATAAACGCATCATCGGTGCTCTGCAGTTGCAAGGGCGGCTGTCCTATGAAGACTTGGGCAGCCAGGTTGGCCTGTCGGCCTCGGCAGCACTGCGACGCGTGCGCCGGCTCGAGGACTCGGGTGTGCTGGCCGGCTACGTGGCGCTGATTCGCGCCCGAACGGTGGGGCTGAACCTGACGGCCTACATCCAGGTCCGGCTGACCAAGGCAGCGGGCAACGACAAGCGCAGCCCCTTGGACCTGTTCGCCGCGGCCGTGCAAGGCTGGAAGGAAGTGATCGAATGCGCCGCGCTGACCGGCGAGATGGACCTGTTGCTCAAAGTGGCGGTGGCTGACATGGACCACTTTTCAAGATTCATCATGGACACGCTGCTCAAGCATCCGAGCGTTCAAGACTGCAAGACCAGTTTTGTCATGAAGCCGATCAAGACCGGGGTGAGCCTGCTCTGAGGTCGCATCCGCTGGGCGTCCTGTTGACGCATTGATTGGCCGCGCCTGTCAACTCAGAGCACGCGCTCGAGAATCAGCACAGCAAAGAAGCCCAGGCCTGCGATCAGCGTCCACTTGAGAATGATCAAGCCCCAGCGCCGGTAATGCGGCTGGCCGGTACCCAGGTACGTGGCAAAGCACACGCCCGCCGCCAGCAGCAGCAAAAAAATCAACCAGCGAAACAGCAACATGCCCAGACCTACCAGGCCGGCGCCAGTTGCGCCAGACCCTTGGGCGCGCGGCGCTCGTCTTCGAAGGTCACGACCTCATAGGCTTCAGGGTGGGCCAGCAATTCGCGCAGCAACTTGTTGTTAAGTGCATGGCCGGATCGGAAAGCGCTGTAAGCGCCAATGATGGGCTTGCCCAGCAAGTACAAGTCACCCATGGCGTCGAGGATCTTGTGCTTGACGAATTCGTCGTTGTAGCGCAAGCCCTCGGCATTGAGCACCTTGTAGTCGTCCATGACGATGGCATTGTCGAGTCCACCGCCCAAAGCCAGGCCGTTGGCCCGCATCATCTCGACGTCCTTGGTAAAGCCAAAGGTGCGGGCCCGCGCGATGTCGCGCACGTAAGAGCCGGTGGCCATGTCAAATTGCACGCGTTGGCCGGTGGAGTCGACCGCGGGGTGATCGAAATCGATCTCAAAACTGAGCTTGTAGCCCTCATGCGGGCTCAGCGCGGCCCATTTGAGCTGAGCGCCCTGCCCTTCACTGACCTTGACCTCCCGGAGGATGCGTACAAAACGCTTGGGTGCATCCTGCAGCGCAATGCCGGCCGACTGCAGCAAAAAGACAAAGGAGGAGGCCGAGCCGTCGAGGATGGGCACCTCTTCGGCCGTGATGTCGATGTACAGATTGTCCAGCCCCAGGCCGGCACAGGCCGACATCAGATGCTCAACCGTGAACACCTTGGCCTGTCCGGCTGAAATGGTCGAGGCCATGCGGGTATCGGTCACGGCGCTGGCCGACACAGCGATGTCCACCGGCTGCGGCAAATCCACCCGCCGAAACACAATGCCAGTATCCGGTGCGGCAGGACGCAGGGTCAGCTCGACCCGCTGGCCGCTGTGCAGGCCCACCCCCACGGCTTTGGTCAGGGATCGAAGAGTGCGCTGAGCAAGCATGAGGAGATTTTAAAGGGCGATCGATCCCCAGCGGGCGTTTGCAGGAACTGCCGGCTTGGCTGGGCGCTGTGGCTGATGCCAGTTTGCGCCCAGAGTCTGCGCCCGACAGGCCAAAGCCTGAGGGGACACAGACCCTGGGCCTGCAAACGCTCAGTCGGCCTGCCTGCGCAGGAAGGCCGGGATCTCCAGATCGTCCATGCCGCCGGCGGCCAGGGCATCGACCTTGGCGGCCGCCTGACTGCGGTTGTTGCGCCAGACGCTGGGCACCGACAGCGCTTCGTAGCTGGGCTGACCGGCAGCGCCCGCGCCATTGCCCATCGGACCCACATTGACCGGCAGGTTGTCCGTACCGGTGCGCTGGATCACTTGCAAAGGAGGCGCTGCGCGGCGGGCACCCTGGCGATTCAAACCAGTGGCCACCACAGTCACCCGCAGCTCGTCAACCAGCGATTCGTCGTAGGCGGTACCGTAGATCACGTGCGCATCGGGCGCAGCGAAGGCGCTGATGGTCTTCATGGCCAGCTTGGTCTCGTTGAGCTTGAGCGAGCCCTTGGCGGCGCTGATGAGCACCAGCACCCCCTTGGCGCCGTTCATGTCCACGCCGTCGAGCAGCGGGCAGGCAATGGCCTGCTCGGCCGCGATACGGGCGCGGTCCGGACCGCTGGCGCAGGCCGTTCCCATCATGGCCTTGCCAGGCTCACCCATCACGGTGCGAACGTCTTCAAAGTCTACGTTGACCAAGGCCCTGACGTTGATGATCTCGGCGATGCCGCCCACGGCGTTTTTGAGCACATCGTTGGCATGGGCAAACGCCTCGTCCTGCGAAATGTCTTCGCCCAGCACCTCCAACAGCTTCTCATTGAGCACCACGATCAATGAGTCGACATTGGCTTCAAGCTCGGCCAAGCCGGCGTCTGCATTGGCCGTGCGGCGAGGGCCTTCAAACTCGAACGGCTTGGTCACCACACCCACGGTCAAAATGCCCATCTCCTTGGCGATGCGGGCTATCACCGGCGCAGCGCCAGTGCCGGTTCCACCGCCCATGCCAGCGGTGATGAACAGCATGTGTGCGCCGTCGATGGCCGCTCGTATATCGTCTGCCGCCGCTTCAGCGGCCTCGCGGCCCCTGTCGGGCCTGCTGCCTGCGCCCAGGCCGGTGCCGCCGAGTTGAATGACCTTGTCCACCGCAATGCGGTTGAGCGCCTGCGCGTCGGTGTTGGCGCAGATGAACTCCACGCCCTGTACCTGGGTGGCGATCATGTGCTCGACTGCGTTGCCGCCGCCGCCTCCAACACCGATCACCTTGATCAGGGTGCCTTGGTTGAATTCCTCGATTTCCATCATTTCGATGCTCATGTGAGCCTCCTTCTTGTCTGCAGTTGCCTTGAATATGAATCGTTCTTCGTATCGAAACCCATGCGTTCATCATGAAGGGGGGTCGGCACCTCCTGAATGGGTCAGGCCATGAAAACGGGTGTAGCTTGCGCGGTGTTCATTCATCAGAAATTCCCCACCAACCATTCCTTGATCCGACCAAAAGCGTTGTGCACGCTGCCCGCTTTCTGGGCCACCTTCAGGCCGCGCATGCGAGCCAGGCGGGCCTCTTCCATCAGACCCATCACAGTGGCCGCCCTGGGCTGGGCCACCATGTCGGCCAGCCCGCTTGAATAGCGGGGCAGGCCCCGGCGCACTGGCTTGAGAAAAATGTCTTCGCCCAACTCCACCATGCCCGACATGACCGCGCTGCCACCAGTGATCACAATGCCCGAAGACAGCATCTCCTCATAGCCCGACTCGCGAATGACCTGCTGCACCAGGGTGTAGATCTCCTCAACCCGCGGCTCGATCACGCCTGCGAGCGCCTGTCGCGAGAGCATGCGAGGGCCGCGGTCGCCCAGCCCCGGCACTTCCACCTGGGTTTCCGGATCGGCCAGCAACTGCTTGGCACAGCCGCTGTCGACTTTGATGTCCTCGGCGTCCTTGGTGGGCGTTCGCAGGGCCATCGCAATGTCGCTGGTGATCAGATCGCCGGCGATCGGAATGACCGCGGTGTGCCGGATCGCGCCGCCCGTAAAAATCGCCACATCGGTGGTGCCGGCACCGATATCGACCAGCGCCACACCCAATTCCTGCTCGTCCTGACTGAGCACAGCCAGACTCGAGGCCAGCGGGTTGAGCATGAGCTGATCGACTTCGAGCCCACAGCGGCGCACGCACTTGATGATGTTTTCGGCCGCGCTTTGCGCGCCGGTGACGATGTGCACTTTGGCTTCGAGCCGAATTCCACTCATGCCGATGGGCTCGCGCACGTCCTGACCATCGATCACGAATTCCTGGGGTTCAACGAGCAAGATGCGCTGGTCGGTCGAAATGTTGATCGCCTTGGCCGTCTCGATCACACGCGCCACATCGGTCTGCGTGACTTCTTTGTCCTTGACGGCGACCATGCCGCTCGAATTTCTGCCACGGATGTGACTGCCCGTGATGCCGGTGTAGACCCGCGAAATTTTGCAATCGGCCATCAGCTCAGCCTCTTTGAGCGCCAACTGGATGCTCTGCACCGTGGCGTCGATATTGACCACCACGCCGCGCTTGAGTCCGTTGCTGGCGGCCACCCCCATGCCGGCGAGCTTGAGTTCACCGCCGGGCAGCACTTCGGCGACCACCACCATCACCTTGCTGGTACCAATGTCCAGCCCCACCACCAGATCTTTGTATTCCTTGGCCATAGAGTTACCTTGTTGCCTTGTTTGCCTGGACGGCCCCATCTGCCGCCACAGTGGTCACACCCCGCAACCGCAGCGCATAGCCGCTGGGATAGCGCAGATCGGCCGACTCGATGTTGCGTCCGTAACGCGATGATGTTTGCGAGACGGTGACAACGAAACGCCGCACCCGCTGCACGATCTCATCGATACTGCCGGATCCGATCTCGATCATGGCGCCGCTTTCCAGGCGCACGCGCCAACTGCCGCGACCGGTCAGTTCAAGCTGCGCCACACTGGTGTCGAGCAACTCAAACACCGGGACAAGCGCGCGGTAGGCTTGCAACACCAGACCCGACTGTGCCCGTGGGCCCGCCAGGCGCGGCAACCCCTCGGCTTCGACATCGCCTTGATTGACCTCGAACACCTCACCGTAGCTGTTGAGCAGACGGGTATCGTCGTCCAGCCCCCAGAGGGCCACCGGCAGATGCTCTTCAATGCGCACCCGCAGCCGATCCGGAAAGTCCCTTCGCACCACAGCCAGCCGCACCCAAGGCACGGACTCAAAGGCCGCTTTGGCCTGCGCCAGATTCAGGGTGAAAAAATTGCCGGTGAGCTTGGGCGCAACGTTGGCCCGCAGAGTCACTGCGTTGTTGTGGATCAATTCATTTTCAATGCGTATGGCCTGCAGGCCGAAGCTGGGCTGACGCACGGACCAATGCACGACAAGGGCCAAAGCCATGCCAGCAAACACAAGGGCCAGCAAAGCACTCAGGCTGTTCATCAACCGCACATCCATGGGCAAGGCGCTCACCGCAGGTCCTCCCCGTGGTCCAAGCTGGCCGAGACCAGAACCGCCAAGCACAGTTCCTCGTAGGACATTCCGGCCGCCAGGGCCGACATGGGCACCAGCGAATGGCTGGTCATCCCGGGCGACGTGTTCATCTCCAGCAAGTGGGGCTGCCGTGTGGCGGCATCGATCATGACATCGGCACGCGCCCAGCCACGGCAACCCAGACTGCGGTAGGCCGCCAGGACAATCGCTGAGATGGCTTGCTGCTCGTTCGGCGGCAAACCACAGGGCACCAGGTACTTGACCTCGTCGGTGAAGTACTTGTTGTGATAGTCGTAATTGCCCTGCGGTGCCACGATGCGGATCAGGGGCAAGGCCTTGGCCTGATCGCCGCTGCCTAGCACCGGACAGGTGAGCTCCTCGCCGGCGATGAATTGCTCGCACAGGACGTCCGCATCGAAAGCGGCGGCCCGCTCGAGCGCCTCTTGCATCTGAGCCTCTTGCGTGACCTTGGTCAGCCCGATGGAGGAGCCTTCACGGGCCGGCTTGACGATCAGCGGCAAACCCAGATCGGCGAGCACGGCAGCCACCTGGGCCGCAATGTAAGCGCCTTTGCGCAGCAGCACATACCTGGGTGTGGGCAAACCTTCGGACAACCAAAGGCGCTTGGTCATCACCTTGTCGATGGCCAGGCTCGAAGCCATGACGCCCGAGCCGGTGTAGGGCAGGCCCATCAACTCGAGGGCGCCCTGCACCGTACCGTCTTCACCAAAGCGACCATGCAAGGCAATGAAACAGCGTGAAAATCCCTCGGCCTTGAGGTCAAAGAGGGGACGCTGCGCCGGATCGAAAGCATGGGCATCGACGCCCCGCCCGCGCAAGGCCTGCAGCACACCCTGGCCGGAAAGCAGCGAAATCTCGCGCTCCGCCGAACGTCCGCCCATGAGCACGGCCACCTTGCCCAGGCTGCGAACATCCGCGCTCATGATGCCGCTCCCGCCATCTCAATGACCTTGGCTGCCACCTGTCCGATCGAGCCAGCACCCATGCACATCACCACATCGCCATCGCGGGCGTTGTCCACGATGGCCTGGGCCATGTCATCAATGGCCTCAACGAACACCGGCTCGACCTTGCCTGCCACCCGCAGGGCCCGCATGAGCGCACGGCTGTCGGCTGCCACGATGGGCGCTTCGCCGGCGGCATAGACCTCGGCCAGCAGCACGGCGTCGGCCTGACCGATGACCTTGACGAAGTCCTCAAAACAATCGCGCGTGCGGCTGTAGCGGTGGGGCTGAAAAGCCAGCACCAGACGCCGGCCGGGAAAGGCGCCACGCGCAGCGGCCAACGTCGCCGCCATTTCAACCGGATGGTGGCCGTAATCGTCGATCACGGTGCACTGCCCGCCGCCGGCCAAGCGAGCCTGACCGTAGCGCTGAAAGCGCCGGCCCACGCCGCGAAATTCAGACAGGGCTTTTTGCACTGCTGCGTCGGGCACGTCCAACTCAACCGCAATGCTCACCGCAGCCAGGGCGTTGAGCACATTGTGCAGACCCGGCAAGTTGAGGACCACAGGCAAGTCAGGCAGCGTCACACCATTGCGCCGCTGAACCGTGAAATGCATCTGCCCCTGTACATGCCGCACATCCACCGCCCGCACCTGCGCCTGCTCGCCCAGACCGTAACTGGTGATCGGGCACGACACCTGAGCAAGGATCTCGCGCACCGCCACATCGTCCGTGCAGAGCACCGCGGTTCCGTAAAAGGGCATGCGGTGCAAGAAGTCGACAAAGGCCGACTTGAGCCGCCCGAAATCATGCCCATAGGTCTCCATGTGGTCCGCATCGATGTTGGTGATCACCGCCATGACCGGCAGGAGATTGAGAAAGGACGCATCCGACTCGTCGGCCTCGACCACGATGTAATCGCCCGAACCGAGCTTGGCATTGGCCCCCGCACTGTTGAGCCGACCGCCAATGACGAAGGTCGGATCCAGGCCGCCTTCGGCCAACACGCTGGCCACCAAACTGGTGGTGGTGGTCTTGCCGTGCGTGCCCGCAATCGCGATGCCTTGCTTCAGGCGCATCAGCTCGGCAAGCATCAGGGCGCGGGGAACCACGGGAATGTGTTTGGCCCGTGCAGCGCGCACCTCCGGGTTGTCAGACTTGACCGCTGTCGAGGTGACCACGGCATCGACCGAGGCCAAATTGGCTGCCGCGTGTCCAACGAAGGTGCGGATGCCCAGCCCCGAGAGCCGGCGCAAGGTGGCGCTGTCGGCCAGGTCCGAGCCCGAGATCTGATAGCCAAGGTTGTGCAGCACCTCGGCGATGCCCGACATGCCCGAGCCACCCAGACCAATGAAGTGGATGCGTTTGACGGCGTGCTTCATGACAGCAGCTCCTCGCAGGCACTGACCAGCGTCTGCGTGGCTTGGGTCTTCTCCAGCCCCTTGGCGGCCGTGGCCCTCCTGAGCAACTCGGTGCGGTCCAGGCCGGCGAGCAACTCGGCCAGGGCCGCGGCGCTGAGCGACTGCTGTGGCATCAGCCAGCCGCCGCCGGCATCGACCAAATACTGAGCGTTTCGGCTCTGGTGATCGTCAACAGCAAAGGGAAAGGGCACAAACACGGCGGCCGCACCCACCGCGGCAATTTCGGTGACCGTGGATGCGCCCGCCCGGCAAATGATCAGGTCCGCTTGAGCAAACGCCGCCGCGGTGTCTTCAATGAAATCGGTCAGATCGGCCTGCACCCCAGCGGCCTGATAGTTCGCGCGCAGCGCATTCAATTGACCAGCGCCACTTTGATGGATGACCTGGGGACGCTTGGCCTCGGGCAACAGCGCCAAAGCCTGCGGCACCTGCTCATTGAGCGCCTTGGCACCCAGGCTGCCGCCGACCACCAGCAGCCGCAAGGGTCCTTGGCGACCCGCAAAACGCTGGGCCGGTGCAGGCTGCGACAGGAACCCGGCGCGCAGCGGGTTGCCCACCCATTGCGCCTTTTCGAGCACCCCGGGAAAGGCCGTGAAAACGCGGTCAGCGACCTGGCAAAGCACCCGGTTGGCCAAGCCCGCCACACTGTTTTGTTCATGCAGCACCAGGGGCTTGCCCAGCAGCACGCTCATCATGCCGCCGGGGAAGGTGATGTAGCCGCCCAGACCGACCACCACATCGGGGCGAATGCGGCGCAACAGGGCCAGGCTTTGCCAGAAGGCTTGCAGCAAACGCACAGGCAGCAGCGCCATGGTCAGAAGGCCCTTGCCGCGCAGGCCGCCAAAGTCGATGCAGTCGAAGGCCAGCCCACGCGCAGGCACCAGCTGGCTCTCCATGCTTGGGCGCTGGGCCGTGCCCCGCCCGCCAAACCAATGCACCCGCCAGCCCCGCTCGCGCAAAGCCTCGGCCACGGCCAAGCCCGGGAAGATGTGGCCGCCGGTGCCACCGGCCATGACCATGGCACAAGGCGCATGGGTCCGCATTCGGACGGACTCTGCGGGCATAAGGGGTTGCGGCGACGCGCCCGTACTCATACGCGCCCCCCCTTCATCAAGATGCGGTTCTCGTGGTCAACGCGCAGCACCACGGCCAGCGCCAGGATGTTCATCATGATGGCGGAGCCGCCATAGCTCATGAGCGGTAAGGTCAGGCCCTTGGTGGGCAAGGCGCCCAAGTTGACGCCCATGTTGATGAACGACTGAAAGCCGATCCAGATGCCCACGCCCTGAGCCACCAGACCAGAAAACAGGCGGTCCATGGCAATGGCTTGCCGACCGATGTGCATGATGCGGCGCGTGAGCCACAGAAACAGCGAAATGACCACCAACACACCGATCAGGCCAAACTCCTCGCCGATGACCGCCATCAAGAAGTCGGTGTGCGCCTCGGGCAGCCAGTGCAGTTTTTCGATGCTCCCGCCCAAGCCCACGCCGGTGAACTCGCCACGTCCGAAGGCAATGAGCGAATGGGACAGCTGATAGCCCTTGCGGATGGCATTTTCAGCAGACCACGGATCGAGGTAGGCGAAGATGCGCTCCCGCCGCCAGGGGCTGGCCCAGATCATGACGGCAAAGGCCAGCACCACGATGGTGGCAATAAAAACGAACATCCGGGCGTTGACCCCACCCAAAAAGAGGATGCCCATGGCAATGACCGCGATCACCAGGAATGCACCCATGTCCGGCTCGGCCAGCAAGAGCATGCCAACCACCCCCACGGCCACGCCCATGGGCAGGACGGCGCGGAAAAAGCGTTCCTTGACCTCCATCTTGCGAACCATGTAGTCGGCCGCATACATGAGCACCGCAAACTTGGCCAGCTCTGACGGCTGAAAGTTCAATACCCCAAAAGAAATCCAACGGCGTGCGCCGTTGACACCACGCCCGATGAAAGGAATGAGAACCACCACCAGCAGCAGCAGCGATGCAACAAACAGCCAAGGCGCCGCCTTTTCCCACGTCGACATCGGGATCTGGAAAGCCAGCACCGCGACAACCAGCGCCACCGCCAGAGAAAAAGCGTGCCGCAGCAGGTAATGGGTGCTTTCATAGCGGGAAAACTTGGGGTTGTCCGGCATGGCCACCGAGGCCGAATACACCATCACCAGGCCCCACAAGAGCAAGGCCATGGTCACAAACACCAAGGCCTGGTCAAATCCAAGCAGGCGCACCGGCATCGAGGGCCCCATCACGCGTCCGGGCATGCCTGTGCGAACCGGCAAGGCGCTGGCCGGCTCGGCCGCAACCATGCCCAGAGACTGCCTGATGCGATCGAGCCAGGCCGTCGTCACAGCGTCACCCCATGCTCTTGGGCCAACTCAGCGACCGTCTGGCAAAAAACCTGCCCCCGGTGGTTGTAGTCTCGAAACATGTCAAAGCTCGCGCAGGCCGGTGAAAGCAGCACCGCATCGCCCGATTGCGCCTGGGCAAAGGCCAACGCGACGGCGTCCTTCATGTCCTGGGCATCATGCAAAGGCACGCGCGTCGATGCCAAGGCTTGACGCAGCAGCGGCGCATCGCGCCCAATGAGCACGACCGCGCGGGCATGTCGCGAAACAGGCGTGGCCAGGGGCTCGAAGTCCTGGCCTTTGCCCTGGCCGCCCAAAATCACCACCACCTGACGTTCGGCGCCAAGTCCCTCCAGGGCCGCGACGGTCGCACCCACATTGGTGCCTTTGCTGTCATCAAAAAACTCGATGCCCTCCAGCACACCCACCGGCTCAACCCGGTGCGGCTCGCCGCGGTACTCGCGCAGCCCATGCAGCATGGGCGCCAGCGCACAACCGGCGGCCGTTGCCAAGGCCAAAGCTGCCAACGCGTTGCAGGCGTTGTGCCGGCCTCGGATCTGCAAAGCCTCGGCCGGCATCAGGCGCTGAATGTGCAGCGCTTCGTCCTCGTCCTTGCGGCGCTTGATCGTCTCGTCGGCCTCTGCGGCGCGCACCAACCAGGTCATGCCGGCGACGCTCTCTAAGCCCCAGTGACCGGCGCGGGCCGGCATGTCCATGCCAAAAGTCAGATGGTTGCGCACCAGCGGCGCACGCGACTTGCCCTTGACCGGCAAGGGCGCTGGCAACTGGCCCATCACCAGGGGATCTTGCCGGTTGAGCAGCATCAACCCCCGCTGACCATACACGTGGGCTTTGGCCTGGGCGTACGCCTGCATGGAGCCGTGCCAGTCCAGGTGATCCTGGGTCAGGTTGAGTACGGTGGCTGCCGTTGGCTCGAAGTTGTCCACCCCATCGAGCTGAAAGCTCGAGAGTTCGAGCACCCAGACCTCGGGCAAGTCACCGGCATCGATCGTTGCGCCCAAGGTGTCGAGCAAGGTCGGGCCGATGTTGCCCGCCACAGCCACGCTTTTTCCTGCGCGCTGCACCAACTGGCCAGTGAGCGCCGTCACCGTGGTCTTGCCGTTGGTCCCTGTGACCGCCAGCACCTTGGGCCGATAGCCAGGCTCGGGCGCCGGTGGAGCTGCCACGGTCAAGGGTGTGGCCTCATCGGCATCCACGGCCAGCGCCATCTCGCCGGGATCGAGGTCAGGGCGATCTTGGGCCTTGGCCACCAACACAGGCTGCGGCTGCGGCTCCAGTTCCTGCGGCGGTTGCACAATCACGTCGGCCTGGGCCATGGCAGCCACCGGCTCGGGCTGGGCCAATTCGGCCAGCGCCTGGGCAAACAGGCTCAGCTCGTTGCCCACATGCAGACCCGTTGCGCGCGCGGCATCCACCACCGGCGCCACCTCGGCCGGTGACAGGCCGGGACTTTTAAAAACGGCCTGCTGACCTTGCACCAAATCGGCCGTCAGCGGACCGCTGACGAACACCGCCTGCGGACAGTGGTAGCGCAAGGCAGCCAGCTGCGGGGGTTCGGGCCGGGTGTCGGCCACGGTGACCTGCGCGCCAAAGCGCAAGCACCAACGCACCAGCGCCAGACCCGATAGGCCCAGCCCCAGCACCAGCACGCGCTTGTCTCGCAGATTCTTCATCGCAGTTTCAAAGTGGACAGGCCAACCAGGCACAGCAGCATGGTGATGATCCAGAACCGAACCACCACCTGCGTTTCCTTCCAGCCGCTTTTCTCGAAATGATGGTGCAGCGGAGCCATCTTGAAAAATCGACGGCCTTCGCCAAACTTCTTCCTGGTGTATTTGAAGTAAACCACCTGAGTCATGACCGACAAGGCCTCGACCACAAAGATGCCGCCCATGATGGCCAGTACGATCTCCTGGCGCACGATGATGGCGATCGTGCCCAGGGCCGCGCCCAAGGCCAGGGCGCCCACATCGCCCATAAAGACTTGGGCCGGATGGGTGTTGAACCACAAAAAGGCCAAGCCTGCACCGGCCATGGCTGCGCAAAAAATCAACAGCTCGCCTGAACCCGGGATGTAGGGCATGAACAGGTATTTGGAATACACCGAGCTTCCCGTGACGTAGGCGAACACGCCCAGGGCTGAGCCGACCATCACCACCGGCATGATGGCCAGACCGTCCAGGCCATCGGTCAGGTTGACCGCATTGCTCGAGCCGACGATCACCAAGTAGGTGAGGACGACGAAGCCAAAAACGCCCAGGGGATAACTGACTTCCTTGAAAAACGGCAGCATCAGGCCGGCCTTGGGCGGCAGGTTCACGTCAAAGCCTGAGCGCACCCAATTGAGCGCCAGTTCAAGCACCTTGGCATTGGAGCTCTCTGAAATGCTGAACACCAGATACAGCGCTGCCACCAGGCCTATGACCGACTGCCACAAGTACTTCTCGCGCGAAGGCATGCCCTCAGGGTCTTTGTTGACGACCTTGCGCCAGTCATCGACCCAGCCGATCGCACCGAACCCCAGGGTCACCACGAGCACGATCCAGACAAAACGGTTGGACAGATCGAACCAAAGCACAGTGGAGATCGCAATCGACAGCAAGATCAGAACACCCCCCATGGTCGGCGTTCCGCTCTTGACCAGATGGGTCTGAACTGCATACTCGCGAACAGGCTGGCCGATCTTGAGTGAAGTCAGACGCCGGATCACCCAAGGGCCGGCCGCCAAGCCAATGAGCAGGGCCGTCAGAGCCGCCATCACAGCCCGGAAGGTGAGGTACTGAAACACCCGAAAAAAGCTCAGCTCGGGCGACAGCGCCTGCAGCCACTGGGCCAGCCACATCAGCATGCGTGCTCCTTCGTGGCCTGACCACAATGGGACTCGATGGCCTGAACCACCCGCTCCATGCGCATGAAGCGAGAGCCTTTGACCAGCACGCTGGCAACACCGGGCAACACCGAGGGCAAGGCAGCGAGCAACTGCTCGACCGTCTCAAAATGACGCGCGCCCGGGCAAGCCGGGACAGCATGACGCATCAGCACACCAGTGCACCAGAGCAGCTCTATGCCCAACCTGCTGGCCCAGGCGCCGGCCTCTTCATGGAACTGCGGCCCCCGGTCGCCGACCTCGCCCATATCGCCCAGCACCAGCAGGCGCGGCCCCGGGAGTTCGCGCAAAACCTCGATGGCTGCACGCACCGAGTCCGGGTTGGCGTTGTAGCTGTCGTCGATCAGGGTCAGCGGCGCGCCGGCAGGCCCTTGCAGCGACCGAGCGCGCGAGCGACCCTGTACCGGCTCGAAAGACGACAGCCCCTGAGCAATGGCTTGAAGCGCAACGCCCGCCGCGATGGCGCAACTTGCTGCGGCCAACGCATTCTTGACGTTGTGGCGGCCAGCCACCTTGAGCGTGAAATTCAAACGGCCTTGCGGCGTCAGGGCGTGCACTTGCCAACTGCCGCCCAACGAATCGGCCTGCGCGGTCACATCAGCCGGCCCTTCCAGGGCAAAAGTCAGCACCTTGCGCTCGCCCGCCAGACGTCGCCAAAGCGCGGAGAAGGCGTCGTCGGCCGGAAAGACTGCTGTGCCATCGGCTGGCAAAGCGCTGAGGACGGCACCGTTTTCAAGCGCCACCGCCTCAACCGTGGCCATGAACTCCAGATGCTCGCGCTGCGCATTGTTGACCAGCGCGACCGTGGGTTGGGCCATCTGCGCCAGACGGGCGATCTCGCCGGGGTGGTTCATGCCCAACTCGAGCACCGCGATGCTGTGCTCGGCGCGCAGGCGCAGCAGCGTGAGCGGCACACCGATGTCGTTGTTGAAATTGCCTTGCGTGGCCAGAGCCGCGGATCCGGCGTGGGCACGCAAGATGGCAGCGATCATTTGCGTCACCGTGGTCTTGCCATTGCTGCCGGTCACAGCAATCAGCGGACCTTGCAGGCGCTGGCGCCAGGCCAGCGACAGTTGGCCCAGGGCCTGCCGACTATCGGCCACCTCCAGACCCGGCAAACCCGCAGACTCCAGGCCCCGCTCAGCCACTGCAGCGACTGCACCGGCGGCACGCGCCTGGGGCAAGAAATCATGCGCATCAAAGCGCTCGCCGCGCAGCGCCACGAACAGATCGCCCGGCTGCAAGCTGCGGCTGTCGGTATGTACGCGACCAATTCGCAACGCGCCGTCTCCAACCAGGCGCGAGCCGGGCAGCATCTGATGGGCCTGGGCCAGCGTCATCATGAGGTCACCGCCTTGCGCTGCTGGCGCAAGAGCAAGGCACGCTGCGCCTGTTGGCGATCGGAAAACGCACGCCTGTGGCCGAGCACCTCCTGGTAGTCCTCATGCCCCTTGCCCGCAACGAGCACCACATCGGCCGCTTGAGCCTGCTGCAAAGCCTGCTCGATGGCGCTGGCACGATCGAGTTCAACCTGCGCCCGGGCTGCTTGCTGCAGACCCGCAATCATGGCCTGCACAATGGCCTGGGGCGACTCGCTGCGCGGGTTGTCACTCGTGAGCACCAGCCGATCGGCGGCACGCTCGGCCACAGCGGCCATCAGCGGACGCTTGAGGCGGTCACGGTCGCCTCCACAGCCAAACACCACCCACAACAGCCCACCTCGTGCGTCAGCGACCGGACGCAAAGCCCGCAAGGCATGCTCGAGCGCGTCGGGGGTGTGGGCGTAGTCGATCACCACCAAAGGCTCGGCCGTCCCGCCCACCCATTCCATGCGCCCAGGCACGGCCGTGATCCGGGCGCAGGCAGACACCGCCTGAGCCAAATCAAGCCCCAGGCTGCGCAGGACGGCAATCACACCGAGCAAATTGCTGACGTTGTAGTGGCCGACCACCCCGGCGCTGAGCGTGTGGCTGCGATGGCCCTCGTGCACATCAAAGACCATGGTCGCCTGGGCAATGCGCAGGTCTCGTGCCTGCAAGCGGGCGGACGATTGACAGGAAAAAGTCCAAAGGTCCAACTGGCCCTCGCGCTCCAGACGTTGTGCCAATTCGGCGCCCTTGGGATCGTCGATGTTGACCACTGCCACGCGCAGGCCGGGCCAGTCAAACAGCCGGGCCTTGGCCTGCCAATAGGCCTGCATGCTGCCGTGGTAGTCCAGATGATCTTGGGTGAAATTGGTGAAGATGGCGGTGTGGACCTTCAGGCCCTCAAGCCGCCCCTCGGCCAGCCCAATGGAGGAGGCCTCCAGGGCGCAGGCGGTGCAACCCCCGTCGAGCAGGCGCCTGAGTTCGCGCTGCAGCAAGACCGGGTCGGGCGTGGTCAGGCCGTTGGGCGTCATCTGCCCAGGCTCGCCAACGCCCAGCGTGCCAACCACCGCGCAGCGCCGCCCGGCTGCCGCCAAGGCCTGCGCAATCCACCACGCCGTGGACGTCTTGCCGTTGGTGCCAGTGACGGCCAGCACCTGCATGGCGGCACTGGGGTGGTCAAAAAATTGCGCTGCAATCGATGCGGCCGACAACTTCAGGCCCGCATAACAGGCCAGCCGGGCATCTCCGAGGTCCAGTCCCATGCAATCGCTGCCCTCGTGTTCGATCAGGCAGGCTGTGGCACCGGCTTCGAGCACTGCCGGCACGAAGCGGCGCGCGTCGGTCGCCGCACCAGGCCAGGCCAAAAATGCGTCGCCGGCGTGCACGCGACGGCTGTCTGCATGGAGCGTGCCCAAGGTTCTCAGCCTCAGCCAGTCCACGGCTTGCTCTGGGCTGTGGAGCACGGTGCTCAAAAGGACTCCCCCGCAGCCTTGGCAACGATCTGCGGCTTGACGGCCAGATCCGGCGGCAAGCCCATCATGCGCAGCGTCTGCTGCACGGTCTCGGCAAACACCGGTGCGGCCACGTCGCCGCCGAAATAGCGGCCGTTGCTTGGCTCATCGATCATCACAGCGACCACGATGCGTGGCTTTTCCACGGGCGCCAAACCGACAAAAAAGCCCCGGTACTTGTTGCCCGAATAACCCTTGCCTTCTTGCTTGTGCGTGGTGCCGGTCTTGCCGCCGACCGAGTAACCGATGGTCTGCGCCTTTTGCGCGGTACCGCCGGGCTGGGTCACCGTGTGCAGCATCTGCCGCATGGCGATGGCATTTTTATCGCTGAACACCCGCACACCGGCGGCCGGCTCGCTCACTTTGAGCAAGCTCGCCGGCGCCAAGTCACCGTCGCGAGCAAACACCGTGTAGGCATGGGCCAATTGAAACAGCGAGACCGACAAGCCGTAGCCATAACTCATGGTGGCCTGCTCAATGGGTCGCCAAGTCTTGTAAGGCCGCAGCCGGCCGCTGACCACGCCCGGGAAAGGCACTTGCGGCTTTTGTCCAAATCCCACTTGGGTGTAGTACTCCCACATGTCGCGCGGCTGCAATTGCATGGCCATCTTGACCGTGCCCACATTGCTGGATTTTTGGATCACCTGGGCCACGCTGATCAAGCCTTGCGGATGGGTATCGCTGATGGTCGAACCGCCCATCGTGATTCGACCAGGCGCCGTCTGGATCATGGTCTCGGGCTGGACCAGGCCCTTTTCCATGGCCGCAGCCACAGCAAAGGCCTTCATGGTCGAACCCGGCTCGAATGTGTCGGTCAAGGCGCGGTTGCGCAACTGCGCCCCGCTCAGGTGCACCCGCTTGTCCGGCGTGTAGCTGGGGTAATTGACCAGCGCAAGCACCTCGCCGGTCTGCGCATCGAGCACCACCACGCTACCGGCCTTGGCCTTGTTTTCGATCACCGCATCGCGCAGCTTTTGGTAGGCGAAAAACTGCACCTTCGAATCGATCGAGAGCTGCAAGTCGCGACCATCGATCGGCGCAATCTGCTCGCCCACGTCTTCAACCACCCGGCCAAATCGGTCCTTGATCACGCGCCTGGAGCCCGGCTGACCCGCCAACTGCTTGTCAAAGGCCAGCTCCACCGCCTCCTGGCCCACGTTTTCCACATTGGCAAAGCCCACCACGTGCGCGGCCGCCTCGCCGTCAGGGTATTGGCGCTTGTAGCCGTCGCGCTGGTAAATGCCCTTGATGCCCAACGCGGCGATCTTCTTGGCCACCGGTTCATCAATCTGGCGCCGCAGCCACACAAAGGTCTTGTCTTCCGCCAAGCGGCGCTGGAGATCGGGCAGCGGCATCTCCAGAAGGCGTGCGAGCTCGGCCAGCTGTGCCGGCGTGGCCTGCACGTCTTCAGGAATGGCCCACAGACTGGGCGCGGGAACGTTGTAGGCCAACACCAGGCCGTTGCGGTCCATGATCCGGCCGCGGCTGGCGGGCAACTCCAGGGTGCGGGCAAAACGGACCTCGCCCTGCTTTCGGAAAAACTCGTTGTCCAGCACCTGGATATAGACCGCGCGACCGGCCAACACGGCGAATCCCAGAGCAATGCCTGCGACGATCAACTTGCTGCGCCACACCGGTGTGGGACTGGCCAGCAAGGGGCTGGCGCTGTAACGCACGCTGCGGCTCATGGCTTGGCCTGGGCTTGCGCCCCGTTGACGGAGACATACTCACGGAGCGCATCTGCAACTTGTCCTTGGCCAGCCGCTCGACCCGCAAAGGCGTGGCCTGACCGCGTTTTTCAGCCTCCAGGCTCTCTTTGGCGACCTCCAGCCTGCCGGCCTGCGCGGTCGCTTTCTCGATCTCGACGAACACCCGCCGCGACTCATACTGCACATGCACCAGATACAGGGCATTGGCCAGCACCACCAGGGTCAACAGCAGGTTCAGGCGCATCAGGCGGCCTCCGTGCGCTCGGCCACGCGCATGACCGCGCTTCGCGCGCGTGGGTTGCTGGCGATCTCGTCGGCCGAGGCCATGATTCGCCCCATCAATTGCAGGTGCATGGCCGTCGGCATGGCCATGGGTGCGCGGCGGTCATAGACCTGGCGGGCGTGCGCTGCCATGAACTGTTTGACGATGCGATCCTCGAGCGAATGAAAGCTGATCACGACCAGACGACCTTTGGGCTTCAATACCTTGAGCGATGCCTCTAACGCCTGCCGCAGCTCTTCAAGCTCGGCATTGATGTAAATCCGAAAAGCCTGAAACGTGCGCGTTGCGGGGTCCTTGCCAGGCTCGCGGGTTTTGACCGCGCCAGCCACGACCTGGGCCAGCTCGGCGGTACCCACCAAGGGCCCGTGCTGCTGCCGCCGACGATCAATCGCCTTTGCAATCGGCCCAGCAAACCGTTCTTCGCCGCAGTCACGAATGACCTCCGTCATCTGCTCGACCGATGCCTGTTCGAGCCACTGAGCCACGCTTTGGCCGCGCGTGGTGTCCATGCGCATGTCCAGCGGACCATCGCGACGAAACGAAAAGCCCCGGCTCGCATCGTCGAGCTGAGGCGAGCTCACGCCCAGATCCATCAGCAGGCCATCGACACTGGCCGGTGCCAAGCTGCCCAAATGGGCAAAGCCCTCGTGCCGGATTGAAAAGCGCGGATCGGTCGCTGCCAATTGCTCGGCCACAGCCACGGCCTGCGGATCCTTGTCGAAAGCAATCACGCGCCCGCTCGATTGCAGGGCGGCCAGAATGAGGCGCGTGTGTCCGCCGCGGCCGAACGTGGCATCGACATAGCAGCCCTGCGGCTTGACCCCGAGCGCCTCCACGGCCTCGTGAAGCAAGACGGTTTGATGTTCCCATGGGCCTTGCACCGCCGCGTCTTCAGAAAGAAAAATCCTTGAAGACGTCAGGCATCTGACCCTTCATCTGCTCGGCCTCTTGGGCGGCATAGTTGACCGCATCCCAGAGCTCAAAGTGCGCTCCCATGCCCAGCAAAACGGTTTCACGGCTCAGGCCTGCAGCGCTACGCAGCTCGGGCGAGACCAGCACACGACCGGTGGAGTCCATGTCCACATCCATGGCATTGCCCAGAAAGATGCGCTTCCACCACTGCGCCTGCATCGGCAGCGCCGCAATGCGCTCTCGAAACTTTTCCCACTCGTTGCGCGGAAAAATCATCAAGCAACCGTGCGGATGCTTGGTGATGGTCAACTGGCTCGCTGCAGTGGCCACCAGAACGTCACGGTGCCGAGTCGGCACAGCCAGCCGACCCTTGCTGTCAAGAACGATGGACGACGCACCCTGAAACACCTGACCGGCCCCTTGAAATCCAGTTTTTCCCACAAAAATGCACTTTTCACCACTTTATCAGGAAAGTTTCAGGATACAAGAGGGTTTGCGTAAAAATTTTCCAATGAAATCAAGCACTTAGAGGCGATTTCACAGTCTTTAAAGAAGATAAAAGTCTTTCAGAATGAAGCACTTAGCGCAAGCAGTGAAAGTGCTTCATGAAGGCAGGCGAGAAAAACCCGCTTGCGCTGCGGCGCGCGCCACTGCCCTTGCCCGGCTGCGGCCGACTGGGCAAAGAAAATGGCCCTGCGTGGGGCCACCTTCAAGCAAACCAGCAAAACCGGGCTCGGCTCAGTCGCCAAACATCTTTTGTTTGAGCTCGCGGCGTTGCTGCGCTTCCAGAGAAAGGCTGGCCGTGGGGCGGGCAATTAGCCGGGCCACGCCGATGGGCTCGCCGGTTTCATCGCAATAGCCGTAATCACCGGCATCGATGCGGGCGATGGACTGCTCGATCTTCTTGAGCAATTTGCGTTCGCGGTCGCGAGTACGCAATTCGAGCGCATGCTCCTCCTCGATGGTGGCCCTGTCTGCAGGGTCGGGCACCACGATCGTCTCTTCGCGCAGGTGCTCCGTGGTCTCTCCAGCACTGTTGTGAATGTCCTGTTTGAGCTTGAGCAGTTTCAAGCGGAAAAACGCGAACTGAACTTCGTTCATGTACTCGCTATCGGGCATGGACTTGACTTCTTCGTCCGTCAGATCTTCAGGTCGCTTGCTCTTCCAGTTGTTGGCCAATTTCGGGTCCTTGCGTATGACCGCCGCTGCAGGCGGCGGTGCGATGACGCGCTCTGTGGCCGACACATAGCTGGCCTTGGCGGCATCAGGAGCATGGGTCGGCACGACGGGCGCACGGACCGGCGCCAAAACGGCGCGGCCCTTGGATTTGCGGGTGGGAATTTCAGCAGGCACCGGCGCAACAGCCACCGGCAGCGCCGCCTGAGCCGGCCGGCTGGGGGCAACTGCTGTGGGCCGGGCGGCCGGCTTTGACGCTGGCTTTGGTGCTGGCTTGGGTGCTGGCTTGGCTACGGCTTTGGCTGATGGCTTGGCTGAGGACTTTGCTGGGCCCTTGGTCACCGGTTTGGCAGCCCCCCTGACCGCCGCAGCCTCGGTCTTGTTCACCGGCTTGGCCGCTTTGGGCGTTGGCTTGGCCGCTTTGGGCAGCGGCTTGCCCTTCACTGCAGCTTTGGCCGGTGCTTTGGCCGAACTCTTGCCCTTGGCTGGCACTTTGGCTGGCGCTTTCAAAGTAGCCTTCACCACAGCTTTGCCCGCAACTTTTGCTGGTGCTTTTTTAACGGCTTTGGCCGGGGTTTTGACCGACTTTTTGGCAGAGCTCTTGCTAACGGGCTTGGCGGCCTTGGAAGGGGTCTTAGACACCGGGCGGGCGGCCTTCTTCCTGGCGGCCGAGGTGGCAGCCTGGGGTCGGTCGGCCGCACCGCGGCCTGCCTGGGCCTGCGGCTTGTCGCGAAGGGCTGGAGCTGTCAAGGGCGGTCTCCTGTGCGGTGGGCTGCGCATGAGGTGCTTGCAGCCATCTGACCGAGCCCCTGCCCAATTGGGCCGGGGAAAAAAATCAGATCCTGATCAAGCCTGTACTCACGCATGGCCAGAGTCTCGTTGTAATGTGTCACTCGCCTGTGCGACCCGGGCACGCCTGCACAGCAAGCGCCGGGGCCAGCCGCGGACGGTCCGCCACTGCCCAAGTCGGCGCGCGATTGTAGCGGCCTCCTTGAAATGGGTGCAGGCGGGCAAAAAACGGTCGTAAGAGTCAAACCAGGCACTGCTCCAGGCCCTGCAGAAATATGTCTTTGGGCAAATCAATGCCGATGAAAACCATCTTGCTCTGGCGCGGCTCATCGGCCGCCCAGGCCGGCCCCAGGTCGCTGCCCATGAGCTGGTGCACGCCCTGGAAAATCACCTTGGACTGCGTACCCTGCATGTTCAGCACACCCTTGTAGCGCAACATGCGCGGGCCATAAATGTTGACCACTGCCCCCAAAAAATCTTCCAGCTTGGCCGGGTTGAAGGCCCGCTCGGAGCGAAAGACAAAGCTCTTGACGTCGTCATCGTGGTGATGGTGATGCCCGTGCGCATGCGACGGGTGATCGCAATGCTCACCTTGGTGTTCATGATCGTGATCGCTGTGATCATGACCGTGGTCGTGCCCGCCCTCAGTGAGGAAATCAGGGTCGATGTCGAGCTTGGCATTGAGGTTAAAGCCGCGCAGGTCGAACACCTCGCGCACCGAAACCTGCCCGAAATGCACGGTGCGCTGGGCCGCACGCGGGTTCATGTGCTTGATGCGGTGTTGCAAGGCGTCGAGTTCCTGGGGGCTGACCAAGTCGCTCTTGCTGATGAAGATCTGGTCGGCAAACCCGATCTGCCGGCGCGCCTCCTGCCGCTCATCGAGCTGGGTCTGCGCATGCTTGGCATCGACCAGCGTCACAATGGCATCGAGCAAAAACTGTTCGGCAATTTCCTCGTCCATAAAAAAGGTTTGCGCCACCGGGCCAGGATCGGCCAGACCGGTGGTTTCGACCACCACCCGCTCGAAATCGAGCAAACCCTTGCGCTTTTTGGCGCCCAGCAGTTGGAGCGTGGCCCTCAGGTCTTCGCGAATGGTGCAGCAGATGCAGCCATTGCTCATCTGCACGATGGTCTCTTCGGTGTCAGAAACGAGGATCTCGTTGTCGATGTTTTCCTCACCAAACTCGTTTTCAATGACGGCGATCTTGTGGCCGTGGGTTTCAGTCAGCACACGCTTGAGCAAGGTGGTCTTGCCCGAGCCCAGAAAGCCGGTGAGGATGGTGACAGGTATGAGGCTCATGTTCGAAAAAATCCATCAGCGTTTGGGTCGGAGCGCAGCGGTGGCTGACCCTGACCGGGGGCCAGTGTAGTGGCAGCGGACGCCGGACGCCGAGCTCTGCCGCACAGCCCCGCCGGGTGGGGCCGGGATCAGTACTTGCGCACCAGCACCAGACCCTTGAGGTACTCGCCTTCAGGGAAGTGCACCGTCATCGGGTGATCCGGCGCCCCAGCCATGCGCTCACTGATGAAGGCATCGACCTCGGCATCGGTGCCCGCGGAGGCCACGATCTTGTGAAACAAATCGGCGCTGATACCGCCCGAGCATGAAAACGTGAACAGCACCCCGCCGGGCTGCAGCAGCTGCAGCCCCAGGCGATTGAGGTCCTTGTACGCGCGGGCTGCCCGCTCGGCATGGGCCACGGTGGGCGCCAGCTTGGGCGGATCGAGCACGATGGCGTCAAACCGCCGGCCCTGAGCCAGAAACTGGCGCAAGCTCGCGTTCACGTCAGCATCGAGCATGTCGGTGCGATCCAGGGGCAGTGCATTGAGCCGCACGTTGGCTCTGGCCTGCTCGAGCGCCGGCCCGGAGGAGTCGACGGACGTGACGTGCCCTGCCCCGCCGGCCAGCGCAGCCACAGTAAAGCCGCCGGTGTAGCAAAAGCAGTTGAGCACGGTCTCGAAGCGGCGGTGCCGCGTCCACTGAAAGAACCGCTGCCGGTTCTCCCGCTGATCCAGATAAAACCCGGTCTTGTGGCCGCGGTCTATGTCCAGCGCGAGCCGCCAGCCGTGCTCGCTGATCACCCGCTCGGTCGACCCACTGCCCGAGAGCCAGCCCTTGACCTCGGGCAAGCCTTCAAGCTGGCGCACGCTGGCATCAGAGCGCTCATAGAGTTGCGTCAATCCCGTGTGATCGAGCAACGCTTGGGTGATCACCTGCTTCCAACGCTCGGTTCCGCAGCTGGTGAACTGGGCCACCAGGACGTCGCCGTAGCGGTCGACCACCAGGCCCGGCAAGCCGTCAGACTCGCCGTGAACCAGGCGCAGACCGTCGCTGCGGATGTCAAAAAAAGAACGCGCCTGGATGGAGCGGGCGATTCGATCGGAGAAGAAGGTGGCATCGATGCGTTGCGCCTCGTCAAAGCTCCAGACGCGCGCCCGAATGCGCGATCGCGGACTGAACGCAGCCCAGGCCAAAAACCGGCCCTCGTGCGACTCCACCCTCACCGTCTCACCACTGTCAGCCCCGCCCCTGGCCACGGCGCCGTCGAAAACCCAGGGATGCTTCCTGCGCAAGGATTTTTCCTTGCCCGGGTGCAGTCGTATCGATTTCATAACGCCATTGTCGCCGCCGCCCAAGGCGGTGGTGCCTGCATGCAGATGTGGTGGTCTGATCGAGCTTCCCATCGCGCCGAGGCTGGCCCCGGCGCAAGCACCAGCGACGCTATTTTTTGCCGTGCGCGCGCGGGTGGGCGGCGTCGTAAATTTTGGCCAGGTGCTGAAAATCGAGCCGGGTGTAGACCTGGGTGGTGCTGATGTGGGCGTGACCGAGCAGCTCCTGCACGGCGCGCAAGTCACCACTGGACTGCAGCACGTGGCTGGCAAAGGAATGGCGCAGCATGTGCGGGTGCACGGGCGTGGCCAGGCCTGCGGCCAGAGACCGACGCTTGAGCCGTACCTGCATCTGGCGGGCCGACAGGCGCCGCCCCTGGCGGGTGATGAACAGCGCAGCGCTGGGCGGCTCGGCAGCGCTCCAAAGGCTGCGAACGCTGAGCCAGGCAGCCAGCGCTTTGAGCGCGGGCTCGCCCACAGGCACACTGCGCCGCTTGTTGCCCTTGCCCAGGACGTGGGCCTGCCCCTCTTGCAGGTCGATCCAGCCCTTGGCTTGAGCGCTGGCCTGCACGTCCAACCCGACCACCTCTGCGATGCGCAGGCCGCAGCCGTAGAGCAGTTCGGTCAGGCAATGGTCGCGGGCATCGAGATCGGGCGAGGCGCTTTCGTCTTGGAACTGGGCCAATTGCACCGCCTCGTCCACGCCCAGGGCCTTGGGCAAGGG
>JAJTGH010000098.1 GCA_021299555.1 Comamonadaceae bacterium
TGTTTGAGCCGCCTCGACCAACCTGCTCAGGGGCGTATCGTCCCATCAGAGCACATCCGCCAAACGCGTTTGCTCCCACGAGCTGGCCCGCCAAAATCGCTCTGTGCACGGGCTGCGACCGATCAACAGACGCTCAGCCAGAGGGGCCAGAGTGGTCAGCTGCGGATCGGCCAGCATCACCCACACCGGCTCGTCCCCACCGCCGGGCGGGGCCATGGGACCAATCCACTGGAGTTGGCGCAGCGCCTGCAGCAAGGGCTCGAACTGCAACACCTCGCCCTGGAGCTCTTTGGCCAACGCTTGTGCGTTCAGTCCGTGTGGCGCGCAGGCGCGGGCACGGTGCAGGATCTGCAAGCTCGCCAGGGCCAGCTCAAAGCCCCACCCGGGGGCATGGACGCGGCGTGCGTGGCCCAAAAGCAAGCTGGGCAAATAAGCCGTGATCACGGCACCCATGAGCACGATCAGCCAGGCCAGGTAAATCCAGACCAGAAAAATTGGCACCGTGGCAAAAGCGCCGTAGACCAACGAATAGGTAGGCACACTCTTGAGGTAGATCGCCAGCAGTTGCTTGGCCAGCGCAATGCCCGTGGCCACGAACAGACCGCCAACCCAGGCATGGGCCCATCTAACGTGTGTGTTGGGCATGAAGCGATAGAGCGCCGCCATGGCCAGGCTGTGCACCAAAAACTCCACCGAGTCGAGCAGCCAAGCGATCAGACCGGAGGAGACCTTGGTGCCGCCGATCCAGGGCAAAACGGAGGAGGTGGCCGCCAAACTGGCGGCCAAGAGCAAGGGCCCGAGTGTGATGGCCGCCCAGTAAATCAGCAGGCGCTGGGCCAGAGGTCGCGGCTGTCGCACCCGCCAGATGCCGTTGAGCGTGCGGTCTATCGTGAGCACCAGGGCCACAGCGGTGGCAACCAGCACCACCAGGCCAGCGGCACCGAGCCGGCTGGCCTGCCGGGTGAATTGGGTCAGATACCCCAGCACCTGCCGTGCGATGTGCTCGGGCACCAGGCTTTCAACCAACCAGGTCTGCAGCAGTCCCTGGAACTTGGCAAACATGGGAAAGGCCGTGAAGATGGCCAGCACCAGGGTAAAGAATGGAACCAGCGCGATCGACGTGGTGAAAGTCAGGCTGCTGGCGCTCAGCCCCAGCCGGTCCTGAGCAAAGCGCTCGCGCAAGGTCAATGCGGTCTCGCGCCACGGGAAGTGCGAAAGGGTATCCATGAGCGAGCGGTTTGGCATGGCCGGTATCATGCCATTGCCATGCACCATACCCGCTCCATCGAACTGACCCGACAACTGGCCACAGGCAGTTTGCTCGGCCTGATCATCCTCGGACTCGTCTGGGAACTGTGGCTGGCCCCCATCCGGCCCGGGGGCTCGCTCTTGGCGCTCAAGGTGTTGCCGTTGTGCATCCCCTTGGCCGGCATCCTCAAAAACAGGCTCTATACCTACCGTTGGGTCAGTCTGATGGTGTGGCTGTATTTCACGGAAGGGGTGGTGCGGGCCTGGAGCGACCGGCCGCCAAGCAATGCGCTGGCGATGATTGAGGTGGCCTTGTGCCTCACTTTGTTTACCGCCTGCGCCATGCACGTCAAACTGCGCTTCAAGTCAGCCGCGGCGCAGGAGCAGATGCAGGCGCATGAGCCCCAACCTCCGGCCTGAACCATGCGCCCCAACTCCGACTCAGGCCAAAACCGAAGCGCAGCGCAATCGCTGTTGCTCGCTGAACTGGCCCAGATCTGTGGCCAGCCCAATCTGCTGAGCCAGGGTGACCTCAGCGCCTGGGAGCGCGACTGGCGAGGCCGCAGCCACGGAAAAGCCCTGGCCGTGGCACGACCTGACAGCACCGAGCAAGTGGCACAGGTGGTGCAAGCCTGCGCCCGGCACGGCGCCTCCATCGTGCCCCAGGGTGGCAACACCGGGTTGGTGGTGGGCTCCACCCCGGACGCCAGCGGCACCCAGGTGGTGCTCAGCCTGCAGCGCATGAATCAGGTGCTCTGTGTCGACAAGGCCAATCTGACCATGACGGTGCAGGCCGGCTGCATTTTGCAAAATCTCCAGGAAGTGGCTCGGCAAGAGGGCCTGCTGTTTCCCCTGAGTCTGGCGGCCGAAGGCAGTTGCACCATCGGCGGCAACCTGGCCACCAATGCCGGCGGCACCCAGGTGCTGCGCTATGGCAATGCACGCGAGTTGTGCCTCGGTCTGCAGGTTGTCAACGCGCAGGGCCAGATCTGGGAGGGTCTTTCCGGTCTGCGCAAGGACAACACTGGATACGACTTGCGCGACCTGTTCGTGGGCAGCGAGGGCACACTGGGCGTGATCACGGCGGCAACGCTCAAGCTCTATCCACTGCCAGCAGCGCAAATCACCGCATGGGCGGCCGTGCCGACCATGGAGCAGGCCGTGGCGCTGCTGGGCGCGGCGCAACTGCACCTGAGCGCCTCGCTCACCGGCTTTGAGGTCATGGGCCAGTTTGCCTTGAGCCTGGTGGCCAAGCATTTCGACGCTCTGCGCGTGCCCTTCTACAAGAACAGCGGGTTTTGCGTGCTGCTTGAAAACTCAGACGCCCAGTCACCCGAGCACGCACGCGAGATGCTCGAGCGGCTGCTTGAAGACGCCATGGAGCAAGGCCTGGTCAGCGACGCGGTGATCGCTCAAAGCGTGACCCAGGCCCAGCAGCTGTGGCATGTGCGGGAGGCCATTCCGCTGGCGCAGGCCCAGGAAGGGCTCAACATCAAGCACGACATCTCGGTCCCGATCTCACGCATCCCAGAGTTTGTGCAACACACCAACGCACTGCTCGAGCGCGAGATTGCGGGCGTGCGCATGGTCAATTTCGGCCATCTGGGCGACGGCAACCTGCACTACAACGTGCAAGCCCCCGAGGGCCAGGACGCCCAGCTTTTCTTGCAGTCGCAGGAGGCGCGGGTCAATGCCCTGGTTTACGACTCGGTGCGTGCTTTCGGGGGCTCGATCTCGGCAGAACACGGGGTCGGCGGACTCAAGGTCCACGAGCTTGAACACCACAAAAGCCCGGTGGCCCTGGGCATGATGCGAGCGATCAAGCGCGCCCTGGATCCCCAAGACCTGCTCAACCCAGGACGGGTGCTGCGGGTTTAGGGCAAGATCACCGCCAGGAACCATGGCCTCGGATCATGTCGTCCCATTGCGCGGCTCCTACAATGCGCAACCTCTCCGACCGCCCCCAAAACAACCATGACCAGAGCCCAACCATCCTCGCAGTACGAGGATTTCATGCGCCATGTCAACACGCAAGGCGTGTTCAAGCCCGATCGCACCGGCACCGGCACCAAGAGCGTGTTTGGCCACCAGATGCGGTTTGATCTGCGCCAGGGTTTTCCGCTGGTGACCACGAAAAAGGTCCACCTCAAGAGCATCATCTACGAACTGCTTTGGTTTCTCCAAGGCTCGAGCAACAACAACTGGCTGCGCGAAAAGGGCGTGACCATCTGGGACGAGTGGGCCCGCAGCGACGGCGACCTCGGACCGGTGTACGGGGTGCAATGGCGCAGCTGGCCCACGCCCGACGGCGGGCACATCGATCAGATTGCCGAAGTGATCAAGACCCTCAAGACCAATCCAGACTCGCGCCGCATCATCGTGAGCGCGTGGAACGTGGCCGAGCTCTCCAAGATGGCGCTCATGCCCTGCCATGCCTTCTTCCAGTTTTACGTGGCCCCCGCCGCAGACGGCGAGCGGGCCCGTCTGAGCTGCCAGCTCTACCAAAGGAGCGCCGACATCTTTTTGGGTGTGCCGTTCAACATCGCCAGCTATGCACTGCTGACCCACATGGTGGCCCAGCAGTGCGACCTCGATGTCGGTGATTTTGTTTGGACCGGCGGCGACTGCCACATCTACAGCAATCACCAGGAGCAGGTCGATCTTCAACTCAGCCGCGAGCCCCTGCCCTACCCGCAGTTGGTGATCAAGCGCCGCCCGCCCAGCATCTTTGAATACGAATTCGAGGATTTCGAGGTGACGGGCTATCAACACCACCCGGCCATCAAGGCACCGGTGGCGGTCTGATGCCGCAAGGCCCCAGCGTTGCGCTCATCTACGCCCGCGCTGCCAATGGCGTGATCGGGCGAGAGGGCACCATGCCCTGGCACCTGCCGGAAGATCTGGCGCATTTTCGCGAACTCACCCAGGGCCACCCGGTGATCATGGGGCGCAAGACCTGGGACTCGCTGCCCCCGCGGTTTCGGCCTCTGCCAGGCCGGCGCAACATCGTGCTGAGCCGCCAGAGCCAATGGCAAGAAGCCGGTGCCCAACGGGCCGACAGCCTGACCCAAGCCCTGGACCTGTGCGCCGACGCCCAGCAGGTGTGGGTGATCGGCGGGGCGCAAATCTACGCCCAGGCCGAGCCTCTGGCCAGCCGGGTGGAGGTCACCGAGATCGACCACATCTTCGAAGGCGATGCACACGCGCCCACGCTCGGTCCCGCCTGGCGCGAGAGCGCACGCAGCCGGGGCCTGTCAAAAACCGGCCTGTCCTACAGCTTCGTCACACTCCAAAGATCGCCCTGATCGCAAGGGTGCAGGCCATGGACCGGCCCATGCAACCGACCCTTTGAAGCGAGGGTCATTGGTTTTTTTGCAAAGCGCGGTGGATGCGCCGCGTCATGCGCCAGACGCTCCATAGCACCAGCGGCACCGCCGCGCCCACAGCAACGTCGGGATCGATCGGCACCCCGGCGACACTGATCGCCTTGGCACCGTAGAACAAGAGGCTGATCACGTAATAGCTGATGGCCGCGATCGACAGCCCCTCCACCGTGGTCTGCAAACGCAACTGCAGCTCTTGTCCGCGTGTGAGCTTTTCCAGCAGCTGGCGGTTTTGCTCTTCGGTGGCAATATCCACCCGGGTGCGCAGCAGCGCGCTGGTGCGCGAAATGCGTTCGGCCAGCGAGGCCAGCCTCTGTGCCGTGGCAGCCACGGTGGCAATGGCCGGCGACAAGCGCCGCTGCATGAATTCGCCGATGGTCTGCGTGCCCGGCAGTGGCCGCTCGCGCAACTCGCTCAGCCGCTGCCCCACCAGCGCGTCATAGGCGCGCGTGGCTGAAAAGCGGTATGCATGCTCGGCCGTGGCACGCTCCACGCGGGTGGCCAGCGCCACCAGCTGGTCGAGCAGCTGCTCGTCTGAGGCGCCCTTGTTCTCCAGCCGGGCAGTGATATCAAGCAAGGCCGTTTCAGACTGACCGAGCACCGGCCCCAGGTGCTTGGCCACCGGCAGGCCTCGCAGCGACATGATGCGATAGGTTTCGAGCTCCAGCAGACGCTGCGAGATGCGGCCCGCACGGGTGGGCGTTGTGCTCGATGGCGCCACCACCAGGATGCGCTCAAAGCCATTGGCCTGGATCACAAAATCACTCACCGCCCACGAGTGACCGTTGCTGCCCATGGCCGATGCGACCACGGCGCCGCCACCAAACCAGTGGCGCGCCAGGGCCAATGTTTCCTCGGTGGTACCGAGGTCCCCATGCACCATGGCCAACTCGATGGCAGCAATGGTTTTCCCAGGAATGCTGGCCAACCATTGACCGGGGACCATGAGCTCGTCATGCATGTGCGGCCGGCTTGCCCCCAGATAGGCATGCTCGGGCAGATGCTGCACGATCGAGTAACGCGTGAACTCGGTGTGCCGCTCCCATTTGACGGTGTGGGTGGCAAAGCGCAGGCGCAAAAAATTGCCTGTGAGCCGTTCGGACTGCAGGTGGTCCTGTCCTGGCAAACGGCGCAGATGCGCGCCCTCCTGTTCCCTGCTGACCCCCTCATTGAGCACGGCCACGTACAACACCAAAGCGGGCATGCGGATGCGCGCCGTTGGCCGCGCATGCACTTCGTTGTGCAGCAGTGTGCGCTGATCATCATCGGGGGGCAGCAAGTTCACGGCATCACGCTCCATCTGAAAGCAGTTCCTAAAAACAAATCTGATTTTGGCTGCTTTGCATGCTGTGCCCCACAGTTGCGGCGCCCGATTCTGTGAAAGATGATGAACTGTCCACGCGAGCTTGGGCGTGGAAAAATGCCATCCGGCACGGGCATGGATTGCCCGAAAGGAGTTCGCCATGGGCATCTGGCTGGAATTGGGTATTTTCGTTTTGGTGCTGATTTTCGGGATCTGGCAAATTCGCGATGCCAAGCGGGCCCACGCCAAAAGCGTGGCCGACCGCAAAGCCCGCGAGGCGAAACAATTGGATCAGGGTTAACCCTTTATTGTCACTTCTGATTGACATAAACAAGTGTTCGCTTGTGTCATACTTGCCCGTCATGGCGTACACCTTTCCCTTCGCCGCCATCGTCGGGCAGGACGAGATGAAGCAGGCGATCCTGATGGCAGCGGTCGACCCGGCCATGGGCGGCGTGCTGGTGCTCGGCGATCGCGGCACCGGCAAATCGACCGCCGTGCGGGCCCTGGCCGCGCTCTTGCCTCCCATGAAGGCCGTCATCGGCTGCCCCTACAGTTGCGACCCCGCGCAGCCTGGGCGTTGCTGCGAGGCCTGTCGCTTGGCCCTTGAGTCAGGCAAGCGCCTGAAGGCACAGAGCAAAGCTGTGCCGGTGGTCGACTTGCCACTGGGCGCGACCGAAGACCGTGTGGTCGGGGCGCTTGATCTGGAACGCGCGCTTTCCCAGGGCGTCAAGGCCTTCGAGCCCGGCCTGTTGGCGCGGGCCAATCGAGGGTTTTTATACATCGACGAGGTCAACCTGCTTGAAGACCACCTGGTTGACCTGCTGATCGACGTGGCCGCCTCAGGCGAAAACGTGGTCGAGCGCGAGGGCCTGTCGGTGCGCCACCCAGCCCGCTTTGTGCTGGTGGGCAGCGGCAACCCCGAAGAGGGCGAATTGCGCCCACAACTGCTCGACCGATTTGGCCTTTCGGTGGAAGTCAAGACGCCGGCCGACTTGGCCAGCCGGGTCGAGGTGGTGCGACGCCGTGAAGACTTTGAACGTGACCCAGCCGGCTTTTGCGCCCTGTGGGACAAGCCAGCCGACACGATTCGCAAGCGCGTGCTGGCGGCGCGCAAGCGGCTGCACGACACCCTGATTCCCGACACCGCACGTCAACGCGCGTCCGAGCTTTGCATGGCCCTGGGAACGGACGGCCTGCGAGGCGACATGACGCTGCTGCGCGCCGCACGCGCCTACGCAGCCCTGCAGGGCGATGCGCAGGTGGCCGACGCGCACCTGCGGCAGGTGGCTCCCTCGGCACTGCGCCACCGACTGCGCCGCCACGTGCTCGACGACACCGGCTCGAGCACCCGAGTGGAGCGCGCGCTGGCCGAACTCATGCCCGCGTGACGGCCGCCGCAGACGACCCGCTCCAGGCCCAAGCCTGCCCGCTTGGCGACGATGCGGCTTGGTGTGCGGCCCTGCTGGCGGTCGACCCGATCGGTCTGGGCGGCGCCTGCCTGCGCGCCGGACCCGGCCCCTGGCGAGATGCCTGGCTCGATCGCGTCAAGAGCCTGCTGCCCCAGGGCACGCCGATTCGCCGCCTGCCCCACGGCGCCAGCGACAGCGCCTTGCTCGGTGGCCTGGACCTGGCTGCCACGCTCAGCCGCGGGCAGCCCGTGCTGCAACCGGGCCTGCTCAGCCAGGCCGATGGCGGACTGATCCTTCTGGCCATGGCCGAGCGTACCAGCGCCGAGACCGCCGCCAAGCTCGCCGCCGTGCTCGACACCCGACAGTTGCAACTGCAGCGCGATGGACTGGCACAAAGCCTGGACCTTCATGTGGGCGTCATTGCATTGGACGAGGGCGCGAGCGACGACGAGCTCATGCCGCCAGCCCTGCAAGACCGACTCGCTTTCTGGCTTGAAGCGCCGCAAGCGCAAGACGAACAGCAAGCGCTGCTACAAGCGGCCGATCTTCAAAGCGATGCACCGCTCAATGCGATACAAGTGCTGGTCGCACGCCAGCGGCTGACGCAATTGCCGGCCATCGACGCCCGCCAACTGCAAGCCCTTTGCGCCACTGCAGTGGCCTTGGGCATCGACTCCTTGCGCCCGCCCCTGCTGGCGGCAAAAGCGGCACGGGTTGCAGCTG
>JAJTGH010000099.1 GCA_021299555.1 Comamonadaceae bacterium
AAATCAGTTTGAGGGCCACCGGATAACCCATCTGCTGGGCCTGCTCAAGCGCGTGATCTTCGTCCCTGCATCGCACGGTGGCCACCCCCGCAATGCCATAGGCCTTTAGCAACGCCATGCTCGCGGCATCGCCCAGCCAAGCCCTGCCCTGCTGTGCACGCGCCTGATCGATCAACACTTGCGCCTGAAGGCGGGCCCCCCGAAAGTCCTGCGCCTGGGCCCTAACCAATTGCTGCAAAGCCTGTTGATTGCGGGCATAGCTGCGCAATTGCAGCCACGCCGCCACGGCACGCTCGGGCGTGTCATGGCTGGCAAGACCCGCCTCGTGGCTCATCTGACGGGCCAGCGCCACCGACCGTCCGCCCATCCAGGAACACAGCACTGGTTTGCCAGAAGCCTTGAGCATGGGAAGACAGGCCTGGGCAATATCTTGCGCTGGCACCACGGCCGTGGGTGCATGCATGAAAAGCAGCCCCTCGACCTCGTCGGCAGCCAGCACCACACTCAAGGCGTCGACATAGCGCCCTGTCGGAGCATCGCCAATGATGTCCACAGGATTGCCCTGGGACCAAGTGTCGGGCAGGCATTTGTTCAGCGCAGCCAGGGTCCGAGGCAGCAGAGCAGCCAATGTTCCCCCGCCCATTGAAAGTGCGTCAGCGGCCAGCACCCCTGCACCGCCGCCATTGGTGACAATGGCCAGACGGGCCTGCGCCAGTGGGCTCAGGTCCTGGGTCCTGCCCTGCCCCAGGTGCGACAGCGTCTGAGCCGCATCGAACAGGGCCTCGAGGGTGTCTACCCTGAGCATGCCTGCCCGCTGCACCGCTGCATCGAAAACAGCATCGGAACCGGCCAACGCGCCCGTGTGGGAGGCCGCGGCTTTGGCCCCTTCGGGTGCACGGCCCGCCTTGACCAAAATGACCGGCTTGTTGCGGGCCGCCGCGCGAGCAGCCGACATGAATTTGCGGGCGCTGCTCACCGATTCCATGTAGAGCAAGATGGCCCGCGTTCCCGCGTCAGTGGCCAGGTGGTCAAGCATGTCACCAAAGTCGACGTCCGCACCATCGCCCAGAGATACAAAGTGAGAAAAGCCTATGCCCCGCTCATTGGCCCAATCGAGCATGGCCGTAGCAAGTGCACCCGACTGAGTCACAAAAGCCAAAGATCCCGGCAGTGCCTGGGCTGGCGCAAAACTGGCATTCAAGCCCACACCAGGCACCAGGGCACCGATGCAATTTGGCCCCAGGATGCGAAGCAGGTAGGGACGTGCGGCTTGCAGCATGGCCTGCTCAATGCTCAGCCGCGGCTCAGATGGCCAGGGTCGCTTGAGCCCGGCACTGATGACAATGGCGGCACGCGTGCCGCGCTCACCGAGTTGACGGACCAGCTCGACCACGGTGACCGCGGGTGTGCAGATCACGGCCAGATCGGGCGCATGCGGCAAACTGGCCACATCGGGCCAGGCGGGCGAGCCTTGAACGGTCGCATGCTGCAAATTGACCGGCCAGATTGGTCCTGAAAAGCCGCCTTGCCTGAGATTTCTCATCAGCACCGCCCCCAGGCTCGAGGGCCGATCGGAAGCGCCGATCAAGGCGACGCTTTTCGGTGCGAGCATCTTGTGCAGGTGTCTGATGGTCATGGGCAACTCCGGGGCACCGGCCAGACGTGTCCCAGCCGCAGCGCGGTCCGGACCGGCTCGCCCAGAGTAGCTCCAGCGCCCGGTGCTGCATTTGCGCCAAATCAAAGAGCAGAGAGCTCGAAAAAATTGGGCGGTTGCAACTGGGCAGTGCCACCGCCTGGGCCGCGCGGTCCACGGACTGAAGAGCAAGTAAGCAGGAGCAAAACAAGCAAACGCCTGCGGCAAACCATTCCACAAGACGATCGTGTGACTTAGAGTGATTCACACAGGTCGGTATTTCTTGCGCGCCGCCGGACGCGCAGCGCTACCTGTTTTTTTAACACTTCTCACAGGAGAGAACCATGAACCAACTTCGATTGCTCGAGCCCGGCTTTGGAGATTCTGTTGAATCGGCCATTCGCCACTTCCTCTCGCCCTGGAGCAGCGAACTCGACAGCCCTGCTCTGCGCATGCGCATCGACGTCAAGGAGAGCCCTCAGGCGTATGCCATCGAGGCCGATCTTCCTGGAGTCAACAAAGAAGACATTGAAGTGCGGGTGCACGGCAACGTGGTGCAAATCGATGCAGAGGTCAAGCGGGAGTCCAAAAAAACCACCAATGGGGACAAGCTCCTGCGCAGCGAGCGCTATCAGGGCAGTGTCTCGCGCAGCTTTTCCCTCGCACAGGACGTTGACGAGACTCGCGTGAAGGCGAACTACGAAAAGGGCGTTCTGTCACTGGAGCTGCCCAAAAAGGCACAAGGGGACTATCGCAAAGTCACCATTCAGTGATTGCCTGCCTTCGAGGCGCAGCAATAAATCCCCGGGTGCATTGATGCAAATCAATGCACGTGCCGACCTTGGATTTTCACAATGAACCTGTTCATTTGAAGCACTGGAGGAACATATGTACAAAAGAATTCTCGTCCCCATCGATGGCAGTCAGACTTCGACCCGGGCTTTGGTGGCTGCACTGCAGATGGCCCGCGATTCGGGCGGTTCGGTTCGACTGATTCACGTGACCGAGGATCTGAACCAGATCGTTTCCTACGATCCCTACGGTGCCTACCCTGGTGACTTGATCAAAGTGATGCGAGAAAACGGCCTGAAGATTCTGAATCAGGCGCTTGATGTGTCCAAGTCGGCTGGCGTGGCGGCCGATCAACGTCTGGTCGAGGCAACCGGTCAACGACTGGCTGAGGTCGTCAACAAAGAAGCGGCTGCGTACTCAGCCGATCTGATTGTCTTGGGCACCCATGGCCGCCGAGGCATCGGGCGGGTGCTGCTGGGCAGCGGGGCCGAGCAGATCATTCGCTCAGCCCTCGTGCCCGTACTGGTAATACGCAGCTCTCAGGAGAGCGACACGCGTCCCCTGTCTCATACGGAGATGGCCAGCGCATAAATTGCGCTGCAGCCTGGCTGATGAGCGCCTCATCAGCAGGCACCCACCAAAGCAAAACCGCCAAGCCTCCTTGAAAGCAATTCATGAAAATTTTGTTCCCAGCCGACGGCAGCAAGTACACCAAGAAAGCTCTGGCCTTTTTGGTCACGCATGAAAACCTCTGCCGACCCGAAGACGATCTGGTCGTCCTCAATGTGCAGATCCCCATGCCCCCGCGGGTCAAGGGCATGGTGGGGGCAAGGGTGATCAATCAGTACCACCAGGAGGAGGCACAGCGTGTGCTCGACCCGATCGAAAAATTTCTAAAGCGCCATCAAATCTCTCACAGCCTGCGCTATGTGGTCGGCGTACCCGCGCTGGAAATCATCAGGGCGGTCGGAAAAGAAGGTGCGCACATGGTGGTCATGGGTACGCATGGCCATGGCCTGCTTGGTCGCGCCATGATGGGCAGCGTGGCCCAGCGCGTGGTCACTGACAGCCCCGTACCGGTGCTGCTGGTCCGTTAAAGCGTTGAACGGCGGGTTGGGCCAGTCATCAAACCATGCTCTGGTTTGGACTCAGCCATCCTTTTGGGCGCTCACCGTATGGCGGGCGGGGCATGTCTGCCCTGCTCCATTTCCCCACAGGTCTGGGCAAATCTCATCAAACCTCAATGCAGGCGCCATCGCGGTGCTGGCTCGCCCGGTTCGCGCACCGGCTCTATGGGGCCGGCCCATGGCTCCTCGACCGGCGGGTGATCTTCCAGCGCGTGGGGGTCTTGGTCCTCGACGGGCAGCACCACACCGATCCAGGTTGGCGGGGGCGGACAGTCCAGATCGGGCAAACCGGCCCAGGCCGGTGGGCCCGACAATTCCAGGTTGCGGTTCATGCTCGTATCCTCAGTCGCGCTCGCGGCGACGTCTCAAACCCGGGCTCAGCATCCAGGCGATCAGCGCCCCCGCGCCGATGGCCAGCAACGCGGTCTGGGCTGGCCGCTGACTGACTTGCTCAGACACCTGACCTTGCAGCCGCGACCACCATGCTTGCGCTGAATGGTCGATGCCATTGCCGCCGATGTGGCCGCTGCCATGAATTTTCGGGCCGTATTCAGACCACGTAGACTCCTTTTGAGCGCTAAGTTCATGTGCTGCCGACTCCAGCACCGGCTCGCTCAATGGGCGCTGAGTTTGCCATTGCGTGGCGCCGGCGCTCACGCTTGATGTGTTCTTCATGGTGATACTCCTTCAAGAGGGTGTCAAGGAATGCTGTCCATCGAAGGCGATGGCAGCTTCTTCCTCGACCCCCAGCTTAAAAGTGCGCCATCGGGCAGAACGTGGGCGAGCAGGTCTGAGCCCTGTCAGACAAGACCGACCGGGCCAAAAGGTCCTTGGCGAAGTGGTTCAGGCGGCCGGCCGATCACTCGGCGCTGGCCGACGGGCACGCAGGTCAAGCCACGGTTTGCCGCGGCTCGTCGCCCCAGAGCAGCAGGGCCTCGCGCTCTTGAAGCACCAGATCGCACGGTCGGCCAAAGGGCAGCAAGACCTTGGTTGGAACATGACCAAAGGGCAAGCCCGTCAGCACCAAGGCCTTGACCTGCGAGCGCAGCCAGGCCACCACGCTCGAGAGCCTGAAGCCCTTGTCGTGGGGCACCAGACGGTAATTGCTGAACTGACCGAAAACGATGGCCTTTTGACGGTGCAGAACGCCAGCATGCAGCAGTTGCGAGAGCATGCGTTCCACGCGATACGGGTGCTCGTTGACATCTTCAATGAACAAAATCCCACCGCGGACCTGCGGAAGATAGGGCGTCCCCACCAAAGCCGTGAGCACCGAAAGATTGCCACCCCACAGGGTGGCGCCGCGCACCATGGATTGCCCCGCCTCTTCCTTGGGTAGACGCCAGCCCGCGCCCTCCCCTTGCCCGCACAGCAGATCGTCCAGGCAGGCCATCATGATCTCGTCGGGCTCTTCTTCACGGCCAAAACCTTCCAACAAGGCCGGCCCGGCCCAGCTGCCGGCTTGCACTTTGGCAAACAGGGCGCACTGCAAGGCCGTGAAGTCGCTCAAGCCCACAAAGCGGGTCTTGCGTGTGGCTTTGGCCAGTGCACGGTAGGGCAAAGCTGGCAAGATGCGGGTCAGTCCATAGCCTGCGCGCGTGATCATGGCCAGGTCGGCGCCGCTGGCAGCCGCGCGCCCGATCGCCGCCAAGCGCGTGGCATCGTCACCGGCAAAACGCTGAAAACTGCTCAGTGCCGCCTCGTCGATCTCCACCTCATGGCCCAAGCCACGCAGGCGTTGCACGCCGCGCCGAAAAGCGGCTTTGTCGCGCACCGCGCCGGCCGGGGAATACAGGTAGATGTGAGACATGTCAGACAAAGCGCAGATCAAGGCGCGAAGTGTCGCACGGCTGCCTGGGCAATCGCGTTCCCGTGCTCCTGGACAAAGTGTCCGGCCTGCGGCAGCAGCAAGGGCTCGGGGCAACCCCGGATGATCTGCTGCAACTGGCGCATGACCGGCTCGCCGAGCACCGGGTCTAGCTGGCCTATGGCCATGAGGGTCTTGCCCTGCCACTGATGCTGCCAAAAATCAGCCGCCCGACGCGCGGCCTGCGCCCCCGGGTCATCGGCGGTTTCGGGCACAAGCTGTGGAAAAGCCCGCAGTGCTGCACGAAAGCCCGAATCCGGAAACGGCGCGCCGTAAGCCGCAGCTTCGGCTGCGCTCAGGTGCGGATTGCCACGCAGCAGCAAGCGCCCCACGTCATACTGCGGCTGGGCTTTGCACCATTGGCGCCAGGCCAAAAACCCGGGACTCAGCGCTGCTTGCCCGGTAGCCAGCGTGGTGTTCATCGCCAGCAAGCCCCGGTAGCGCGCGGGTGCGTGCATGGGCAGGGTCAAGCCCAATATGCCGCCCCAGTCCTGAACTGTGAGCACAACGCGCTGCAGATCCAGCCTTTCAACCAGTTCAAGCAGCATCTGCCTGTGTTGATCGAAAGTGTGAAAGCCCTCTTTCTTGGGCTTGTCGCTCTTGCCAAAGCCCAGCAGATCCGGGGCGACCACACGATGACCGGCGGCCAAAAACACCGCAATCATGCGCCGGTACACATAGCTCCAGGTCGGATTGCCATGAAGGCACAGCCAGGTCAACGGCGCCTCGCTCGGGCCTTCGTCGAGATAATGCATGCGCCAGCCTGGGGCGCAAGACAGATCGTCCACATAGTTCGGCGCCCACGGATAGTCCGGTGCGTTCTCGAAGGCCCCGTCGGGCGTACGCAAGGCGTCTTCACGCACGGGGTGGGCATTGGTGCGCTTGGGTCTGAAAAACGCCTTGAGCAGCTGTCCGCACTCCTGGGCAAGCACACCGCCGACGACCTGCGTGTGGTGGTTGAGTTGCCTCTGGCTGAACAAATTGATGGCCGATCCGGCGGCGCCTGTTCGCGGATCCGGCGCACCAAAAACCACCCGTTCAAGCCGGGCGTGCAACATGGCTCCGCTGCACATGGCGCACGGCTCGAGCGTCACATACAGCGTGCAGCCTTCGAGGCGGTAATTGCCCAGGCTGCGGGCTGCATCGCGCAATGCCACCACCTCGGCGTGTGCGGTCGGGTCGTGTGAGCCTATCGGGCAATTCCAGCCGCGACCAATGATCTGCCCCTGGTGCACCACCACCGCACCGACCGGCACTTCACCTGCGCTCTGTGCCCGCTCGGCCAGCGCCATGGCCTCATGCATGAAGCGCTGATCGTCTGCTGTATGCACCCAAGCCATGCTCGCTCCGTCTAAACCCAAGTGCCCGCCATCTCAAGGCAGCTGCGAAGACGGCTTGACTCCGAACCCACCACTGATAGCACCGTCCATGACCTGACCATTTGATGATGTCCGTATCGAAACAAACGTTAATTACTGTAGCGCTAAAATTGAAAAGAGATTCAATTACACGGTCGTGTCGACCGCTACCCATGCTTTCGAATCATCCGGCGACGAAACACACCCGCCGCCTTTTTTGACATTTTGAGGCCATCCCATGCGCGCGTTCCTTGTTTTGATGCAATTTTTGGTCTTAGGCTTGAATGCTCAGGCGCAAGAGGCACTGACGGTTTTTTCCGGCGAAAAGGTGAACATTCCGATCCGCGTCAAGGCCGACTCGTCGTGTAACGTCGAAATTTCGATCAAGGACCGCAAGGAGCAACGGCAGGCCGAGCCGCCAAATTTTGACATCACCTTTGAATTCCAGGCTCAGGAGTTGGGCGTCACCGAGATCACGTGGCAGGGGCGCTACAGGTCGCGCGGCCTCAATTCAAGACCGGCCTGCCCGGGTTCTGGCAGCATCAAGGTCACCACCATTGCAAACACGGAGCAGCGCAAGGCTGAGTGGGCGCGCGTTTTCGCGCCGCTTCGGCCGGAGCAGCGTGAGTGTCTACAACTGGGCTTGGTCAGCAGGGGGGTCAGGTTTGAATCCATGGACCCGCAGGCCAGCTTGGACTCGCCCACCTCACCGGCTGCCAGAGACGTTTTCACCCGCTGCGATTCGTTCTTTGTCTTGCCGCGGGTCTGGGCCAACAACGACCCCGCCGACTACCCCTGCACCTTGCCGGGGGGCATCCGGTCACGCTGCACGGGGACCTACGCAGAGCGACTGCCCGACGGCAGGCTCGCTGCGATCGGCAGGGACACGGCCATGGCCTATCACTTTGAGGGCAAGTCCTGGACCACCAGCCAAAGAGAGACCGATCAGGCCAGAGAGGCCCGTGAGCGCACGCTGCGCGAAGAGCAAGCCCGAAGGGATGCCGAGGTCGCTGCACGCCGTGAGGCGCAGGAGCGGGCGATGCGCGAGGAGCAGGCCCGAAAGGATGCCGAGGCGGAGGCAAGACGGGTCGCGCAGGAACGTGAACGCCAGGCCAGACTCGAGGCTCAAGAGGCTGAGCGCCGATTCAAGGAAAGCCCGGAATACAAGCGACAGCAGGCGGAACTCGAGCGCCGCCGCGTGGCCGAAGTGTTGGCTGCAGAAGAAAAAGCTCGCCAGGAAAAGGAAGAACGGGAACAAGCGGCCCGCAAAAAACGCCAGGAAGATGACGGTTTCCGTGGTCAACACATGAATGTTCTGGCTTGCTTTGCGGGCCGGGTGGGAACGGAGCTCGAACTGCGCAACGGCCCCAGGTACGGCCTCTACAAGGTTCACGAGATCGGCAGCCTCGGTCAAGAGACCCGGGAGGGGCTGCGCATCAATCTGCAAAAGAAATTTGAGCTCAAGGCGCAGAACTCCGACGAGACGCTGATCCTTGGTGTCAAGATCGTCGACCGGTCGACCAACGAAACCCTGTTTGAAAAGCAGGTCGGGCGCTTCGGCGTGATCTCCATCAAGGAGTAGGCTTACACACCAAAGCAGTCGACACTGCGACTGCCTATTGAGCAGACCCTTGGATTTGCTGCAGGCGGTTCGGTCTCAATGGCAGGCAAGCCTCGGCGGGCTCAGATTGCGCCGGTTCAACGGATCCGGCGGTAGGCTCCAGGGCTGATGCCCGTGCGCGGACTGCACATGATGTGCTCGCTGATCTTCACGGCCTTTTCAGCCACGGCAAAGACGGTGTCGTCCGTCATGTCGGTTTTGTAACCGCCCTGGGTGGGTTTGAGCTCTTCGTCGATGTCACACCAAACACCTTGGGGAAACGGCTGGGGGTTGTAGGCGTCGGGCATCCAGTTGCCCCACAGGCGTATCCGTGTCCGACCCTCGACGGTGTAGACCAAAATCGCAAGATCGTCGTGAGTGAACCGGTCCTTGGCATTGGAATAGACCAGGGCCAGAGCCTGCGCCTGCAATTGGGCTGAGCGTTCACGCAGGGCATTGGCGCATGAGCGCACGGCCTGCGCAGCCGGGGCGGGTTTGCCGCTTGCGTCGCTCATGCAGGAGGGATAGCCAGCCAGGAACACGCGCTGCGTGGTCAGCAAAAAACCTTTGAGCGGGAACCCTGCGTTGACCTGCCGAAAGACCTCGCCCATGCGGGTATCGAGCGCATCGAGCTCCGGATTGCTGCAAATAAATTTCTCCAGCGGACGCCTTGCCTTGGCGCAGTCAAAACTGGCCGCCCACGTGCTGCCCGAGGCGAGCAGCGCGCAAGCCATCGCTGCCAATAAGTGACGCATCGGACACTTCCCGCTCAATCGGCCTTGATGTTGTTGTCTTTGACCACACGGCCCCAGATATCCATCTGCCTTTCAATGAAGACCCGCGCCGCCTCGGGCGTGCCGCCGACCACATCGATGCCCTGGGCATCCAGGCGCTTGGCCACCTCGGGAGAAGTCATGATCTTGTTGAGTGCCTCATTCATCCGCGCCACAATATCGGGCGGCGTGCGTGCAGGCGCCAGAACAGCCCACCACGCCGGCGCCTCGAAGCCCGCAAAACCCAATTCGGCCAGCGTCGGCACCTCAGGCAGGTCGGGCGATCGCTTGCTGGTGGTCACCGCCAAAGGCCGCAGCCTCTTGGCATCGACAAAGGGCTTGAGCAGGAACACCGAGCCGATTGCCAAGGGCACGTGACCGGCGACGGCATCGTTCATCAGCGGGCCGCCGCCCTTGTAGGGAATGTGCTGCAAATTCAG
>JAJTGH010000100.1 GCA_021299555.1 Comamonadaceae bacterium
CGGTATCCGATGGACTGCAACTCCTCCCGGCTGAGCACCGGCGTGCGTCCCCCTTCAACCATATTGGCCACCAGGGGCAAGTCAAAGGCGCGGCCAATTCGCTCCATTTCCTCCACCGACTCGGGGCTTTCAACGAACAACAGATCGGCTCCGGCCCGGGCATACAGCTCGGCGCGGCGCAGGGCCTCGTCCAGGCCATGCGTGGTGCGCGCGTCGGTGCGGGCAATGATCAAAAAGTTCCGATCGCTGCGGCTTTCGGCGGCCACCCGTATCTTGTCGGCCATGGCCTGCGCGTCTATCACCCGGCGGCCGAGCATGTGGCCGCATTTTTTGGGGAACTCCTGGTCTTCGAGCTGGATCACGCAGGCGCCGGCGGCCTCATAGCCACGCACGGTGTGCATCACATTGAGCAGGCCACCATAGCCGGTGTCGCCGTCGCAGATCATGGGCGTGGCCGTGATGCTGCCAAATTGCTGCACCCGATTGACCATGTCGGTGTAGCTGGCCAGGCCCGCATCGGGCAGGCCCAGGTATGAAGCCACGGTGCCATACCCGGTCATATACAGGGCTTCAAAGCCCATGCGGTCAGCGATTTTGGCCGACACCATTTCAAACACCCCGGGCGCCGAGAGCAGGCGCTTTTCACGCAGGCGGGCTGACAGCTGGGCGCGGCGCTCGGCGTGGCTGACGCGGGAGATGCCGCGCACGACTTTTTCAGGCTGACTCATACGATGGCCTCCGCGCGATCGAGCGCATCCAACATGGAAGACTTGCGCAAGTATGCCCGCGCAGCCGCCGGGTCGGCCGCGGTGGCGCGCAGCGCGTCCTGGGTTTTCTTTCGCTGCACCGGATCGCGCTCCTCGATCTCGGCTTTGTTGCGTGCGGTGCTGGCATTGATGTATTCAATCGCAATGGTCCTGCGCTGGCGCTCGTAGCGGTCGAGCAGATTCACGTCCTTGCCTTGCTGGAGCACCGAGAGCAGTTTTTCGCACAAATTGAAAGCGTCATGTACGCCCCCGTTCATGCCCATGCCGCCCAAGGGATTGTTGATGTGGGCCGAGTCGCCGGCCAGCAGCACCCGGCCGCGCCGAAATTCCTTGGCCACCCGCTGGTGCACCTTGTAGAGGGTGCGGTGTATGGTCTTGTAGGGCTGCGGCTGGGCCAGCAGGTTTTGCAATCGCGCCTGCACCGCTTCGTCGGTGAGCACCTCTTCGTCGCTTTCTTCCGGACGGGTTGGAAACAGCACCCGCCAGAGCGTGGGCACGCGCAGCAGCACGCACCACTCCTTGGGGTCTGAGCAGTAGTTCACATACGAGAGCTTGGGCAGGTGATCCGCGTATTCGAAGTCGGTGGAAATCACCAAAAAGCGCTCCGGGTAGGTGTAGCCCTCGAACTCGATGCCCACGCTGCGCCGCACCGCGCTCCAGGCGCCGTCGGCGCCGATCAGGTAGTCACCCTCCAGGCGCAGGGTCTGGCCCTCCTGCTGCGCCACCAGATGCACCTTGTCGGCCGTTTGGCTGACCGACTCGACCTTGGCGCTGAACAGGATCTTGACATGCGGCAACAGGGCCAGCTGGTCCTTGATCGCCTCGGTCAGCTTCCACTGCTCGCATTGCAGCCGAAACGGATGCTCGGTGTCGTTCTTGAGCAGGTCCATGTCGAATTCGGCGATCACGCCTTCGGCGCGGTCGCGCTGCTGGGTGTAGCGCGCCACCAGTCCCTGCGGCACGATGGTCTGCGACAGGCCGTAGCGCGCCAGCATGTCGAGCGTTGGCGGGTGAAAGGTCGAAGCACGCAGATCCATGCTCAGGCTGGGGGCCCCCTCCAGCAAGGTCACGGCGACGCCAGCTCGCCCCAGAACCAGGGCACTGACCATGCCCACCGGTCCGGCGCCGGCGATCAAGATGTGTGGTTTCATTCCATCAAGCTCCAAACTAAGATCCCTAAATGTACACAAACTCACCAAGTCGGCGCAAGCAACAGGCCAATGAACAGGCCAATGCCCATGGCCCAATTCGCAAACCAATCGATCGCTTCATTGGGGAAATCCCGCAACGGCTTGAAAAAATCCGCGACCATAAACCACTAGTGATAGAAGGTTATTCGGCGGCTTGTACACAATAACTTATAGTCGAGCGCAACACGCACACACCATGACCCGCGCCAGCAGCCTCGCCTACGACACGGTTCGCCAGTTGATCCTGGAGGGCACCTTCCTGCCTGGCGAGCGGCTGGTCGAAGAGGATCTGGCGCAGCGGGTCGGTGTGTCCCGCACCTCGATTCGTGACAGCCTGCGCCGCTTGGCGGGCGAGGGGCTGCTGCACACCGAGGCCAACCGCGGCACCTTTGTCGCGGAACTGAGCAGCGCAGAAATCGACGAAATCTTTCAATTGCGGGCCAGCCTGGAAGGGCATGCCACTGCGCTGGCGGCCATCAACTCGCGTCCCGAGCACTGGGAACAGCTGAGCCAAACGGCCGATGAGATCGACGCCCTGCTAGACCAAGACCTCAGCGCAAAAGACTTTTTCCTGCGGTTTCAGGCCAGCAACTCCCGATTCCACGAAATTTTGCTGCTCGCCAGTGGCTCCAAGCGCCTGCACGCACTGGCCAAGTCCTTGATCGAATTGCCGCTGGTGACCATGAAGCAGCACAACTGGCCCGGCGAAGTGCGCGTGCGCCGATCCAACGAACAGCATCGCGAAATCATTTTGGCGCTGCGCGCCCGCGACCCGCTGCTGGCGCGGCTGCACACGCAGTCCCACATCATCTCGGCCCGCCCCAAGGCCATGATCGAGGCAGCCATGGCCCCGGTCGCCCTGCTGTAAATACCATGAAACCAGCACCCTCTTCATTGGCCATCATCGTGACCGGCGGCGGGCGCGGCCTGGGCTGGCACATGGCAGACGCCTTGGTGCAAGCGGGCCACCGGGTGCTGATCACCGGCGCGCGCGACACCGACGAGCTGCGCGAGGCCTGCGAATCATGGAACGCTGGGCAAAGCCAGCCACGGGCCATCTGGATGGCTGCCGATGTGGCCGACTGGCCGCAATGCCAGGCTGTGGCCGATCTCTGCATAGCCTCGTTTGGACGGATCGACGGACTGGTCAACAACGCCGGGCGCGGCATGCTCGAGATCAGTCAGACCTTCAACACCGAGCCCGCCCTTTTCTGGCAAGCCGATCCACAGGGCTTTCGCAACATCATCGATGCCAACGTGACCGGCGCCTTCCTGATGGCCCGCGCCTGCGTGCCTCACATGGTGGCCCAGGGGTTTGGCCGCGTGGTCAATGTCTCGACGAGCCAGGTCACGATGGTGCGCACGGGCTACTGCCCATATGGCCCGAGCAAGGCCGCACTTGAAGCGATGAGTGTGATCTGGGCCAAAGATCTCAAGGGCAGTGGCGTGAGCGTCAATGTGCTGCTGCCCGGTGGTGCCGCCGACACCAGGCTGCTGCCTGGCAGCGGCTCCGATCGGCGTGGCGCCGACGGCAATTTGCTCTCGCCGGCGCTCATGCGCGAACCCATCGTCTGGCTGATGGGCCGCGCCGGGGAGCAAGTCACCGGCGAGCGGTACGTGGCCCGCCTGTGGCCTCAGTCGAGCGACGATGAGCAGGCTGCCGCCGCAGCGCGCAGCCCGGCCCATGAGTTGCCGGCCATCATGTGAACGTGCAAAACATCCAGCGGCACACCATGAAAACACAGCGCATCGGCCAGTTCAGCATCGATCGGGTGCTTGAATCGCAGGGGGCTTTTGCCGCGGTGGATTTCGTATTGCCCGGGGTGGATTTGCAAAAACTTCAGGAGCAGGCGAGCTGGTTGGTGCCGCGCTTTCTCAATGAACAGCGCCAGCTGATGATGAGCTTTCACAGCTTCGTGCTGCGCACGCCGCGTTACAACATCCTGATCGACACCTGTGTGGGCAACGACAAAGAACGGCCCCAGCGGCTGGGATGGCACCGCCAGCAATACCCCTACCTGCAGGCCCTGGCTCAAGTGGGCCTGGTGCCCGAGCAAATCGACTTTGTGTGCTGCACCCACCTGCATGCCGATCACGTGGGCTGGAACACCTGTCTGCGCGATGGCCAGTGGGTTCCCACCTTTCCCAAGGCCAGGTATGTTTTTTCGAGCGCCGAATACAAGCATTGGGAAAGTGCCCACCGGCACGCGCTGGCCCAAGGACAGCCCGTCCCCAATCATGGCTCCTTTGCCGACAGCGTGCTGCCGGTGGTCGATGCCGGCCAGGCCATGATGGTCGAGGGCGGCCATGACCTGGATGCCGGGGTGCGCCTCGAACCCGCGCACGGGCACACGCCGGGCTCGTGCGTACTGCACGCCCGCAGCGGTGGCGAACATGCCGTGTTCACCGGCGACATACTGCACACGCCGGTTCAACTGGTGGACCTGTCCTGGTCCTCACGGTTTTGCCACGATGCCCAGCAGGCGGCGCGGGTGCGCCACGATCTGGTTCATCAAGTGGCCGACACCTCGACGCTGCTGTTACCCCTGGTCCCCGCTGATCAAACGCAAGCCGCTGCGCTGGCCCGGCGGGAAAAAACTGGCCGTGATCATCACCATGAACTGCGAGTACTGGGACCTCACCCGGGAAAGCACCGAGCCCAACTACGCCGGCGGCCCGCCCATGCTGCCCGACATGCTGCCCGGCAACGTGGCCGACTTCCCCAATTTCACCTGGCGCGAGTACGGTCAGCGGGTGGGGGTGTGGCGCATGTTCAAGCTGTTCGATGAGATGGGCGTCCCCTTTTCTTGCACCGCCAATGCGAAAACCATGCTCGAGCGGCCTGAAATTCTGGACTACGCCAAGGAGCGTGGCTGGGAAATCGTGCCCCACAACTACGAGCAGGGGGAATTGCTGACCCGCTACACCTTTGACATTGACAAAGAGCGCGCCATCATTGACGCCACGCTCGATGTCTACGAAAAAAAGATCGGACGCAAGGCCAAGGGCTGGCTGTCTTCCTCGCTGCGCGGCACGCCCAACACGCCGGACCTGCTGGCCGAGCGCGGACTGAAGTTTTTCTGCGACTACATGAACGACGAGCAGCCCTACCTGATTCAAACGCCATCAGGCCCGATCGTCAACGTGCCGTATACCATCGAGATCAATGACTTCACTTTCTTCCACCGGCGCGCCATGACCACCTGGGATGCCGCACGCATGCTCAAGGATCAGTTTGACGAGCTCTACCGCGACGGCACAGACAGCGGGCGCATCATGAGTGTGGGTCTGCACCCCCATGTCTCGGGCCACCCTCACCGCATGCCCTGCTTCCGGGAATTTTTGGCCCATGCCAAAGGCCATCCGGACGTATGGTGGACCACGCGCGAAGAAATCGCCGAGTGGTACATGGCCAACCACCAGCACCACATCGGCTGAGTACTGCCATGCAACTGCCGCAACAACTCGTCAACGGCCTGATGCTCGGCGGCATCCTGGCCTTCGTGGCCGTGGCCTTTACGCTGACCATCGGGATGCTGAACTTTCTGAACTTCACCATCCCGGCCTTGTTCATGCTCGCCGGCATGGTGACCTGGGCACTGTCGACCGCCGGGCCTCACCTGTTTGCAGCCGGTTGGCATTGGGTGTATGCCGCGCTGGCCGGCATTGCAGTTGCGGTGCTCGCGTCTCTTTTGATCGAGCGCTTTACCTACCGCTACATGAAGGCGCGATTTGGCGACGCCACCGAGCACGCGCTGCCCCTGGTCAGCTCCCTGGGATTTCTGATCATTTTTGAACACCTGGCCATGGCGATCTGGAGCAGCGAGCCTCAGCGCTTTGAGCTGCCATTTAAGAACACCAGCTTTGAAGTCGGCGGCCTGATCTTTGGTGTGCCGCACTTGATCAGCCTGACACTGGCCATTGCCCTGGTGGCTGTGCTCAGTTCGATTCTGGAGCGGACCCGGCTGGGTCGGGCGCTGCGCTCGATCGCTGAAAACCCAAACGCCGCCACGCTCATGGGCGTGGAGGTTCAGCGCATCGTGCCGGTGGTGTTCGTGATTGCCGGAGCGCTTTCGGCGCTGGCGGGCATCTTGTACGCGGCCAGCTATGGCACCGTGACCCCTTTCATGGGCGATGCGATCGCAACCGATGCGATTGCAGGCATGGTGCTTGGCGGTCTGGGCAACATCTGGGGCGCCATCGCGGGGGGCTTGCTGGTGGGCTTGGTCAAGGTGCTGGCCATCAGCATGTTCGGCGCCGAGATTGAAAAAATCCCGGTGTGGGGTCTGCTGCTGCTGATCCTCGTCGTGCGGCCACAGGGACTGTTTGGCCACACACAGATCGGAAAGGGCAAATTCTGATGTCCGGATACCTCAGCGGCCTGCTGGCCATGCTGGCCGTCAATGTGATCGTGGCTTACTCGGTCTTTGTGCCGGGATCGGCTGGCCTGCTCAATCTGGGTGCGGCCGGCTTTGTGCTGGTGGGCGCCTACACGGCCGGCGCACTGACCTCCTTGTTTGAGGTGCCTTTGGCTTTGGCCGTGATTCTGGGCTCTGCCATGGCGGGGCTGGTGGCCTTTTTGATTGCCTTTCCCATTTTGCGCACGCGGGGCATTTACATGGTGCTGGCCACCTTCGCATTTGCAGAGGTGGTCGCGGGCGTTTTGCTCAACATCCCTGCACTGGGTGGGGCCGCAGGCTTGTCCGTGATGGCTTATGCCGGACTGCCGGTGGTCATACCTTGCGCCATAGGCACCGTGGCCTTTGTGGCCTGGCTGATGCGCACCCGTTTTGGATTGTCGGTGCGGGCCATTCATGACGACGAGAGCGTGGCACACCTGTTTGGCGTGCACCTGCGCATGACCCAGGTGATCGCACTGACCATAGGCGGGGCCATTGGGGGCCTGGGTGGCGGCCTGTTGATCCACCAGTTCAACTTCATCGACGTGCAATCGACCGGCGTGCTGTTCAGCATCTACGTGCTGCTGTATGTGCTCATGGGGGCGGCCGAGCTTGACCCGTCATTGAAGTTTCTCGAGGGCGGCCGCTACATCTTCTTTGGCGTGGCCGTGGTGATCATCATGATGCTGCGCCCGCAAGGTGTGATCACCCGAACCCTGATTGAGCGGTTGACGCCCAGCCACCGAAGCAACGCAGGAGCTGGCACATGAAACACGTGCTGCAACTCGAAGGCGTGAGCAAATCGTTTGGTGGCCTCAAGGTCATAGACGATGTGAGCTTTGACGTGCCGGCCGGCAGCCGTACGGCGTTGATCGGCCCCAACGGTGCGGGCAAGTCCACCGTCTTCAACCTGATTTCAGGCGTCTACCCCATCGACGCTGGCCGCATCACCGCCCTGGACCAGGACATCACCGGGATGTCGGTGGCCAACCGGGTGCGCCACGGCATTGCCCGCTCATTTCAGAACATCCGCCTGATGCCTCACCTCTCAACACTGGAGAACGTGATGCTGGGCGAGCACCACTTCAGCCGGCCCTGGGAGTTGGTCGGCAGCCGCAAGGCTGGTGAGCGCGCACGGGCGACGCTCGAGCGCGCGGGCCTGGGCACCTACCCCGGGCAGGTGGTGGCGGACTTGCCCTACGGCATACAGAAACGCATCGAGGTGGTGCGGGCCCTGATGGCCCAGCCGCGCATCTTGCTGCTCGACGAGCCAGCCGCTGGTTTGAACAACGCGGAAACCGACGAGTTGCGTCGCCTGCTGCAAACCGTATCAGACAGCGGGATCACGCTGCTGGTGGTGGAACACGACATGCCCTTCGTGCGCGATCTGTGCAACCATGTGGTGGTGCTCAATTTCGGACGGAAAATTTTTGAGGGAACGCCAGAGTCGGTGAAGCAGGACCCCGCAGTCCTGGAAGCCTACTTGGGCACCCCAGACGCCATGGAGAGCCGACATGCTGCTTGAAGCGCGCGAGCTGAGCGTGAGCTACGGGCGCACGCAGGCGGTACAGAATTTGTCGCTCAAGATTGAAGCGGGCGAAATCGTCACGGTGCTCGGTGCCAACGGCGCTGGCAAGACCTCGTTGCTCAAAGCTTTGCAGGGCGTGGTGCGGCCGGCCGCGGGCGATGTTGTTTTCAAAGGCGCGTCCATTCTGGGGCGCAGCGCAGCCAGGCGGGTGGCCGATGGCCTGGTGCTGGTGCCCGAGGGGCGGCAGATCTTTGTGAGTCTGACCGTGCACGACAACTTGCTCATGGGCGCCTACACGCGCAGCGAGCGGCCCGACCGTGAGATCGAGGCCATCTACGAGCGCTTCCCGAATTTGGCCCAGCGCCGCGACATGCCGGCATCGGTGCTCTCGGGCGGCGAGCAGCAAATGCTGGCCATCGGGCGCGCACTGCTCAGTCGCCCGGCCTTGATGATGCTCGACGAGCCCTCTTTGGGGCTCAGTCCGCTGCTGGTCAAGGCGCTGTTCACTTTGATCTCCGAGCTCAACCGCGATGGCCTGTCCATCTTGCTGGTTGAGCAAAACACACACATGGCTCTGGCTACCGCCCACAGGGCCTATGTGCTTGAACTTGGGCGGCTGGTTCTGGAAGGTGATGCCTCGTCTCTGGCAAGCGATCCGCGCATGGCCGAGGCTTACCTGGGTGCTTGAAACTTCAATGGAGCAACTGATGAAAAAACGTTTGTTGGTAATTGCTGGCCTGGCCGCCGGCTTGGTCGCGCCCTCCTGGGCTCAGGACATCGTCTTGGGCCTGTCGCACGCCAAGACCGGCCGCTATTCGGGCGTTGCCGTTGGCACTGAAATCTCCGTGGACATTGCAGTGGCCGAGATCAATGCCGCGGGCGGCATCAATGGCCGCAAGATCCGGATCGAAAAGTTTGACACAGGTGGCGATCCAAAGAATGCCCAGGTGGCCACCCAGAAGTTTGCCGAAGACGCCAAAGCCCTTGGCATCATTGGTCCCTTCTCCAGCCAGGAAGCGCAAGTGGCATTTGCCGCCGGCGAGCGCCTGGAAATCGTTCAGATCCCCAATGCAGCCTCAGCGCCAGGGCTGACCAAGGACCGCAAGTGGGCCTTCCGGGTCACCGAAGACGAGGGCAAGCAATTTGGCCGACTGGTCAAGACCATGGCCACCAAGGGTGGCGTGACCAACAAAACGGCCGCCGTGATGTTCCCGAGCGACGAATTTGTTGGCAAGTCATTGGCCGGGTGGATGCCCAATTTGCTGGAATCGAACGGCTGGAAGATGGTCATCCCGGCCGAAGGCTTTGCCACCAACGCCACCGACCTGTCGCCCCACATCACCAAGCTCAAAGGCAACAGCCCTGGCGTTTTGGCCTTCGCCGGCCTGCCAGAGGGCACGGCCAAGGTCATGAAAGAGTTGCGTCGCCAGGGTCATAACAGCATGCTGATCGGCGCGCAAATTTTTGCCGATCCAGACATTGCCAAAATCCTGGGCAGCGACGGTGAAGGCGCCACGTTCGTGTCTTGGTACTGGTGGGACACCAACGAGCGCACCCGCACTTTCGAGAAAAAATTCCTCGATGAGGCCAAGAAACGCGGCGTCAACAAATCCGGCGCGCACCACGTGGACGCATCGGCCTACGACATCGTCTACGTGTTTGCCGATGCCATGCGCCGTGCGGCAGTCACCGGGGACCCAGCCAAGCTCAAGGCCGAGCGCACTGCGATTCGCGATACCCTGCGCAGCACCCAACTCGGCGGTGTGACCGGCAACATCTGCTTTGGCAAGGAGGGCGACGCCGAACTGCCGGCCTACATCATTCGTATCAGGAACGGCCAGCGCACGCTGCTCGACAGCCACGCTCCAGACGCCTGCAAGCAATGAGCCACGCCAGTGTCTGGAGTGCCCAGGCCTTTGCGGGCCTGCGCCTGATGGTCGCTGGCGGCTGTGGCGGCATCGGGCGCCACCTGGTCAACCAGGCCTGCAGCCTGGGGGCCCAGGTGGCCGTGCTGGATCTGCCCAGCTCGATTGAGCGGCATGGTGGCGGCATGCCGCGGTGCATTGCCATGAATGCCACCGACGCAGCATCGGTGGACGCTGCGGTCTTGCAGGCGGCCAGCGAACTTGGCGGCATAGACGCTTGCGTGAATCTGGTGGGCTTTATGAGTGAGCCCAAAGCGCTGACGCAAACGTCGACGGCCGTCTGGCAGGAGATTTTGCACGGCAATCTGGACGCGGCTTTTTTTATCTCCCGCGCCGCCCTGCCCCACTTGCACAAGTCCGAGCGCGGCAGTCTGCTGCACGTGGCCTCGGGCCTGGGCGCCTGGGCCCGACCCAATTTCGGCGCCTACGGTCCGGCCAAGGCCGGGCTGATTTTGCTGGTGCGCGAGCTGGCTCTGGAAAACGCGCCCAAAGTCAGGGTCAACGCCGTGGCCCCGGGTGCGGTGGACACGGCCTTCCTTCGAGGCGGAACCGGTCGATCCGACGAGTCGGGGACGCCCAACGTCAACCCGGCCACCTACGGACAGGTGGTTCCACTGGGCCGCATCGCCGTGCCCCAGGATGTGACCGACCCGATCTTGTTCATGCTCAGCCCGGCCGCTGGCTATATCACCGGGCAAACACTGCAAATCAACGGCGGCACTTACATGCCCTGAAGCGCTCAAGCCTGCCTGCCGCCTACGCGCCGGGCAGCCCCCTGTCCCCGGTACGGAGCAAAACATGTCCACCATGAGACCCTACACCCCCTCCCCAGAACTCGTGCAGCGCGTGATCGCGCGGCGCGGTCGCCTGCATGCCTTTGAGGATCTCAGGCCCAAGACAACGGCGCTGGTGGTTGTGGACATGCAAAACAGCTTCGTGCAGAAAGGCGGGGGCCATGCCTGGGTGCCGGCCGCGGCCGCCACCTGCCCGACCATCAACCGATTGGCCGATGCAGTGCGCGGCGTCGGCGGCACCGTGGTCTGGATCCTCAACACCTACAGTCCTGAATCGGACGCAAGCTGGTCGCATTTCCATCAGGAACTGTCCTCGCCCGCAAGCTTTGCCCTGCGCTGCGCCTCGATGGCCGAAGGCACCCATGGCCACGCCCTGTACGCTGACCTGCATCCGCACCCTGGAGATTGGCGGGTGCGCAAGGGCCTCTACAGCGCCTTCATACAAGGCTCTTCAGATCTGCACAAACGGCTGCAAGCCCATGGCATCGATACCGTGCTGATCGCAGGGACTGCCACCAATGTCTGCTGCGAATCCTCGGCGAGAGACGCCATGATGCTCAACTACCGAACCCTCATGGTCTCTGACGCCTGTTCAGCCTTGACCGTGGAAGAGCATGAAGCCTGCCTGTCTGGCTTTATCTTTAACTTTGGGGATGTGCAGACCACCGACGAGGTCATTGCCCGGCTCAACACAGCAGCTGCCTGAAACCCCATCGGCCGGCCGGCTTTGATTCGGCCGGCAAGCTCTGCAGACCCGATACAAGGGTAAGCCCTCAGACGCTGCCCGACGACATGAGATACCTTTCGTCCCATGTCAGTTCAATAAAGAAAGTGATCAAAGCCATCGCTTTCTGCAGAGGAGACCTCTTTGCGAGCATCTGTACCGTCAGCCGGGCCCGACCCCGCGCGCCTGCTGGGCACCTGGCACCTCGTGCGATGGGAGATTGCCTACAGCGATGGACGGGCCAGCACCTACCCGTTCGGGCCGGACGCCAGCGGAATGATCCAGTACACGAGCGATGGCAGCATGTCGGCCTGCATTGCCCGGGCACACCGACCCGCGCTTTCAGGCGCAAGCACACGCAGCGTGCCCGAGGCCGAGCGGCTGGCCGCCTTTGAGAGCTATTTTCAGTACGCAGGGCGCTTTCACACCCGCACCGAGCACGGCCGCGATCAGGTGGTGCACAGCGTCAGCCACGCGCTCAATCCCAATTTTGTGGGCAGCGAACAGGTGCGAAACATGGATTTTTCGGCCGATGGCACCCTCACGCTTTCGGCCAGCGATGACCTGCCTGACGGCAGCGGTGTTGTGCGGCACCACAGGCTGATCTGGCGCAGAAAGGCTGCATCATGAATTGGTACGCTGAACATCTGCCGCTGCTCGAGAGGGCCCGCCAGGCCTGCGCCGAGCGCCACTGCTGGAGCCCGTACCCGGAGATACCGGGCAAATACCCCAATGCAGACCAGGCCCAGGCCGATGGCAAACAGGCCTTCGAAGCCCATCTGGGTCAGGACGGCCGAAGCCGGCAATTTGCCCTGAACCAACCTGGGCAAGTCGGCTGGCTGGGCGAGGAGATCTCGCCCTATACGCAGCAGGCACTGGGCATTGAATATCCCCGGTGCAAGGTCGATGCCCTTTTTGATGCCGCAGAGCAAGCCATAGGCCGGTGGTCACAAGCGTCGATTCAAGAGCGTCTGGGTGCGCTGATGCAGGTGCTTGACGTGATCTACAAGGAGCACCTGTTTGAGATCACGCATGCGGTCATGCACACCGCCGGGCAGAGCTACAACATGGCCTATGCAGGCTCAGGGGTCAATGCACTGGACCGCGGCATCGAGGCCCTGGTACACGCCGAGCAAGCGCTGCGATCGGTCGCGCCGACGGCACGTTGGGAGCGCAGTTTTGGGCCCTCGCACATCTCTTTGGAAAAAACCTACCGGCTGGTCCCGCGCGGAGTGGCCGTGTGCTTTACCTGTGCCAGTTTTCCGACCTGGAATGCCTGGCCCTCCATGATGGCCAGCCTGGCCACAGGCAACGCGGTGATCGTCAAACCCCACCCTGCCAGCGTCTTGCCCATGGCCATCAGTGTGCGGGTGTTCCGACAGGTCTTGGCTCAAGCGGGCTTTGATCCGAATTTGGTCACCCTGGCCGTGGACAGTTCGGCCGAGCCCTTGGGAAAAATTCTGGTCCAGCACCCCAAGACTGCGATCGTGGACTTCATCGGCAGCGTGCAATTTGGTCTATGGGTCGAGAAAAATGCGCACCCGGCACTCACGTTTACAGAAACCGCCGGCAACAACACCGTGGTGCTTGAATCGGCCGACGACCTCGACGCTGCGCTGCGCAGCCTGGCCACAACCTTGTGCATCTTCAGCGCACAAATGTGCACCAGCCCCCAAAACATCTACATCCCCCGTCAAGGGGTGCGCACGCCCCAGGGCATGGTCGCATTCCAGGAGGTCGGTCAGCGCCTGGCCGCGGCCGTGGCGGCGCTCACGCGCGAGCCCAAAAAGGCGGCCATGATCCTGGCCACCATTCAGTCGCCGCAGACGCTGGCGCTGCTCGAGCAATTGAAGCAGCAGGGCCAACGCGTGGGCCAGGTGCTGCTCGAACCGGCTCCTTACCCACACCCCGAATTTCCCAATGCGCGCACCAGCACCCCCCTGATGCTGCAGGTCAGCACGCGCGAGCGCGAGCTTTACGCCGGCGAGCGCTTTGGACCGGTGAGCTTTGTCATTGAGTGCAACAGTGCCCAGGATGCACTGGCACAGGCCAGCGCCGATGTGCGCGAATTCGGCGGCCTGACCGCCTTTCTGTATTCAACCGATGAAAACTACATCGACCAGGCCGAACAGGCCTATGCCCGCGCTGGCGCCCAGTTGACGACCAACCTCACCGGCGCCATGCCCCTGAATTTTGCCGCGGCCTACAGCGACTACCACGTGACCGGCCTGAATCGGGCGGGCAATGCCAGCCTGACCAACCTGGCCTTCGTGAGCAGCCGCTTTTGCATCGCGCCGTCCCGTCGCCCCTCCCGTCAAACCGCCTGACCCACTCTGACTAACTTTTCCAGGAGATCACCATGGGCACCAATGACATACCCGTCCTCAACGGTGGCTTTGCCCCGATTGAGCAGGAACTGACCATCGACCTGACCGATGTTCAGGGTGAGATTCCGAAAGACCTGACCGGCATGCACGTGCGCAATGGCCCGAACCGGCGTTTTGAGGCCCAGGGGCGCTACCATTGGTTTGACGGTGATGGCATGCTGCACGCGGTCGAGTTTGAAGGCGGCAGAGCCCGCTACCGTAACCGCTGGGTCATGACGCAGGGCCTGCAAGAAGAGCTCAGCGCCGGCCAGGCGCTGTGGCAAGGGATCAAGGATCCACCGCGCAAGGACAGGCCCGATGCACCGCTGAAGAACACGTCCAACACCGACGTCAAGTACTACGCCGGCCACCTGATCTCCATGTGGTACCTGGGGGGCAGCGTCTATAAGGTCAGGCCGGACGATCTGAGCACCGCCGGCATGCTCGATCTGGACCCCAGGCTGAAAAACCTGCCGATCTCGGCACACTCCAAGGTGGACGAGCGAACCGGCGAGTTTCTGTTTTTTGCCTATGGCAAGAAGGCGCCCTATATGCACTATGGGGTGATGGACCGCCACGGTGCGCTGCAGACCTTCATGCCGGTCAATCTGCCCGGCCCGCGCCTGCCGCACGACATGGCGATCACGCCCAACTACAGCGTGGTGCACGATTTCCCACTGTTCTACGACATGGACGCGTTCGCTGCCGGGCGTCACAAGCTCAAGTTCTATCACGAGACGCCTTCGCGCTTTGGGGTCATCCCCCGCCACGGGCGGCCCGATCAGATCCGCTGGTTTGAGGCCAGCCCGACCTACATGTACCACGTCTCCAATTCCTGGGAAGAAGACGACGGACACGGGGGCACGGAAATCGTGATGACCGGCACGCCCTTCAGGCTACCGCGCGACTGGCGCGGCAATGTCGACGTCGATCGCTTCCCCAAAATGCTGGCCAACCTGGAACATGACTTCATGTTCTACGAGTGGCGCCTGAACCTGCGCACCGGTCAAACCCGAGAGCGGGTGATCGATGACATCATCAACCAGGAATTCCCGGTCATCAACTCCTGGATGCAGGGCTACAAAACCCGCTACACCTGGAATGTGCTCATGGGGCGCAG
>JAJTGH010000101.1 GCA_021299555.1 Comamonadaceae bacterium
GGCGCGTTCATGCTCAATGAGCAGTTCAACGTGGTCAATTCGGCAGGCCAGCGACTGATGGCAGCAACGGTTGACTCGACCGGTAGCGCCAATGTCAATGAGCGCGTGGTGCTGACCATCCCGCAAAAGACCACGGGTGAGGCCAGTGAGACGTCGCTGATTCAATTGGGCGTGAACTTCCCGGCCGACGCTCAGGTGGTGACCGAGAAATTCAACCGGGGCAATCCGGCCACTTACAACAAGAGCACGGCGCTGACGGTCTACGACAAGGGCGGCAACGGTTATCTGGCCACCATTTACTACGTCAAGACCGAGAACGCCAGCCAGGGCAGCCCCTTCAACAAATGGCAGACCTATGTGTTCGTGGGCGATGACGAGGTCAGGGCCTCCTTGCTGCAGGCCACCAACATCAACAAAGAGCCGCTGTATGTCGACAAGTACGGCCGCACCAAACCTTACAGCGAGGTCAAGGATTTCTTGGTCAACGCCAAGACGCAAAAGTTCTCACTCGACCAGTTGACCGACAAGCGTACCTCCACGCCTGCCACCGTGTCCGGCGAGCGGTCGGCCGGCTCTTTGCTCGGCGACCTGAGCGCAGGCATCAGTTTTGCCACGTACTCCGCTGCCGATCTGTCCAATCTGTTCCAGGTCGACATCGACGGCTCTGGCAACCCGGCCACCGTGGACTTGAGCCATCTGGCCGGAAAAACGGGCTTGACAGGCGCCCAGCTTGCCTCTGAAGTCACCAATGTTCTGAACCGAAAATTCGGTGGCGAGCGCTACTTTGACTTATCGGGCTCGGCATCGGATCGCCAGTTCACGGTCAGTGTCAACGGCGGTGCCTCTGAAACCTTCAATCTCTCGGGTGCCTTCGCCGACAACAAGAAAGTCACGATCGAATCTCTGGTCGAGGAAATCCAGGACAAACTCGATGCGGGTGGGGACACCAAAGACATCACAGTCAGCTATGACCGGGTCAAGCAGAATTTCGTTTTCAAAGACAGCACGGGCGCAAGTATCAGCATGTCAGGCAGCCCTGTGCTGGGCCTGACTGCAAACCTCAAGGATTTGCTGGTCGACGGCCGTGTTTCCGAACTTCAGGTCGGCCCCAACAGCAGCACGCCGCTGCGCCCGCAGAGCGAGCAACGCTATGGCATACAGGTCACTTATGACGGCGTGAACAAGGCCTTCAACATCAGCTCGGGTGTGACAGGCGACGCCTCGAGCGTGGCCGTCACCGGCATTGCCGACAACACCACGCTGGCCTACAAGATTTTTGGCATGACCGAACAGGCTGAAGAGACCAAGTCCGAAGCCACCCGGGGCATTGAATCGTCACCAGCCGTCGCTTACGGCACGGCGGTCCCGATCAACGTGAGCAACAACTTTGCGGTCGACGCCTTCAACAACCGATTCCGCGTGACGGTCAATGATGTGTCGGGCGAGGTGGTGATTCCGACCCGGACCGACTACTCGCTCAACAGCTTTATGGAAGAGCTGCAAAACGGCATCAACCGCCTGGCCGACGCCAGTGGAAGAACAGTCAACGGCGTGACCGTGAGCTTTAACAAAGACCTGCAGCGTTTTGAATTCACCACCGGCACCACCGGTGGAGCGAGCTTTATCAAGGTCTCTGGTCAGGCCACCTGGGGCTTGAGTCAGGCCGAATCGGGCCGCGGCGCGACCAGCACCTGGATCAAGCCCACCCAGTTCGTTGAAGACACCGATGGCGTCTCAAAGCCGATGTACATCGACGAGTTCGGCAAAGAAACCACCAACGGCGACGGCTTCAAGTCTTTGCCAGACTGGTCGCCCATCTACCTGGACAAAGGCGAGCTGACCTTTGACACCGGCGGTAATATTGTTTCGCCCCTGGCCGGCACCCAGTTGGAAACTGTGTTCCTGGCAGGCGGTAAGGGTGCGCTGACCATCAACATCGATTACTCCAAATCGACCCAGTTCACCTCACCCTTTGCGGTGTTGTCGCAGTCACAAAACGGTGCCCCCGAGGGTGACCTGGTCGGTGTGACCATCGGGGTGGACGGTCTGGTCAGTGCGTCGTATTCCAACGGTGCGCAAAAGTCACTGGCCAAGATTCTTTTGGTGAACTTCTCCAGTCCCAAGGGCCTGCGCCAAATTGGTGACTCAAGCTTCCTGGCCTCGGCCGCCTCGGGCAACCCGATTCTTGGAACAGCCGGCGGCGCTGGCTTTGGAACCATCCGCGCCGGTGCGACCGAACGCTCCAACGTGGATCTGACACAGGAGTTGGTGGATCTGATCACCGCCCAGCGTAACTTCCAGGCCAACGCCAAGGCGATCGAGACATCGACCACGATGACTCAGGCCATCATCAATATCCGGGGCTGATTCTGGCTTGATCGATTAATCGGACGAAGCAAAAGGAACTTTAGACATGGACCGTTTAGCTTTCAACGCGGTGGCTGCCATCAACGAGCAGCGGGTGGCCCGTCAGGTCACGGCCAACGAATTGGCCAACGTTTCCACACCGGGCTTCAAGCGCAGCTACGAGGTGGCGATGCGAGCCATCAAGGTCGAAGGCCCTGGTCTGGAAACCCGTTTGCAACCGCAGGCGGTCAGCACCGACGTCGTTTCGATGCGCCCTGGCACCATGATGGTCACCGGCCGCGATTTGGACGTTGCGATCAATGACAAATCGGTGCTCGGCGTGAGCACCCGAGACGGCCAGTTGGCGTTTACGCGACGCGGCGACTTGCAGGTCACATCGGCGGGCACACTGCAAAACGGTTCCGGCTTTGTGGTGCGCGGGGAGGGTGGTCAGCCCATCACCGTTCCACCGGGCAGCAAGATCAACATCAATCCTGATGGCAGCATTTATGCCACCAGCGATCAGGACATGCTCGACCCCGGTGTGCTGGTGGGCCGTCTGATGCTGCGCGATGCCAGCCAGTCCAACCTGGTGCGCCGTGAAGATGGCCTGTTCGAGATTGAAGGCAATCCCGGTGCAGACATCACCAATGGCACCCTGCGCCCGAGCCTGACATCCAAGGCCCTGGAGGGCAGCAACGTCAATGCCATGGAGCTGATGATCAAGCTCATGGACCAGTCACGCAGCTTTGAGCAGCAGGTCCGCATCATCAAGGAAAGCAAAACCGGCGATGAAGTCGGTGCCTCGATGCTCAAGGCCGGCAGCTGATTGCCAATAAAGATTTGAATACGCAGGAAGGAGCTGAACATGGATGCATCGATGTGGGTGGCCAAGACGGGCCTGGATGCCCAGCAGACCCGGATGAATGTGATTTCGAACAACCTGGCCAACGTCAACACGACCGGCTACAAGCGCGACCGCGCGGTGTTCGAGGACATGCTCTACCAAAACGTGCGCCAGCCCGGCGGCCGAACCGATGCCAATTCCCAGGCGCCCACCGGGCTGATGCTGGGCACTGGCGTGCGTGTGGTGGCCACGGAAAAGATCCATGCCCAGGGCAACATGATGACCACCCAGAACCCGCTGGACATGGCCATTGCCGGCGGCGGCTTCTTTCAGATCGCGCAGGCCGACGGCTCGATTGCCTACACCCGTGACGGCGGCTTCAAGCTCTCGGCCACAGGCCAGATCGTGACATCGAGCGGTGCGCTGCTGCAGCCTGCCATCACGGTGCCGGCAAACGCGTCGGCGCTGACCGTCGGTCGCGACGGGACCGTCTCCATTGAACTGACGGGCGGTGGCAATCAGGTGCTGGGCCAGATTCAGGTGGCCCGTTTCGTCAATCCGAGTGGCTTGCAGTCGCTGGGCCAAAACCTGCTCAAGGAAACCCCGGCTTCGGGCCCGCCGCAGGTGCTGGTCCCAGGGCTGGGCGGAGCTGGCTCCATTGTTCAAGGTGCCATGGAGGCGTCCAACGTCAACGTGGTTGAGGAGATGGTCAGCATGATCGAGACGCAACGCGCCTACGAAATCAATTCAAAAGCCATATCGGCCGTCGATGGCATGCTCAAGTTCATTAACAACAATCTTTGATTGAGACCCATTCATGAAATTTTCTGTTGTTTGTCTTGCTGTGGTCGCTCTGTCCGGCTGCACCGTGCTTCCCCCCGCGCCGCTCAAGCACAGCGCCGACTTTGCGCCGGTGATTCCAGTGGCCCGCGAGCGGGCACCTGTGGCCACCGGTGCCATCTACCACTCACGCATCAGCGACAATTTTTTCGGACGCGGTCGCAACTACCAGGTCGGTGATGTCATTACCGTCATCCTGGCGGAGTCGACCCAGGCGGCCCGTACGGCCAACACCGACGTGACGCGCAAGTCGAGCAACGATGTCGTGCCCCTGGGGCTGGGCGGCAAGCTCAAGAACCTGGGCCTCGGTGGCATCGACCTTCGCAATGCCAACATGGCCTCCACAGGCAAAGGCACGGCAGACCAGCAAGCAAGCCTGGAGGGTTCTGTGGCGGTGACCGTGGTCGATGTGCTGCCCAACGGCAACCTGGTCTTGCGCGGGGAAAAGCAACTGGCTTTGACCGAAGGCGCCGAAGTGATCCAGGTGGCCGGCATCATCCGGCCTGACGATGTGGCGCCCAACAACACGGTGCAGTCCCGTCGCCTGGCCAATGCACAAATCAGTTACCGCGGCACGGGCGACCTGGCTGCCGCCGCCAAGCCGGGCTGGGGCACCAGCATGCTGCTCAAGCTCTGGCCGTTTTAAGGACAACCACTCATGAAGCGTTTTGGCTCTCTTATTTTGGCCGCTTTGTGCGCTGGCCTGGCGCTCTTGCCCGTGGGCGCTCGCGCCGACCGCATCAAGGACCTGACCAACGTCGCAGCCAAGCGGACCAATCAGCTGATCGGTTACGGTCTGGTGGTGGGCTTGCAGGGCACGGGCGACGGCTCTGACGTGTCATTCACGGCGCAGAGCATGAAGACCATGCTCTCTCGCCTGGGTGTAGCCATGGAGGGCGCCCTGGCCGACTTTGAAACCGCTTCCAGCGGCGGCAAGATGGACATCAAAAACGTGGCTGCGGTCATGGTCACGGCCGAATTGCCCGGCTTTGCCAAGCCCGGTCAAAAAATCGATATCAACGTTTCAGCCATCGGCAAGGCGAGCAACCTGCGTGGCGGCAACTTGCTGCTGACCAGTCTGCGCGGCGTCGATGGTGAGGTGTATGCACTGGCGCAAGGCGCTTTGACGGCCACCGGTATTGACGCGGCTGCAGCCGGCACCAAGGTGGCCATTGGGGTGCCGACCTCGGCCCGGGTTCCCGGTGGCGCGACGGTCGAGCGCGTGGTTGATACCCCGTTTGCGAGCGCAGAGCAGCTCATCCTCAATGTGCGCGAGGGCGACTTCACAACCATGGCGGCCATTGTTGCGGCGGTCAATGCGCGCTTTGGTGAGGGTGTGGCGCAGGCGATCGACAGTGTCTCGGTGGCCATTCGCGCTCCGCAAGACCTCAGCCAGCGCGTGGCTTTCATGAGCATGGTGGAAAACATCGATGTGCAGCCCGGCGAGCCGCCGGCCCGGGTCGTGATCAACTCGCGCACCGGAACCGTGGTCATCAGCCGCAATGTGCGGGTATCGGCTGCGGCTGTCTCGCACGGCACGATCTCGGTGGCCATTTCGGCCACCAATGAAGTTTCGCAGCCCAACCCGCTCGCGGGTGGTCAGGCCGTGGGTGTGCAAAACGCCGAAGTGGCCGTCACCGAGCCCAACAAGCCCATGTTCCTGTTCCAGCCAGGCGTAGACCTGCGCCAGATTGTCGATGCGGTCAACCAGGTTGGGGCCTCGCCCTCGGCGCTGATCGCCATTCTTGAAGCCCTCAAGAGCTCGGGCAGCCTGCGCGCCGAACTGCTGGTGATCTGACGCCCGAGCCTGCGACCCATCACGCACCACCCTGATCATGGACAACGTCAACAACGCAGCCCCCCGCACCTACCTGGACTTTCAGGGCCTGGGCGAGCTCAAGGGTCGGGCGGCCAGAGACAGCAAGGGCGCGCTGCGCGAAACCGCGCAGCAGTTCGAGGCCATGTTTTTGCAGATGATGCTCAAGTCCATGCGCGAGTCGATTGACAAGAGCGACCTGCTCAAGTCTGACCACCTGGACACCTTCGAGGCCATGTTTGACCGCGAAGTGGCGATGTCCATGGCCAAGCGCAACACCCTGGGTCTGGCCGACATGCTGGTGCAGACCCAAAGCCGCCAAATGGCTGCAGTGAGCACAGCCGATGCCTTGCAGGCCCGCGACGCCGCCTCGAGCAACAAGCCGCAGATTCGCCGGCTTGATGCGCCCAACCCGGCGCTGCCCCTGCAGCCGGCCGCGCCAGCCTGGGAGGCACTCAAGCGCCCGGGCGGGCCCATCCCCTTGATGCCTGCCAAGCCGGGCGCGGGAGCTAGCCAGTGAGCGACATTCTCGGCATTGCCGGCACGGCGGTCACCGCCTACCAGCTCGCGCTGGGGACGGTGAGCAACAACATCGCCAACGTCTCCACCGACGGCTACACCCGCCAGTCGGTCGAGCTCAATGCCGGCACGCCTCGCCAGATCGGAACCGCCTCCATCGGCACCGGCGTGGTCTTTGACCGGATCAAGCGCCAGTACGACGCCTTTGCCGAGGGCAACTTGCGCACCAGCAGCAGCGAGCTGGCCAGCCAGGTGCCCATGGTGGAATATGCCAATCGGGTGATCGACATCATGGGCAGCGAAAGCGCCGGTCTGACCACCTCACTGGACCAGTTCTTTGCCTCGGCCCGCGCCCTGACCACGGACCCGGCATCCACGGTGCTGCGCGGCGAGCTCTACCGCGACGCTCAGGGTGTGACCGCCCGCTTTGACCAGATTTCCAGCCAGCTTGATATGGTCGACACCGAAACCCGTGAGGCGGTGGCCGCCAGCCTGGGCGACGTCAATACCCTGGCCAAGCAGTTGGCCGCCATCAACGAACAAATGGCCAAGGTGGCCACGGCTTCCAAGCAACCCTCGGAACTGCTCGATCAGCGCGACCGTTTGCTGCGCGAGTTGTCCCAATATGCCCGCCTGACCACGTCTTTTGCGATCAATGGTTCGGTCACTGTGGCCCTGGGCGGCTCGGTCGACAAGGAGGTGCTGGTCTCTGGCGTGCGCAGCGTGATGTTGGGCATGACGGCAGATGCTGCGTCCTCTGAACGCATTGCTTTGGTGCTCGACCCCTATGGCCCCAAGCCCTCGCCTTTGTCGGGCGTGAGCAGTGGCAAACTGGCCGGGCTGATGGCTTTTCGCGAACAGGTGCTTGAAACCACCCGCGATGCCATGGACTTTCTGGCCGGCAAGTTTGTCGGCGAGGTCAACGCCTTGCACCGCTCGGGTGTGGACGGCTACGGCCAGGTGGGCGGTGACCTGTTCAAGTTCGACCCGGCTGCCAAGCACCTTGCCGCAGGCATGTCGGTGGCAATTGACGACCCCATGCGCATTGCAGCCGCTGCCCAGTTTCGGATCATTGAAAACCCTAACAACACCGGCCTGGCCGACGCCACGGTGATTTTTCGCACGCCCGAGCCTGGCGGCCCAGCGCTCCTGACCTCGGCGCTGGTCAACAACCCCCACCCGTCGGCGGCCAAGACATTGCTGCTGGGCAATTCGCCTTCGCTCTCTGCGGTGGCCATGGTACCGGCCGGCATGCAAGACGTCACGCTCTACCTCAATGACGCCAGCGGCGATCAGCAACTGCAGCTGATCACCCGCGACGGTCGCCATCTGCTGGGTGCGCCCCTGGGCACCGCCGAGCAAGATCTGCTTTTGCAGCAGCCCGGCATGACCGCCGGCGCCAGTTACAGCGATCAGTATCTCGGCGTCTCAGGCAGCGCGGGCTACAAGGACATGGACGTGTTTTATGGTGCGCGGGTCGAGAAGGGCGCGATTCAGCGCTTTGACGGTCTGGGCAACGCCATCACGCCCACG